>CABUKB010000026.1 GCA_902492045.1 uncultured Oscillospiraceae bacterium | reverse complement strand
TGTCTCAGTCCCAATGCGGCCGATCAACCTCTCAGTTCGGCTACCGATCGTCGCCTTGGTAGGCCGTTACCCCACCAACTAGCTAATCGGACGCAAGGCCATCCTTCAGCGGATTGCTCCTTTGACATCAGTATCATGCGGTACCAATGTGTCATGCGGTATTAGCGACCGTTTCCAGCCGTTATTCCCCACTGAAGGGCAGGTTCCTCACGCGTTACTCGCCCGTCCGCCACTAAGATACAGGGGCAAGCCCCTGTATCTCCGTTCGACTTGCATGTGTTAGGCACGCCGCCAGCGTTCGTCCTGAGCCAGGATCAAACTCTCTAAAAAATTGTATCATAACCCTTCTTCCGAAGAGCCACAATCTCCTTTAGAGCCTATCTCTAAGCTCGACGCACTTGGCGTCTCTCCCGGTGTCCCCACCGGCTCCGGTTTCCCGGTTTCTGAATTAAACGGGTTCTCGTTTCGTTCTCTTTCGTTGTTTAATTTTCAAGGTCCTGCCCAAGACTCCCCTGAGCCCCGGAGCCCTCTTCCCAGGCCGTTTTTCCGCTTCTCAGCGGCCCGCCCCCGAAGAGCGCTTTGCTATCATAGCACTCCCCTCCCTACTTTGTCAAGGAAAATTTCATCTTTTTTCACCGTTATTTTTTCAAGTGCTGATATTCCGACGGAATATTACAAAACGTATACCAATTCCCGCTGGGAGGCCATTTTCTTCCAATCCAGTACTTCCCGGCATAATGGGGAAAGAATCCGGCAAACTAAGGAACGCAACCACTGAAATCTGAGAGTAAAGGCTGGATTCTTATGAACCGTCAAAACCATACGGCCCCTTCCGCATCCCCCAGGCGATACAGTCGACTGTTCCAGATTTTTTCCGCGCTGGTACTGACACTGTTCACCGCCGCTGTCTTCTGCTGCCAGCCGGCCACCACCGTGGACGCGTTGTCCAAAATGGGGTCCCGCGGCGAAGAGGTACGCACCATCCAAACCAAGCTGATCCGCTGGGGATACCTAAACGATAAGGTGGACGGCATATATGGCCCCAAAACCCGGGATGCCGTCATCTGGTTTCAAAAGAAAAACGGCCTTACAGTTGACGGAATCGCCGGTCCCGCCACACTGAAGGCCATGGGGATTTTCTCCTCCTCGGGGAACTCCTCCAGCAGCTCCAGCGGCAAATACAGCCAGAGTGACGTCAACCTGCTGGCGCGGATCATCTCCGCCGAGTCCCGGGGCGAACCCTACACCGGGCAGGTAGCTGTCGGAGCCGTCGTACTCAACCGAGTGGCCCACCCGTCCTTTCCCGATACCATTTCCGGTGTCATCTATCAAAAGGGGGCTTTCACCGCTTTAACCGACGGACAGTTCGATCAGCCGGTGGCGGAAAGTTGCTACAAGGCGGCCCGTGATGCCATGAACGGCTGGGATCCCTCAGGGGGCGCCATTTATTACTACAATCCCCAAACAGCTACCAGCCAATGGATCCGTTCCCGACCGGTGGTCGCCACCATCGGACGCCATGTCTTCTGCAAATGACCCCACAGGAGGAGATCATTTCTCCTCCGGTACATACTGCAGGATGTCCTCGGGCCGGCATTGCAGAATCCGGCACAGCTCATCAATCAGACCCGTGGTCACACCCATATTGTGCCGCAGGCGATGAATGGTGTTGCTGCTGATCCCGTAACGGTTGATCAGGGCATACGTGCTGATTCCCCGCTCCTTGAGAATTTTCCAAAAAGGATCGTAAACAATCATCGTCATAGCCTCCTAATGTTTTATCCATTCTCTTCTCCGCCGGTTTCGAGTACGGCTAAAGCGCATTCCCAGGGCGGAAGATGAAGGGTAGTCTCCTCAATC
>CABUKB010000025.1 GCA_902492045.1 uncultured Oscillospiraceae bacterium | reverse complement strand
CAAGAGCGCCTTGCTATCATACCACCCCTCTCTCCCCTTTGTCAACCCGTTTTTTAAATTTTTGTCTTTTTTCTATCTCCAAAATGTCTTCTCAATTCGTATAACCCCCGAAGGCCCCACCCGATCCGCCGCAGCCGCTATATCCATTTGAAATCCTTGTCCATCCGGGTGCAATTCAAGCAGTGGAATGAGAACAAAGCCTCTTTCCATTGCGCGGGGATGGGGCAATATCAGCTCGGAATCGGAGGACCGTATATTTTCCATAAACAGCAGATCAATATCAATGATACGGGGAGCATTGCGAAAGGTCCGCACACGGCCAAGAGCCGCCTCGATCCCCAGACAGGCACCCAACAACGCATGGGGGGACAAAGAGGTTTCCACCTCCGCCACAGCATTATAAAAATCCGGCTGATCTGTATACCCCACAGGGGAAGTTCGATATAGGGAAGAGACCGCTGTCACCGATGTGCCCTGCAAAGCGTCCAGGGCATCCAGGGCCATCCGCAAAATGGTCCGAGAATCGCCCTGGTTGCTCCCAAGTCCCAACGCCGCTTTCATTGCTGCCTCCATCTGGTGATTTGCACCGCCACATATTGAAAGTCGGCCGCAATCGGCGCCCTCGGTTTTTTCAGGCAAACCGTCACCCCCTCAACCGGAAAGGCCTCCAGTATGCCTTCCGCCACCCGGGTGGCAGCCCGCTCAACCAAATTATTTTTTTCTGACTGGAGAAGGGCTGTCGCTTTTTGGGCCACTTTGGAATAATTCACGGTATCTTCGAGATGATCGGTCCTGCCGGATAAACTCACATCCGTCCATAATACGATATCCAATTCAAACGGCTGCCCTTTCTCCTTTTCCGTTTCTTTGACCCCATGGTAAGCATACACACGCAGGCCACGGATTTGTATCTGATCCAAATTTTTTCTATCCGGTGCCATCACGGCTCCCCTCCTTCTCCTATCAATGCATCCACCACAGCCGCCGCACGGACAGATTCCGCGACATCGTGCGCCCGCAGAATACGGGCACCCTGCCATTGCGCGATACTTTGAAACGCAAGGGTGCCCGCCAGTCTATCCCCGACCGCCACCGCCTTTTCCCGGCATTCCCCCACCACACGCTTCCGGGAGGCACCGATGAGAAGCGCCACCTCGGGCAAACCGTCCATGATCCGCCTCAAATGGGAAACCAAGCGGCGGTCCCCATCCCGGGTCTTGCCGAATCCGATGCCGGGATCCAGACAAAGCCTCTTTCGATCAAGGCCCAATCGACCGGCCCGGCTCAATGCCGCCTCAAAATAAAGGCGGACCGTTCGGAGCACATCCTCACTCTCGTCCCCGGTATCATCCGCGCCGTCCCCTGCATGCATCAAAACCAGACCGGCGCCCGTCCGGGCGGCGAGTTCCATCATGCCGTTGTCGAGATGACCGGAAACATCGTTGAGAATCGAGGCACCCTCCTGCATCGCCGCTTTTGCAACAGTGGGATAGAAAGTATCCACCGAAATCGGAATGTGAATGCGCCCTTTTAACAGTTGGAGTACCGGCAGCAGGCGTTTGATTTCCTCTTCCGGTGACACCAGAACATGCCCGGGGCGGGTGGACTGGGCGCCTATATCAAGAATACCCGCTCCCTGCTCTTGGATCTGAACGGCGCGTTCCAAAGCCTTTTCCGGTGAGATGAACCGGCCCCCATCGGAAAAACTGTCGGGGGTTACATTTAAAATGCCCATCACAATTGTTTGATTTAAGGAAAGCCGGCCGGTTCGGTGCCAAAACTCCAGCATGCCCATCCACCTATTCTACCTTTTCTCTTTACATCCTATATAAGAAGCCGTAGCAACCCGTCTACCCATTCATAGCCCTCTCCGGCTAGTCGCGACGCCGAATCGCGATTGCGGGGCTAAATGGCCGTGGGCTTCCCTCTGCAGTAAAAACCTGCGGGAAGAGGCTATCGTCTCTTCCCGCGAACCTATCAGCCTTGAGCGTTTTTTCTTTTGACGGCCGCCGTAATCAGTCCACGGAATAACGGGTGCGGCCGGTTGGGGCGGGATTTGAATTCGGGATGGAACTGACAGGCCACAAACCAGGGATGCTCCGGCAGTTCGATCATCTCGACAATATGCTTATCCGGTGAAATACCGGCGAGCAGCATGCCTTTTTCCTCCATGACCTGCCGGTAATCGTTGTTAAATTCATACCGATGACGGTGGCGCTCAAAAATGAGCTCCTCACCATATTCGCCGTATGCTTTAGAGCGGATATCCAACACGCAGGGGTATTGTCCCAACCGCATGGTGCCGCCCCGCTGCTCCACCGCCCTCTGGTCGGGCATCAAATCAATGACATTGTGGGTCGTGGTGGGGTCGATTTCGGTGGTATGCGCATCCGCATACCCCAGCACATGGCGGGCAAACTCCACCACCGCGATCTGCATCCCCAGGCAAATACCCAAAAACGGAACCCTGTTTTCACGGGCATAACGGGCGGCGGCGATCTTTCCTTCGATCCCACGGCTGCCAAACCCGCCGGGAACCAGAATCCCGTCGGCCGATCCGAGTATCTCCTGCGCATTTTGGTCGGTCAGCGTTTCCGCGTCGATCCATTGGATGTCCACCGCCGCGTGGCTTGGGATACCGCCATGCTTGAGCGCCTCGGCGACACTCAAGTACGCATCATGAAGTTCCACGTATTTGCCCACCAGGGCAATGGTGACGGTCACTTCAGGGTGGCGGAGGGTATCCACCATCTTCTTCCATTCGGTCAAATCCAGTGGCAGGCTGCCCAGCCCCAAACCCTTGCAGACGATTTCGGCCAACCCCTCATCCTCCAGCGCAAGCGGGGCCTCATACAGCAGTGGAACATCGCAGTTCGCGATGACGTTTTCCCTCGGAACATTGCAGAACAGTGCCACTTTATCTTTGAGTTCCCGGGATATGGGCTGTTCCGCCCGGCAGACGATGATGTCGGGCTGGATGCCCAGGGAGAGCAATTCTTTGACCGAGTGCTGGGTAGGCTTTGTCTTCATCTCCTGCGAGGCGGCGATGTAAGGCATAAGCGTGACATGAAGGAAAAGGCAGTTCTGCCGCCCGTGCTGCACGGCAAACTGGCGGATCGCCTCAAGAAACGGCAGGCCCTCGATATCCCCGACCGTTCCGCCGATTTCCACGATATGCACATCGTATTTATCCGCATCCAGGGCAATACGACGCTTGATTTCGTCGGTAATATGAGGGATCACCTGGACGGTTCCGCCGTCATAATCCCCCTGCCGTTCCTTTTGCAGCACATTCCAGTAGACCTTTCCCGATGTCACCGAACTGTTCTGGGAAAGGCTGACATCAATGAAACGCTCATAGTGTCCCAAGTCCAGATCGGTCTCGGCGCCGTCATCCGTGACGAACACTTCGCCATGCTGGATAGGATTCATGGTGCCCGGATCAATGTTCAGATAGGGGTCGAGTTTCTTCACCGAGACGCTCAACCCCCGGCATTTGAGCAAACGTCCAAGCGATGCGGCGGTAATTCCCTTGCCGAGGCCCGAGACCACTCCTCCGGTGACAAATACAAATTTCGCTGCCATATTGTTCCTCCTCTATTTCGCCGCTGGACGTACCGGGATCCCCCTTGACGCCAGATAGGTTTTGAGTTCGCCTATACCCACTTCGCGGTAATGGAACAGGGAAGCCGCCAGGACCGCGTCGGCTTTCCCCTTGAGGAAAGCGTCGGCAAAATGTTCCATATTCCCGGCTCCGCCCGAGGCGATAACGGGAATACCCACCCGTTGAGACACCGTCGCGGTCAATTCCAGGTCGTAGCCCGCTTTGGTACCGTCGCCGTCCATACTGGTCAGCAAGATTTCACCCGCGCCAAGCCTTTCAGCCCGGGCCGCCCATTCGAGGACATCCAGGCCGGTGTTTAACCGGCCGCCGTGTTTGTATACATCCCAGCCGCCGCCCTTCCTCCGCCTGGCATCAATGGCCACGACAACGCATTGGCTCCCGAAACGCCCGGCGGCTTCGGAGATGAGTTCCGGGCGTTCGATGGCGGCGGAATTGACGCTGATTTTATCCGCGCCCTGGCGCAGAACATCGTGAAAATCCTCCACCGTGCGGATCCCGCCGCCAACCGTAAAGGGGATCGAAAGCTGTTCCGCCACCCGCGCGGCCAACTCTGCCACAGTCGCGCGGCCTTCATGGGTGGCGGTGATGTCCAGGAATACCACCTCGTCCGCCCCTTCTCGGGAATAAGCGGCCGCCACCTCGACCGGATCGCCAGCATCTCGCAGATCCACGAAATTCACGCCTTTGACCACGCGCCCGTCTTTGATATCCAAGCAGGGAATGATCCGTTTCGCGTGCATCAGGTCGACCCCCTTACCAACTCCACAAAATTCGCCAGAAGCCTCTGACCCACCTCCCCGGATTTTTCCGGGTGAAACTGAAAGCCCAGGACATGTTTTCTCTGGACGGCGGAATGGAACGGGACGCCGTATTCCGTCACAGCAAGGACATCGGCGGGATCGGCCGCCTCACAAGCAAAGGAATGAACAAAGTAAACATAGGGCTCCTCCGGCAGCCCCGCTAACAGCGGGCTTGGTTTCGCCGGAATCAGATTGTTCCAGCCCATATGAGGGATTTTCAACCCACAGTCAGGAAGACGCCGGACCATACCGGGGATCAGGCCGAGCCCCGGCTCACCGGGTCCCTCCTCACTGCCGTCCATAAGCAGCTGCATCCCCAGACAGATCCCCAAAAGCGGCCTACCCGAGCTTACCGCTTCCAAAACCGCCGGCACCACGCCGCTGTGTCGAAGCGCCTCCATGGCGTCGGAAAAAGCCCCCACTCCGGGCAGGATTAGCCCGTCGGCCAGGGCCAGCATGTCGGGGTCGGCGGTCACCTGCGTATGCACACCCAGTCTGGCAAATGCGAGTTCCACACTGCGGAGATTGCCCGCACCGTAATCCACAATGGCAATCAAGACCGCCACTCTCCTCCCCCACAGGAATGATCCCCCGCAACCATCTTGGAGAGCCTGTCCGCGCGTCTCGGATGGGCCGGGGATATCGACAAAATATACCTCCTTATTTTAACATCCTTCCCTCTGAGGGTCAAGCCTTTTGCGGGTGTCTTTTGCCGCCGGATTGTCGGTTAGTCAATGATGTGTTACAAAATTGGGAAAGAGAATAAGAGCTGTTTA
>CABUKB010000024.1 GCA_902492045.1 uncultured Oscillospiraceae bacterium | reverse complement strand
TGTCTTGCTTTTCCCCATATTGCGGAAAATTAACCAACCAAGAACCATCGATATTCTTAGGATCACAAATCCAACCCTGCATACCCTTGTGTACGCCCTCTTTTACATAACATTCCTTTTCCACAATGACTTCAACACAGTCCATCTCTTTCATCTTATTTACCTCCATATGGTGTATTTAGTGTAATGGATCCGTATGGATACACCATCCAACCGGAGTTAAACGAAACTGATCCCTCTCTATCTTTTCGCTGTAACTACGTGAGTGGATTCACCGTGATAGTGTGGTTGCGGTAATAAAAGCGTATAAAATGCACCGCGAAAAGGATGCGAGAGTTTTACAAATACCTTTAACAGTTAGAGAGGATGAGGATAAATGTTATATTGCAACCCACCAATGAATGCCAAATTTATCTGTTAGGTAGAAGCAAAAATCACACCATGGAAGAGGTCCCGGACCATTTGGATTCTCATTACTTAATGCTCCCTCACTTAATACATCAAAGGCTCTCAATACGGCCTCTCGTGTCCCTAATTCATAACAATTAAAAGACATCCCATTCCCATTCTCCATAGAAGGCTTCCTCCGACTGTTCTGATTTTCAGCGATTGCGAGTATTTCATTTTCACCATACATTAAAGAAGCGTGCGCAAATGTGCCGTCTTCGTTTTTAAAGTTCATCCCTAATGTTACATCAAAAGCTCTCTGGTAAAACTCCACCGCCTCGACAGACCCTGTTAAATATACTTGACAGCCTGTTTTCATAAATTATCCCCACCTTTATAAATCATAATTTTTTTATTTTACCACAATAGAAAAAAGAAATCAATTGCTTTACAGCAATCGACTTCTTTCGACATACTTCTGGTCGGAGTGGCGGGACTTGAACCCACGGCCTCTTGGTCCCGAACCAAGCGCTCTACCAAACTGAGCTACACCCCGAATTTGGAAATCTTTTATTCTTCAGAACCAAGGGCGTTATCCTATCGTGAACACATACCTGGTTCGTCCGTTTTGATAGTATAGCATACCCCGCCGCAAAATGCAAGACGGACCACCGCTATTTTGCGGAAAAGTTTCCGAACGACACCCGCCTTTCAAGGGAGTCCAAAGCCACAAGATGCGGTTGACGTGCTCTTGTCCCCCTGCCGGTCCTACGGCGGGTACCGTCCGTGTATAAAGACCCATAAACCGGGATGACACCATCCCCGGTCTTATGGGTCTTTATCTTCCGCAATGGCATTCAACGCGGCAAATTCTTGTATAAGACCATTGATAAGCCCGAACTGCTCGTCGGTCAACGGGGTGAAATCCATCCGGTTGTCATCAGCCAGGCCCAATAGATAATCGGCGGAAACACGAAACAGTTCCGCCAGTTTTCGGAGTACCTCCACCGAAGGATACTTGCCCGAAGTCTCATAAGCGGAAACCGACGCTTTTGTCATATGCAGCTTTTCCGCCAATTCCTGCTGGGTCATTCCCCGGGCCCGGCGAAGCTGCCGTAACCGTTCGCCAAAATATTGCATATACCATCACCCTAGTAAACAGTATCACCCGGGAGAACAATAATAATATACTTATCAACTGAAATTTGACAATTCGACAAAACAGGGTATACTAAAAGGAGAAAAAACGATTTACTACCAAATCTACCGCCAAAATACGGCAAAGGACCGGTCTTTTATATAGAAGAAGGGTTCAGAAAGGAGCACACTGACAATGGGTACACCATGTCCTCAATGCGGCCGGGAGGTATCGGAAGACGCCAGTTTCTGCCCAAACTGCGGGGCCAGAGTACGGCCGGAAAAAACGGTCTGCCCCTCTTGCGGCAAGACAATGGCGCGGGGACGGAACTGTCTGCACTGCGGCTATATGCTGACAGACCCCTGCCCCTATTGTGGCGCCGAACTGCTGGGAAGTGAAAAGTATTGCCCGGGATGCGGGCGGAAAAGCGGTTGGAGACGGCACGATTGAGGCGGGGATTTCCCCGGATACGGAGGACCAGGGTCCGTTTCCGGCCAAACTCGCAGATGCCGCCCGCGATAAGAGCGGGCGCCGCTCGAACCCTCAGTCCGTCTCCCGGCGGATGGTTGTGGCCTCCCCCTGCCAGGGCGGGATCCTAGGCATAAAAACCCCCGCCAGGGCATAATGTAATGCATGGCCGGCAAACCCCGCAATAGCGGCTGCCGATTTTAAAAAGCAACAATAAAAAAACATTGTAAAAAGGGATACGGTGTGGTATAATTGTAGGATATTATAGATAGACAGTGGACGGGCACCATTGCGTAATGGATATTCTGATTGGTCCGGGCGGCGTTTATGCCGCCCGGATTGAAATTCCAAACCGGCTGGGAAGGGAGGCACATGCATGGAATGGATTCAGAAAACCGCGCTATGGCTTTGGAATAACGACGAGTTCCGCTATGCGCTGGACGCGGCGTGGAAGCTCGGGCTGTGCGTGCTTCTCAGCGGCATCATCGGCTTTGAACGCGAGCATTCGCACCGCCCCGCGGGTTTCCGCACCCATATTCTGGTCGCGGTCGGCTCGGCGCTGATTATGCTGACCTCGGTGTATATTGGCGAAAAATATCAGGGACAGATGAACGTGGATATCACCCGCATGAGCGCACAGGTCGTCAGTGGTATCGGCTTTCTCGGCGCGGGTACGATCCTGCGCGAGGGATTTTCGGTCAAGGGCCTCACCACCGCGGCGAGCCTGTGGGCGGTTTCCTGCGTCGGCATCGCCATTGGCGCGGGCTTTGTCACCGGCGCAATCATCGCCACCTGTGTGGTCTACCTGACGCTCAACTCGCTTAAAAAGGTTGTGGTGAAAGGCAAGGTAGGCAAAGCCCTGTATGTGGAGGTCAGGGATTTGTCTGAACAGGTGCCGAAAATCTCCAAGCTGATCAGGCGCACCGGCTCGGTTCTGCATTCCATGCAGATCCTGTGTGACAGCGAAACCAAATTCCGGCGGAAAAAAGACACCTCCACCATTAAAGTGTTGGTTTTCCCGAAAACGGAAGAGACCCTTCAGCTCATTGTCA
Organism: uncultured Oscillospiraceae bacterium; assembly: GCA_902492045.1. Lineage (GTDB taxonomy): Bacteria > Bacillota > Clostridia > Oscillospirales > Acutalibacteraceae > UMGS1623. The sequence goes on along the minus strand of CABUKB010000024.1, from coordinate 5,168 downwards.
CCACCCTGCAAGGCGATGGAAACGTCGTGGACGTGTATGTCGATTGACCCCCACGGAGGAATTGGTTACATGGCAAGACCCCCGGCCTGTACAATCAGGCCGGGGGTCTTTTGTCCGCTCCGCCGGAGAAAGGCCGCCCCCTCCGGTATTCCACGGTCACAAATAACAGGGGGTACTCGCCCTCTATATGTTCAAATAACGCCGCAGCGCATCCGTCTTATCCGTCTTTTCCCAGGCGACGCCGAGGTCCTCCCGTCCGATGTGCCCATAGGCGGCCAGGGACCGGTAAATCGGCCGGCGCAGATCCAACTGGTCAATGATCGCGGCTGGCCGGAAATCAAACACGGCGCGCAGCGCCTCGGCAAGCTTGTCATCCGGAACAATCCCGGTTCCTTCGGTATCCACCAGCACCGACACGGGACGGGCCACGCCGATGGCGTAGGCGATCTGGACCTCACAACGGCGGGCCAGGCCGGCCGCCACCACGTTTTTGGCCGCATAGCGCGCCATGTAAGAGGCGGAGCGGTCCACCTTGGTCGGATCTTTTCCTGAAAAAGCCCCCCCGCCGTGACGGGCGTACCCGCCATAAGTATCCACAATGATCTTGCGGCCGGTCAGACCACTGTCTCCCTGAGGCCCCCCCACAACAAAGCGCCCGGTGGGATTGACATAAATCTTCGTTTCCCCGTCGAGCAGCGGGGCGGGAACCTCCGGCTGGATGAGCCGCTCGATCAGGTCGCGGCGGATCTGTTCCAGGGATACTTCCGCATCGTGCTGGGTGGATACCACCAGCGCGTCAATCCGCACAGGGGTATGGCCGTCGTATTCCACCGTCACCTGGGTTTTCCCGTCGGGACGCAGATAGGGCAGCGTCCCCTCCCGGCGCAGGGAAGACAGACGGCGGGCCAGCCTGTGTGCCAGGGAGATGGGAAGCGGCATACGTTCCGGGGTTTCGTCGCAGGCGTAGCCGAACATCATCCCCTGATCCCCCGCGCCGGTGCGATCATAGCGGTCATCATCCGCCGTCCCCCGGACTTCCATGGCCCGGTTCACCCCCATGGCAATATCGGGCGACTGCTCGTCGATGGCGGTCAGCACGGCGCAGGTATCCCCGTCAAACCCCTGAGCGGCGTCGTTGTATCCGATGTCCCGGATCACCCCCCGCGCAATTTTGGGAATATCCACATAGCAGCCTGTGGTGATTTCTCCCGTGACCAGCACCAGCCCCGTTGTGGCCATGGTTTCACAGGCTACATGAGCCTGCGGATCCTGCGCCAGTATGGCGTCGAGAACCGCGTCGGAGATCTGGTCGCACACCTTGTCCGGGTGCCCCTCAGTCACCGATTCAGAGGTAAAAAACCGTTTCGCCATAGCATTTCTCTCCTTTCCTCTTCCCCGTCCGCCTACGGATGCAGGCATTTTCCAAAAGAAAAAGCGCCCCGGTGTCAGCACAGGGCGCGCTACGTCCCCTCATCTGCCGGCTTACCGCCGCAGGATTTGGCACCTTGTACGCTCCGTACCGGTTGCCGGGCTTCATCGGGCCTGTTCCCTCCGCCGCTCTTGATAAGGCATGATTCTGTTTTTTGAATACATCACTCGGGGTGCCGCATGTCCGGCCCGGCCGAACGACAGGCTTCTCCGCCCGGCACCCCGAATTCCCGTTTTCGAGTTTATATGCTATACTATACCCCATATCGGGCGAATTTGTCAAGAACAAACGCCGCCCGCTTCGATCCGGTTTATCGGAACCCGCCCAGGATACGGCGGATCGGTTTGAGCGTCAGCGTGAGCAGTGGAACCATCAGCACACTGAGGATCAGCGACTTTATCAGGTTAAACGGCACACTGATCCAAGCGGCCGCCAGGGCTTCCCCGGGACCCAACGGATCGTTGAGGAAAAACTGAAAAAACAACGGCGCCACCGCCCAATTGCTGAAAAATCCGATCACCAACATGGACACGATTCCCGCCAGAGACGCCAGGATCAACCGCCAGGTTGTGGAAAGGTTTTTCTTTTTAAAACCGTTGAAACAGGCGGCAAACGGAAGCAGGTAGGCACAGCCCACCAAAAAATTCTGGAGGTTCCCGAATCCCATCTGACTGCCTAACCCGCGGATCATCATTTCCAGCAGGTTTTTCATCAGTTCCACCATCACCCCGCAGACCGGGCCGAAAACCACCGCGCCGAAAATCGCCGGAATATCACTGAAATCCATTTTCAGGTACGTCGCCGTCGGCAGAAGAGGAAATTCAAAAAGAAGATAGATCGCCAGCGCCAAAGCGGAGAGCATGGCGGTTGCCACCAGGATCACCAGTGGCTCGCGAGCGGTCGGTCGAACAGACTGCATCATCATACGCCTCTTTCTTTTCAGCCGTCTTATCTGGGAAAATAAAACGCCCCGCAGACATTCTGCGGGGTGCGAAAGGAGACAACAGCGAACATCATCCGCCGTTTATGCATCTTCTTCCATCCGGACTGTTCCCAGGCCCGCATCGCTGCGGATAACACACCCGGGCAGGAACGCCTGTGGCATTCCTGTCAAGACCGGCTGTATCACCGGTCCTTTACCGTCGGCTTTGGAATTTCACCAAATCCATGCCTTATCAGGCATTCGCGGGCTTTTCCGTTGCCGGAATTCACCGCCGGTGGGGAATTTCACCCCGCCCCGAAGACAGCGTATTTGATTTGTGGATACGTTGTGTATCCATTTATCAGTTTACACGCATCCATTCCGTCTTTCAAGATACAGGATAACCAAGCATAGGCGGGATCAGACCATTTTTTTCAACAGGATGACTAGACCGGCCCCCTGCCCATTCTTTCGACCACACCATCTTGGGCCGGTCCCCCGCCAATCGGGTTCATCCCGATTGGCACGGCGTTATCCCTCGCCCATTCTTTCGACCACACCATCTTGGGCGAGGCCCCGCCAATCGGGTTCATCCCGATTGGCACGGCGTTATCCCTCGCCCATTCTTTCGACCACACCAATCTTGGGCGAGGCCCCGTCCTTCGGGTTCATCCCGATTGGCCTGGCGTTATCCCTCGCCTATTCTTTCGACCACACCATCTTGGGCGAGGCCCCGTCCTTCGGATTCATCCCGATTGGCACGGCGTTATCCCTCGCCCATTCTTTCGACCACACCATATTGGGCGAGGCCCCGCCCTTCGGGTTCATCCCGATTGGCCTGGCGTTATCCCTCGCCCATTCTTTCGACCACACCATCTTGGGCGAGGCCCCGTCCTTCGGGTTCATCCCGATTGGCACGGCGTCTCTTGTATACGTCTTGGACACCGGCGTTGACCATTTCACGGGTGATCGGATGGGACAAATTCCACGCATTTTGGGGATGCGGGGAACACCGTTCCTCTACCGGATTCCCTGAAAAATCCCGCCACCCGGCAGGAAGCGTACAAAAAAGAACCCCCTGCCGCGGCGCGGCAGGGGGATTCCGAATCGAACGCAGGGTTTAGCCGTTGATCTTGGTGACAACGCCGGAACCAACGGTACGGCCGCCTTCACGGATAGCAAAGCGCAGGCCCTCTTCAATCGCGATGGGGGTGATGAGTTCCACGTCCATCTCCACGTTATCGCCGGGCATGCACATCTCGGTGCCTTCGGGCAGCGTGATGACGCCGGTCACGTCGGTGGTACGGAAATAGAACTGCGGGCGGTAATTGTTGAAGAAGGGGGTATGACGGCCACCTTCGTCTTTGGACAGGACATACACCTGGCCATGGAACTTGGTGTGAGGATTGATGGAGCCGGGTTTGCAGAGAACCTGGCCGCGTTCAATCTCATTGCGCTGAATACCGCGCAGCAGGGCGCCGATGTTGTCGCCGGCCTCCGCGTAGTCAAGCAGCTTGCGGAACATCTCGATGCCGGTGACCACCGTCTTCTTGCGTTCATCGGTCAGGCCGATGATCTCCACTTCGTCAGACATATTGAGCTTACCGCGCTCCACACGGCCGGTGGCGACGGTGCCGCGCCCGGTGATGGTGAAGACATCTTCCACCGGCATGAGGAAGGGCTTGTCGGTGGTGCGCTCAGGGCTGGGGATATACTCGTCGACGGCATTCATCAGTTCAAGGATCGGCGCATATTCAGGGGCGTTCGGATCGGTGGAGTTGCACTCCAGCGCCGCCAAAGCCGAGCCCTTGATGATGGGGGTGTCGTCGCCCGGGAACTCATATTCGTTGAGCAGTTCGCGGATTTCCATTTCGACGAGCTCGAGCAGTTCGGGATCGTCGACCTGGTCGCACTTGTTCATGAACACGACGATATAGGGCACGCCCACCTGACGGGAAAGCAGGATGTGCTCCCGGGTCTGGGGCATGGGGCCGTCGGCGGCCGACACGACCAGGATGGCGCCGTCCATCTGCGCAGCACCGGTGATCATGTTTTTAACATAGTCGGCGTGTCCGGGGCAGTCCACATGGGCATAGTGGCGCTTCTCGGTCTGATATTCCACGTGGGCGGTGTTGATCGTGATTCCGCGGGCGCGCTCCTCAGGAGCCTTATCAATGTTCGCATAATCCACGAAATCGGCGTCGCCCTTCAAGTTCAGGACCTTGGTGATGGCCGCGGTCAAAGTGGTTTTGCCATGGTCGACGTGGCCGATGGTGCCGATGTTTACATGGGGCTTCGTTCTTTCGAATTTTGCCTTTGCCATAATGGCGTTCCTCCTTTTATCAACCTCAAATATTTTTGAGCCTGCACGGACTCATTGTAGCAACTTCATCCAGGAATTTCAAGCCTTTTTTCCAATTCTTTCACTTGGGAAAGGGGCTGGCCCTGCCGGGATGTTATCCGCCCGGAATCAGTCCGGCTTCTTGGCCCGGCTGGACATGATGGATTCGGCGACGCTCTTGGGAACCTCGGCGTAATGCGCGGGTTCCATGACGTACTGGCCGCGCCCTTGGGTGCGGGAACGCAGGTCGGTGGCATAGCCGAACATTTCGGACAGCGGGACAAGCGCGTGGATCTGCTGGGCGCCGGCAACCGCTTCCATGCCCTGCATCAAGCCGCGGCGGGAGTTGATATCGCCGATGACATCGCCCATATACTCTTCGGGGACGGTGACGACCACCTTCATGATCGGCTCGAGCAGAACCGGATCGGCCTTGCGCATCGCCTCCTTGAACGCCATGGAACCGGCGATCTTAA
>CABUKB010000023.1 GCA_902492045.1 uncultured Oscillospiraceae bacterium | reverse complement strand
TTGTGTTATCGTATTCATAGCGGATAGGGTGGCACCTGCCTTTCGGTTTTGTCTTGGCAACTCAACCTTAACACAGGCCATCCCTATTCGCTACCTTTTTTTATTCCTTATCTGTCACACATCATTGTATCACATACATCCCTTAACTCTTAAGAAAATAGCAGGACATTGACGCTAACAAATAAATATGCCATAATATAAAAAACACGATAGGATTCAATGCTTAAAGAGAAGCAAGGACCTTTTAGGAGCATATACATGAAAATCATATCGCTTTTTAGCGGAGCTGGCGGGCTGGACCTAGGTTTAATTCAAGCGGGCAATGAAATTATTTGGGCAAATGATATTGATAAAGATGCTGTTGAAACTTATCAAAAGAATATAGGAAACCACATCGTATGTGGTGACATAAAAAATGTTGATATATTAGCTTTGCCTGATGCTGATGTGGTCGTTGGCGGATTTCCTTGCCAGGGTTTTTCACAAGCAAATCGGTTACGGGCGCTGGAAGATGATAGAAATCAGCTTTACCGCTTTTTTTACCAAATTATAAAATTAAAACAACCAAAATATTTCATTGCGGAAAATGTAAAAGGTATCCTGACATTGGGCAAAGGTGAAGCTATTAAGCAAATTGTTTCTGATTTTGAAGAAGCTGGCTACTTCACATTGGTCAAGTTAGTAAATATGGCTGATTATGGAGTTCCACAGACAAGGCAAAGGGTATTTATTGTGGGGCAGAGAAAAGACTTGGGGGCAGAATTAAAATTCAAATTCCCAAAACCTACGCATTCTAAGAGCGGTACTTTGCCCCAATGGGTATCAATTAAGCAAGCGATTGGCCATTTCCCAGACCCGGATCAAGAGAATACAGTATTAAACCATATATATTCAGCCTATAAAGTTGAGTACCGGAATTTTACTGGACACAGAAAAACGGATCCTGATAAGCCTTCTCCCACTATTCTTGCACGCGGGAATGGAAAGGGCGGCGTATGCGCTATTCCGCATTATAACGGAATAAGGAGACTAACAATTCGCGAGAGCGCAAGTATTCAGACTTTCCCGGAAAATTTTTGTTTCTACGGTACGATGAATTCCTGTTACCGGCAAATTGGAAATGCTGTTCCTGTCATGTTTGCTAAACTTCTGGGGACTGAATTGATGAGATTAGAAAAGGAAGAGAAATTATGAAGGTGGTTTCCCTCTTTAGTGGAGCAGGCGGGTTGGATTTGGGTTTTCAGATGGCTGGTCATGAAATCATTTGGGCCAATGATATATATAAAGATGCCGTGTCTACTTATAGGAACAACATTGGAAATCATATTGTTTGCGGTGATATTTCAGAAGTAAGTACGGATAGTATTCCTGGTTGTGATATTGTGATTGGCGGATTCCCTTGTCAGGGTTTTTCGGTCGCCAATATGAAGCGCAACGCAGCGGACAAGCGAAACGAACTTTATAAGCAGCTTATTAGAGTTATTGAGGCAAAAAAGCCAAAGTTTTTTTTAGCCGAAAATGTTAAAGGGATTACTACACTAGAACACGGAAAAGTTTTTCAAATGATTCTGGATGACTTTTCCTCAATGGGTTACAAGGTTGTTTCTAAAATACTTAATGCCGCAGATTTTGGTGTTCCTCAAACAAGGTTGAGAGTAATTATTGTTGGTGTACGCAATGACATTGATTTTAAGTATGTGTTTCCATCCCCAACAAATAGCGAAACAGGATCTGGGGGGTTGCCTATGTGGGTGAGCGTCACTGAAGCAATGTCGCAGGTTCCGGACCCGGATATTCCTAACGATTTGCCTAACCATGACTACTCAAAATATAAGTTGCAGTTCAATGGCTATTTAGGCCATCGTGCATTGAATCCGGATAAACCAGCCCCTACAGTTACAGCTCGCGGGGATGATAAGGGCGGTGTTGTGGTATTGCCTCATCCCAATGGGCAAAGGCGGATGTCATGCAGGGAACTGGCTACTGTTCAAAGTTTTCCCCTGACGTTCGCCTTTTGTGGCAACCGATCTTCTGTATATCGCCAGATAGGAAATGCAGTACCTCCATTGCTTGGTTACGCAGTTGCAAATGTATTTAATGAATATGGGGAGGAATAGCTATGTTTCCTGCGAACTTTGTTCCTTCAAAGCCTTTCCCCGATTTCAAATGGCAGTGGGCTTGTTTTCAGTGTACTGAGGGCCTGAACGATCCTGTCTTGCTTCTTGGCGTTTTGTTCAGAATGAGAAAGCTGGAGCCGCTGGGGGTAAAGTATAGTTCAGATGAATTTGCGAAAGAATTGATTGACCTTTCAAATGATACGGCTGATTCAATAGGCGTTGACTTGGCTAGGCGTACCGGGGATAGAAACCTTATCAGAAATTCTGGTCAATATTGGCGCGCAGTTGGACTAATTCCTCCGGCGGATCATTCTGGAAAAATTCAGCTAACGGATTTCGGAAGGAAAGTCGCAGATCGCGAAATTTCTCAGACCGAATTTGCTGCAATTACTGTCCAAACCTTGAAATTGCCGAATCCCAATATACAAGAGCAAGCAGAGTGTAGGAAGTGGTTAGATAATGGCCTCATTATTTATCCCCTTAGGCTCATTTTGTCTATTGTCTATGAACTGCAAAAGGCCGCAGAAACACAGGGCTATATCACCCCAGAGGAACTGATCAGGATTGTTATTCCGCTCTCCGGCTGCAAGGCTGATGTGCAAGACTATGTGAACTTTATTATTCGTTTTCGTGCGAAAGAAATTTCGCTTATTGGGTGGCCCGACTGCTGTACTCGCGCTAATGATAAACGGATGGCAAAGGAATTTTTGCTGTTCTTGTCAAACTACGGTTATCTCAATGAACGTGTTAGCCAAACAAGAGAAAAAAGATACTATATTAATACTGTAATCCTTGATGAGATATTTGCAATTATTGGTGAAAAAAGCCATAGTGAAACACTCACACAGGTTCTCGAAGAAATGCGAACAACGGAAGTTGTTGCAGAGTTTGAGAGAAAGCGGGTTCAATATATCCATAATACGCGACCGAATCAGGCAAACTTTAGACGTGAGGTGCTAAAGGCTTGTGAAAGATGTGTAATTACTAATGTATCAATGCCTGAAGTTCTCGAAGCAGCACATATCAAACCATATAAGTATAAAGGTGAGGACACAATCGCAAATGGTTTTGCGATGAGAACCGATATACATACCTTGTTTGATACTGGCCATTTGAGGATTGCAGTAGATGGCACGGTGAAACTTTCAACAAGGGCAAGGATGGACTATGGTGCCACAATCCCGCCTAGAATTGTCATTCCTTCTTTTATAAATATGGATTTCTTGCGTTGGAGATGGGACAATTACAATGGCGTTTAATTGAGAGTGGCAGTTCTACGCTTTATAGGGGCGTAAAGCGGTTATTTTTGCTATGTCTTTTGGGCTACCTTTTGGTGTGACCGTACCAGAATCCATACCAGAATGAGCCTGAAAACAGTGAAACAGGGTGGTACTCAATAAGAGTGCCACCCTGTTCAAACCTTTGAAATCTCTGCATTTTTTCTCGTTGTGTATCTTCGTCCTGGGTCTATGGCATTCAAGAGGTCAGCGGTTCGATCCCGCTTATCTCCACCAATTCAAGGAAAAGTGCTTGGTAAAAACAGCCTGAAACTTAGGTTTCAGGCTGTTTTTACCAACAATCCAGAAAACGCATCAAATCGCTGTAAATCGGACATTGCCACGTGTATACTACGTGTTAAAGTGCGAAAAAAGGCAGGCGTAACGCCTGCCTTTTCGCGTGCGGCCGGATCTGGATTTGAGACAGGCACCGGCCTGGAACGTAAAAAGCCTCGGAAACCCGCATGAATCAACGGTCTTCCGGGGTTTTCATCGTTTGGAAGGGCATAAAAAATCGAGTACCCCTCAGAGTACTCGATTTGGCTGCGGAACTAGGATTCGAACCCAGACAAACAGAGTCAGAGACTGTCGTGCTACCATTACACAATTCCGCAATACTGACAAAGCGTATATCATTATACCGAATTTTGGAGATTTGTCAAGAGGACGACGGTCAAATTTTTCCCATCTATGAGAAATTTATACGCCGCCTCGTCCAGATAAAATCACCGCCGGGAGGCGATTGCCTCCCGGCGGCCATTTTCACTCGATTTGTGAGAATCCCCGAACTTACTTCAGGCTGTTCTCATACTGCTGGATCATCTTTTTGACCATCTGGCCACCGATCGAACCGGCCTGCTTGGAGGTCAGATCGCCGTTGTAGCCCTGCTTCAGGGTCACGCCGACTTCGTTGGCAGCTTCCATCTTAAAACGGTTGAGACCTTCGCGAGCTTCGGGAACCATCGTTTTGTTGCTAGACATACTTCAATACACTCCTCAATTTTTCAGCGGCGGTTACGCCGCAGGTTAATGCTTGCGTTTGCATTCATTATTCTGATTCTGAGGAGCGATTTCATGCGTGTAAAATTGTGTCAATTAAGCGAGTTTTTTCCGCATCATATCAGTTGTCTTCGTCCTTCGGAAGAAAATCCCGCTGTGTTCCGGCCGACCGGGACTGAAACGGACGGATAGGCCGCGGCTTTTTCGTGATGGCGGCTTCCCTTCCGGGGCCATGTTTCGCTTTACGGGAGGAATTACCAGTGGAAGAACCCGGCTGTGTCCGGGCGGGCCGTTTGTCTTTTTCACCGGACGGGCCGGCCGCCGGGCCGCCGGAAGCGCGGGACTTTTGATTTTGATTGTTCCGGTGTTGCGCGGACGATGGTACAGGCGCCGTAGGCGCGCTGGCAGATACCTTCGGGTGCCCGGACCCCTTCAGGCGGTCGGTTTGGTTTTGCCGGTCCTCTTTGAATTTTGCCGGATTCACGCCCTGTTTATGCGGCCGAGAACGTCCCGTGGGCTTCGCTCCCGTCGGCTGCGAATTTGGCCGGGACTGCCGTTCGGTCTTGGGGGGGATTTCCAGCACCTGCATGGGATAGGGATGCTCCTCCACCACAGGGATCGATTTGCGGATGAGTTTTTCAATATCGCGAAGATACGCCTTTTCTTCGATGTTGCAAAAGGAAAGCGCGGTGCCGTTGAGCCCCGCCCGGCCGGTGCGTCCAATGCGGTGGACATAGGTTTCGGGGACGTTCGGCAGATCGAAATTGATCACATGGGAGAGTTCTTCGATATCAATGCCCCGCGCCGCGATATCTGTGGCCACCAGGACGCGGACCGTCCCGCTTTTGAAACGGTTGAGTGCGTTTTGGCGGGCGTTTTGCGATTTATTGCCATGAATGGCGAGCGCCGCGATCCCCGCCCGGCCCAATTCCCGCACCACCCGGTCAGCGCCGTGCTTGGTGCGGGTGAAGACCAGGGCGGAGCGGATGGCAGCATCCCGCAGCAAATGAACAAGAAGCTTGGATTTGTTCGCCTTGTCCACAAAATAGACCGACTGCTCTATCGCATCGACTGTGGAGGAAACCGGGGCGACGGCAACATGGACCGGGTCGGTCAAAAACGTATCGGCCAGGCGGGCGATCTCATCCGGCATGGTCGCGGAAAACAGAAGGCTCTGCCTGTGGGCAGGCAACTGGGAAATGACTTTTTTGACATCATGGACAAACCCCATGTCCAGCATGCGGTCGGCCTCGTCCAGCACAAAAACCGCCAAGTTTTTCAAATGGATATGCCCTTGGCCGATCAGATCGTTGAGGCGGCCGGGAGTGGCGACCAGGATGTCAACGCCCTTCTGCAGCGCCTCCACTTGGGGAATCTGGGACACGCCGCCGAAAACAACGGCACTGCGCAGATGGGTATGCCGGCCATAGGCTTCAAAACTTTCGTGGATCTGTAAGGCGAGCTCTCTGGTGGGAGTGAGGACCAGCGCCCGGATCGGTCGCGGCGCCGTGGCCGGACGCCCGTCGGGTTTGCGGACCGGCTGTTTTGTCAGGCGCTGAAGAATCGGCAGGGCAAAGGCGGCGGTTTTGCCGGTCCCCGTCTGGGCACAGCCGATCAGATCCCGCCCTTCCAACACCGGCGGGATCGCTTTTTCCTGAATGGGCGAGGGCCGGGTATATCCCATCTCCCCCACGGCTTTCAGCAGGGAGGGCATCAGCTTCAGATCGGAGAATCGAATGGCGTTCATGTTTCACGTTCCGTTTCTTTCCGGGCGGAACCCGGTTGTTCGGGAGAGACGGCGCGCATGGACGCCACAGCGTCCAGCAGAACCGCGTGGGCGGTGATGGGATCGTCGATATCCCATACCCGCCGTTCCATAGGGCAGATGCCGTCGCCCCGCCGGTTGAGTATGCGGGGCACCCTCCTGCCGCAGGTATACCGGATACCATGCCGCTCCAGCACCCCGGCAGCGGCATCGCTGAGTACTTCACCATATACCTCTGCGGCGGATTCGCCCAATCCGCCCCGAAGCAGGAGAAGCGCGGCGGCTTTGCCGAGGATCTTGTCCGCAGCAAAAGCGCCCCGAAAACAATGCGGATCCTCCGCCAGCCAGTCCAGCAGGGGGCGGATACCGGTGGCCTTTGATGTATAAAGCCGTCCGTTGCGGACAAAGGCGCAGGCATACCCCTGACGTAAAGCGGCAACGGCAGGTTCAATTTCGTTCAAACCGGGCACTTCCCTTCTTGAGCGCCGCCAACAGCGGCGGGATGAATAGCCACTGCACCAAAATACCCGGCCAGCCCTTGACGGCGGCGGTAACGGCCGCTATAGGGGCCGCCCCGGGAATATGCAGAAGCGAACCCGCGACGGACAAGCTCAACCCATAGACAACCCTTCCGGCAAGCTGCGTCAGCAGCAGCGACACCGGCAAGGGCAGACGGAATCTGCGGCGGCAAAAACCGGCCGTGAAAGCGTATGCGGCGAGTTCCGCCATCATAAACGGAAGCCGCGCGGGAGGCGGCATTCTGCCGATCAGCGTATTCAGCGCAGGGGTGAGAACGCCCATCGCCGCGCCGAGCGCCGGTCCAAGCTCCATTCCCGCCAGGATGACGGAAATATGCATGGGCAGGAAGATTTCGCCGGACCCGGCGGGCAGGAGATGAAAGATCGTCGGAAACAAAACGCCCAGAGCAAGAAAGAGGCCTCCCAGGGCCATGCGCCTTGCCAACGGCCAGGACGGGGACTGCAAGCGCCGTTCCATTTCAATCCCCCGCCTGTCCCTCTGCAAAGACGGGCGGAATCAACTTCATGGTGCCGCTGATGGGGATATGCTGCGGGCATTTCGATTCACATCGGCGGCAGGCGTGGCAAAGGTCGGCCTGGTAGCCCTCCAGAGCCGCATAAAGATCCCGGGCCTCCTTCCCGTTCACGGCGGACCGGTTGTAGGCCTCGAATACTCCCGGAATGTCCACCCCAAACGGGCAGGGCATGCAATAGGCGCATCGGGTGCAAGGAACCAGCGCCATGGTGTCGTAGACGGTCTTGGCCCGCCGGAACATGGCATGATCGTCCTTGGTAAGCATACCGGGGCGGGAACGGCCGGCATAAGCCAGGTTGTCGTCCACCTGCTGCATGGCGTTCATGCCGCTGAGGACCAAGCCGACCTCCGGCCGGTCCCACAGAAAGTCCAGTGCCCACTCCACCGGCGTGCGGGACGGGGACAGCACGGCACGGACACCCGGGGCAGGCTCCGCCAGTTTGCCCCCGAGCAGGGGTTCCATGATGATGACACCAAGACCTTTGGCTGCGGCCTCTTCGAGTCCCCGCAGGCCCGCCTGGTTTTCCACGTCGATGTAATTGAGCTGAATCTGGCAGAAATCCCAGCCGTCGTAGCCGTTGAGGATCCGGTGAAACGCGTCGTAGTTGTCGTGAAAGGAAAACCCGATGTGCCGGATCTTGCCGTGCGCACGGGCTTTTTCCATTTTGTCGAGCAGGTTGTATCCCAAGACCTTTTCCTCAAAGGTCTGTAGGCTTAAGGTATGGAGCAGATAAAAGTCGATGGTCTCGGTTTGGAGCCGGTCGATCTGCTCGTCTAAAATCCGATCAAAATCCGCACCCGACTTCAGCGCAAAAACCGGCGATTTCGTGGCGAGATGAACCTTTTCCCGATATCCGTCCCGCAGAGCCCGGCCGACCAGTGCCTCGCTTTGACCCTCCAGATAAAAATAGGCGGTGTCGACGTAGTTGACGCCCCCATCAATGGCGGCGCGCAGGAGAGATACGGCCTCTTTTTCCTTGATTCTGCCGTTTTCCATTTCAAAGCGCATGCAGCCGAACCCCAATGCCGAGACGGATTCCCCCGTGTTACCAAAAGGGCGATATTGCATTTGGCATCGGTCCCTCCTTCTCCTAAATCCACATCCAGTATAGCATGCGCCTTGTTCCGCGTCAAATCCGTCCGGCAACCCCCATCGGCATGACCCGCCGGACCCCACATATTCCGAAAATCCATGAAACTCCCCTTGTGTAAATTTCACTCCTTTTCCATAAGAAAGCTGCCTCTATGAGGACAGGGCCGATGGGCATTCTGCCTGCCGGTATTTCCTCCTCTTCCCTGGTCATAAAGCCGGATTCACCCTTTTCATAATGAAGTGAATTGTCAAACTAAGTGCAACAGGAATTGAGTTCGAAGTCCCATAATTCCTGAGCAGAATGGAAGTTCAAAACTTTGCGAGGCCTGGCGTTGATCAACGCCAGG
>CABUKB010000022.1 GCA_902492045.1 uncultured Oscillospiraceae bacterium | reverse complement strand
CTTTTCGTTAACGGGTCGTTCTCTTCTTTCGCGCTGTTTAATTCTCAAGGTCCCTTTACGTCCATGAAAAATGGACCGCCGGCAACGTTGCCAGCAAGATTTGATTATACTACCTTCAAAATAACTTGTCAAGACTTTTTTCTGTTCAACAAGCCGTTTTACAGGCAGCTTTCTTAAAATACCATACGCCCACAAAAATGTCAACACATTTTTTCTTTCCTCATGCCGGGATTTTTCGTCCTTTATGGCAAGCGTTCCTCTTCCCGCCGAATATTGGTTTCCTTACATATGAAAATCGGTCGATGCTTGGTTTCCATATAGGTTTTGGCCAAGTATTCGCCCAGAATCCCCATGGACAGCATTTGAATACCGCCGATGAGCAGTATGATGCATACGAGAGAGGGCCAACCCGCAACCGGGTCCCCGAAAAGTAACGCGCGGACAAAAATAACCAGCAAAAAGACAAAAGCCAAGAAACAGAAGAGAAGCCCCATGAGGGCAGCAATGGCCAGTGGCACGGTGGAAAAGGCCACGATTCCATCTATGCTGTACAAAAACAGCTTCCAAAACGACCATTTGGTCTCTCCGGCGGCTCTTTCTCTATTTTCAAATTCGATCCACTTGGTCTCATAACCGCACCAGCCGAACAGCCCCTTGGAAAAGCGGTTATATTCTCCAAGCTCCAAGAGCGAATCCACATACTGCCGCGTGAGAAGGCGGTAATCCCGCGCCCCATCCACGATTTCCGTCTTGGACAGTTTCCGGATCAGTTTATAAAACAGGCGGGCGAAAAAGGAACGAAGCGGGGGTTCTCCTTTGCGTGATACCCGGCGGGTAGCCACGCAGTCATATCCCTCATCACGGATACCCCGCATCATGTCCGGAAGAAGAGAGGGAGGATCCTGCAAATCCGCATCCATAACCGCTATATATTCCCCCGAAGCATAGCGAAACCCGGCGTACATCGCGGATTCTTTCCCAAAATTGCGGGAAAGGGATACGTATTTGACCCGGCGATCGGTCTGTGCCAGGGTTTTAATCTGCTGGAGCGTGGTGTCTTTGGAGCCGTCATTGACAAAAAGATACTCAAAATCGAAGTCCGGCATCAAATCTGAAACCCGGCAGATTTCCCGATAAAACAGTGGAATGGCTTCCGCCTCGTTATAACAGGGTACGACCACCGAGATTGTGTCCATATCGAACGCCTCCTGCCGTCTATTCAACGCCGTATACGCCATGCAAAAGCTAACGCAAATCCAGCGTCTGGACCTCCACGGTCCGGCCGGTCGTGTCGTCCACAACGAATAAAACTGCATTGAGCATGCAAGGCCCTGGGGCTGTTGCAAACCGAACCGGCAGTTTGTCCCGCATTTTGGCAATCGCGAGCTCCGGTCGGATGCCAAGAACCGATTCCGCCGGCCCGGTCATGCCCGCATCGGTGACGAAGCCCGTCCCCTTCGGCAGGATCTGCCCGTCCGCCGTCTGTACATGGGTGTGGGTGCCGAACAACGCGGATACCCGTCCATCCGCATAATAGGCGAGTGCTTTCTTTTCCGCCGTAGCCTCCGCATGGAAGTCGACGACACAAAACTTGGGATTTCCCGCCTCGCCCAGCAGCCGGTCCAAAGTCTCGAACGGGCAGGCCAACGGCTCCATATACACCACGCCCATAAGATTGATTATCGTCACCTGGAAACGGCCTTTATCCAGCACACAAATCCCCTTGCCGGGAGCAGACGACGGATAATTGCCGGGGCGAATAATACAGGGAGATTCCTCGAGAACATCATAGAATTCCCGGCGCCGGAAAGTGTGATTTCCCGTCGTAATCGCATCCGCACCGCTGTCGAGTATGTGTGTAGCGGCGGCGGGCGTGATTCCGTTGCCGTCCGCAGCATTCTCACCGTTGACGATACAGATGTCCACAGCATATTGCCGCTTCACCACCGGCAGCAGTTGCCGCAGATGGGCACAACCGGCCGACCCCACAACATCGCCCACACAAAGAATATTCACGGTTTCAGTCCTCCCCTCCCCGGGCGGCCGGCCCGATAGCCGGCCAGAAATAATAACATCGCGCGGGGAAACCCCGCGCGATGGGCTGCGCCGATTTATTTGGCAAACTCGACCGCACGGTTCTCGCGGATAAGGTGTACCTTGATCTGACCGGGATAGTCGAGGGTGGACTCAATCTGCTTGGCGATATCGCGGGCCAACAATGTCATCTGATCATCGCTGACCTGCTCGGGACGTACAATGATGCGGATCTCCCGCCCCGCCTGAATCGCAAAGGAACGCTCGACGCCTTGGAACTCGTTGGCCACTTCTTCGAGTTTTTCCAACCGCTTGATGTAATTTTCGAGATTCTCGCGGCGGGCGCCCGGACGGGCGGCGGAAATCGCGTCAGCGGCCTGTACCAGACAGGCAACCACTGTTTTCGCTTCCACATCGCCGTGATGGGCCTGAATCGCGTGTACGACAGCCTCGCTTTCTTTATACTTCCGCGCGATGTCTACGCCGATTTCGATGTGAGAGCCCTCCACCTCATGATCGACAGCCTTGCCGATGTCATGCAACAGACCGGCGCGACGGGCCACCACCGGATCAATGCCCAGCTCGCTCGCCATGATGCCGGAAAGGAAAGCCACCTCCATGGAATGGTTGAGTACGTTTTGACCATAGCTGGTACGATACCGCAGCCGGCCGAGAAGACGGATAATTTCGGGATGAATCCCGTGCAGCCCGGTCTCCAGCACAGCGCGCTCTCCCTCGGACTTGATGGTCGCTTCCACATCCCGGCGGGCCTTCTCCACCATCTCTTCAATCCGGGCAGGATGGATACGGCCGTCGGAGATCAGGCGTTCCAAAGCCAGACGGGCAATTTCACGCCGGACCGGATCGAACCCGGACAGCGTAATCGCCTCGGGCGTGTCGTCGATGATAAGGTCCACGCCGGTGAGGGTTTCAATCGTGCGTATGTTACGCCCTTCGCGGCCGATGATCCGGCCTTTCATCTCGTCGTTCGGCAGTGGCACCACCGAAACGGTGGTCTCGGCCACTTGATCCGCAGCCACCCGTTGAATCGCATGGGAAATCAAGTTGCGGGCACGGCTGTCGGCCTCTTCTTTCAGCTGAGCCTCATAATCATTGATCTTGAGCGCCTTTTCATGGCTGAGTTCCTGGGACAGATTGTTCAACAGATATTCCTTGGCCTGTTCGGCGGTGTAGCCGGAGATACGCTCCAGCATTTCGAACTGGCTTTTTTTCAGGCTTTCCACATCGTTCAGACGGGCTTCGATCTCCTGCTGCTTGCTCGACAGGAGTTCCTCTTTCTTCTCGTAGTTTTCGATTTTGCGGTCCAGGGTTTCTTCCTTCTGCTGAATACGCCGTTCCTGGCGCTGAACATCGTTCCGCCGCTCCTTGAGTTCCTTTTCGGATTCGTTGCGCAGACGATGAATTTCATCCTTTGCTTCCAGAAGCATCTCTTTTTTCTTGGATTCCGCTGCACTTTTGGCCTCGCCGATCATTCTTTCGGCTTCGGCCTCGGCGGAACCGATCGCGGCTTCCGCTGTCTTTTTTCTATAAGAAACGCCGTACTTGAAAGCCACAAGGCCGGCGATAACAGCACCAACGAGCAACCCTGCCACGCACAACAGAATACCTACAAACAGTGGTATCTGCACTTCTACGATACACCTCCTATGATTTACTTTTCGCCTTTTTAAAGCTATCCCCCCAAAACACGGGATGCATGGAACCGTCCATGCAGGATAATGTCAACACAAAGTCAGAGAAATCCTGTGAAAAAACGACACCGTACCGTTTATAGTCACTGTATTTCCATCCTTTATTGTATCGCGTCTATCGCCGCTCTGTCAAGTATAAACTTTTTTGCTCTATGGCGCTTGGAAAATCGGGGGCTTCGGTTCAAGGCAATAGGCCGTGTAGGGATGATCCATCCGATAACCGAGTTTTTTCGCCAGGGCGGCGGAGGCTTCGCTGGCCGCGTCCCAGTTCGGATAAAGCCCTCGGTCCAGACAGGCGAGGATCAGCCGGGCGGCACAGGAGGTGGCAAGCCCCCGGCGGCGGCAATCCTCCCTGGTATCGACCTGGATCTCAATGCCTCCGTCATAAACACAATACGACGAAGCCCCCGCGAGAATGTCATCGCCGCGGACCGCCACAAACCCGATGCCGTCACGGGCATAGGAAGCAAAAGTCGGAAACTGGGAACAGAAGTCCCGTGCCCAAGTATTCCGCACCCGGCCGTACCATTTCGGTCCGATCGGCTCGAGGGTCACCCCCTCCGGCAAAGCAGCCGCCAGCTGTTCCAACCGGCCACGGTCAAAATCGGGGGTGCGGCGAAAAGCGTATCGGACGATTTCGCGGCATCGTTCCCCATGGATCGCCGCGAGACGGGGCCCCCATTCCGCTTCTTTTACAACGATAATCAAACGGCGGGACAGGTTTCGGATCAATTCTTCCGCTCCAGGTGCCGAAGCATCCCCGGCTAAAAAAGCGAAATCCCCGAGAAGGATCAGCGCGCAGGAAGGCGGCAGGGCATCGGCGTATGCCTTCCCCATCCTCCCCTGTAAACAGGAGCGGATCATGGTCGCTTCCATTCCGGAGAAAAACGGCGCCAAAGCCATCCGCTTCCCGGCATCCACACTCAGCATAGAGACTGTCCTTTCGCATGGGGTGTGCCTGTCTCCCTCCATAAGCCGAGGGGCAGGACCATTGTATGAAAATACCGCAGTGCCAGTATAGCATATCGGGGCGCTCATATAAAGCGTTGTCCGCCGGGATTTCTCTTAATGGAGGCTGTTTTCTGCGATTCTAGCCGTGTCTCCCCTTTCGCCCTTTCCTCTCAAAAAGCGGAAATCACTTAAATTTTCGTCGTAATCTGCCCATTTTTATGAAAATTCCAGATTTTCTCGGCGATTGCATCCATCCTCTTCCGCAAGGGAGGCGTTTATGCTATATTGTAATATGGGTGGATTTCGATATGAAATGCTGGCCACCTGATTCCTAAAAGAAAGCGGTACGGCCTTTTGCTCCCATCGGCATAAGCTGTCCCGCCCGGCTATCTCAGAAAGGCGTGTTATGGATGAGAAAAACCAAAATCATCTGCACTCTCGGGCCTTCCACCGATGATCCCACCGTTTTGCGCGAACTGATGCTTTCAGGCATGGATGTGGCCCGCATCAATATGTCCCATCAGAACCACGACGCTCATCGCGCCCGCATCGAGCAGATCCGGGCGCTGCGGGAGGAACTGCATCTTCCCGTCGCCATCCTGATTGATACCAAGGGGCCGGAAATCCGGCTGGGCACCTTTCCGAAAAAGGTCATGCTCAAAGCCGGAGACACGTTTATCCTCACCACCCTTCCTACAGAGGGAACGGCGGAAAGGGCTTCTGTCAGCTTTGCGGGTCTGCCCGGAGACGTAACCAAAGGCAGCCATATTCTGATCGACGATGGGCTGATTGATCTCGTCGTGGAAAAAACCACCGAAACCGATATTGTCTGTACGGTACTCAACGGGGGCGCCGTGTCCTCCAATAAAGGGATCAATGTTCCGGGCGCCGCCCTGTCCATGCCCTTCATGAGCGAGCGGGACAAGGCGGACATCGCGTTTGCCTGCGAGATGGAGGCGGATTTCATCGCGGCCTCCTTCACCCAGAGGGCTGCCGATGTGCTTCAAATCCGGCAGGAACTCGAACGGAATCAGAACCATACCATCCGGATCATCGCGAAGATCGAGAACGCCGAGGGCGTGGATAATATTGACGAAATTCTCAGGGTATCGGACGGCATAATGGTCGCGCGGGGAGACATGGGGGTGGAAATCGCCATGGAGGAGATCCCGATTATCCAGAAGGCCCTTATCCACAAAGGATATAATGCGGGACTCCAGGTCATCACCGCCACCCAGATGCTCGATTCCATGATGAAGAATCCCCGCCCCACCCGGGCGGAGGCCACCGACGTCGCCAACGCCATTTACGACGGCACCAGCGCCATCATGCTTTCAGGCGAGACGGCGGCAGGGGCCTACCCCATTGAGGCGCTGCGTACCATGGCGCGCATTGCAGAACGGACTGAGCAGGACATCAACTATAAAAAACGTTTTGCTTCCCGGGATCTGCAGGAGGCCCCGAACGTCACCAATGCGATTTCGCATGCAACGGTCACAACGGCCCATGATTTGGGCGCCAAAGCTATCATTACGGTAACAAAATCGGGAACAACGGCCCGGATGATCTCCAAATACCGTCCAGCCTGCCCCATTGTCTGCTGCACGCCGACCCCCTCTGTTCTGCGGCAGATGAATCTGTCCTGGGGGGTTATTCCTCTCATGGCAGAAGAAAAAAACAATATGGACGAACTGTTCGACCATGCGGTCCAGCAGGCGGAAAAGGCCGGTTATATCGCCAGTGGGGATCTGGTGGTCATCACAGCGGGGGCACCGCTCGGCATTTCGGGTACCACCAATCTGTTGAAAGTTCAGTTGGTAGGCAACATTCTGGTACAAGGGGTAGGCGCCACCTCCTATACCGCCTGCGGCAATTTGTGTGTCGCCGCCGATGAGGAGGAGGCTCTCCGCACGTTTCGGCCGGGAGATATCCTCGTGATCCCGCAAACCTCCAACCGTATTCTCTCCCTGCTGCGGGATGCTTCCGGCATCGTCACGGAAGCACCGGGACTGAACAGCCATGCTGCGATTGTGGGCATGACGCTGGAGAAGCCGGTTCTCGTGGGCGCCGCCAACGCCACCCGTATTCTCAAGAGCGGAACCACCGTTACCGTGGATGGGGAGCGCGGTGCTGTCCTTTACGGCGGTGCCAAGTAAGTCCTGTTCTGACATTCTGAAAAGGTCCAGCCTCGCTGGGCCTTTTTACATGCTTGGCCCTGAATGCACAGTGAAGCGGATTCAAAATTCGCCGTATTTGACGGTGATAAGGGCTTGTGCTATAATAGAGGATATTTTGCGAAAAAGCCGGGCAAATACATGGGGGCTGTTTTTATGTTTGAAGGACGGATTGGTTTCGTGCCAATCGGGGACGTACATGAAATTCGGGTGATGGAATGCTTCGCGTATTACATGTAGTCAGTGTGATGAACCGTGGCGGCGTGGAAACCATGCTGATGAATTTTTACCGGAATATCGACCGCGATAAGATACAGTTTGATTTTGTGATCCATGGGAAGCAAGCGGGCGATTATGAGCCGGAAATCCGGGCGATGGGCGGCCGCATATACCACGTCCGGACCAAAACCGAAAGTTTTTTGGGGAATCTCGCGGATATCCGGCGTGTGGTGCAAGACCATCATTATCAAATAGTGGAAGTGCATCAGGACGCCATGTCCATGTTCGCATTAAAAGCGGCCCAAAGGGGCGGGGCAACGGTGCGGATTGCCCATGCGCACAGCACCTCCATGCCGCCTTCGCGGCTGGGGAAAATCCTCTACCCTTACGCATTAAAACGTACCACTCGATACGCTACCCATAAGTTTTCCTGCAGCCGGAAATCCGCGGCCTATCTCTTTGACGGGGACGTTGAGGGAACGGTTTATATCTACAATGGAATCGACACCGATAAATTCCGTTATAATAAGAACGCCCGGGAAAAAATCCGGAAGGAGTATGCCCTTGGGGATGCGTTTGTCCTGGGACAGGTGGGAAATTTTCTTCATCCCAAAAATCAGTTTTTTACCCTGGAAGTCTTCCGGGAGCTCCTAAACCGGGATCCGCAGGCGCGGCTGGTGTTTTGCGGGGCCGGCAGGGATATGGAGGCGTGCAGGCAGAAGGCGGCGGAACTGGGAATCGCCCAGGCGGTTCTCTTTACGGGGAATGTGGAGAATATTCAGGAGATGCTGTCGGCTTTTGACGCTCTGATGCTGCCGTCCTTTTATGAGGGATTCCCCATTTCCATCATTGAAGGACAGTGCTCCGGGCTCCCCTGCTTTGTTTCAGACACGATCACCCAAGAGACAAAGATTACCGATCTGGTTCACTACAAGTCCCTCCAGTCTCCCCCCGTGGATTGGGCCGAAGCGATATGGAAAGCCCCCGGCGTGGATCGTTCGGTTTATGCCGATAAAGTCAAACAAGCGGGGTTTGACCTGGATTCCGTGGTTCATCAGCTACAGGATTTGTATCTGATGCTTGGCAAGCAAGGATGACGTAAAAAAAGAACGATAAAAACAGACAAGCCTGTCGGATGTTTAAGGAGTTTTATATGCGTGCGATCATGGATAAAATACTGGCAAACACCCTGGTGTACAAAGGCGCTTTGATTGTCATGGCGTTTTTGTATGTATTGCCTTTTACCAATTCTTTTGCCTCCACATTTCTGAAGGTGTTTCTTTTGTGGGGCGGAGCCATTTTCCTGTACGATGTCTTTGTCAAGCATGTGGTTTTCCAGAAAAAGATTTTCTGGATCGTCTTTTTCTTTCTTTTTATCACCGGTATCAGCGCCCTTTTGAATTTCCGTCAGAATTTCGTGCGCAATGCGGTCTTTACCCTGTATGGCGTGGTGGCTATCCTGGTTCCCCTGCTGCTTGATAAAAAACAACAGGAGTCTCAGGTGCTCAAAGAGCTATATATCCTCAACTTTATTATCATCGCCATTACATTGCTCGTGTCGCTGGCCTCCCTTTTCATCTTTATAACCGATATCCAATTTTCTTACACCGTTGATGAGACCGAATACATTTTCGGAACCTTTGAGAACCGGCTGTTTGGCATTTTGGGCAATCCCAATTCCGGATCGCTGTTTGCTTTTATTTCTGTCTTTGCTTCGGCCATCAACTTCGCCGGCTTCAGAAAAAACGGTACATTGCGGCTTCCACTGAGAATATTCCTGATCGCCAATATCCTTATACAGTTTGTGGTCCTGTTCCTCGGCAACTCCCGTTCCGCCATCGTCTGCCTTTCCATTGCGCTGGCGGCCGTTATACTCTTTGCCTGCAGGAATGTATTTTTCAGAAAATCCGTAAAGCCGCTCCTTTTCTCGCTGCTGACCGTCCTTTCCATCGGGGTTGGTTTCGGGGCCAGCTTTTCCGCTTGGAAGGGATCCAATTACCTCATGGGATATCTGCCGTCCGTTTATCAATATCTCGACCATCATCTCAGCAGCAACGACCCTTCAGAATCCGAAAAACTGATTGTTCCGAACGACACGCAGAGGGAATATTTAAGTGACGACGTATCCAACGGCCGCATCTCCATTTGGACCGCCGGGCTGATGGTCGCGAAAGACCATCTGTTATACGGGGTAGGAGACGAAAATATTTTGGAATACGCGACGCCGTATCTTCCGGAAGATTTGAAAGAGCGGGCTCCCGGCTTGGTGGCGAATATGCACAACGTATATCTTCAGATCCTGGTCGGCAACGGTGCGGTGGCCTTGCTGTTATTCCTGATTTTTGCCCTGTGGCTCTTTTTAAAGGGGGCCAAACGGCTTTACCGTGGTTCTTTTAAGGACCGGAACTATTCCGTCATTTTACTGCTGTTTGGATTGATCCTGGGGATTCTGGTCGAAAATCTATTTGATTCCAACCTGATCGGCTTCATGTGTTTCTTTGTTGTGCCCGTCTTTTGGACATATTGCGGATATTTTATCCGGTTGGTATGGCAGGAGCCGGACACGGAGGGCTTAGAGGCATCCTCAAAAGAATACCGCCCGATTTTAGAAACCCCGGCGGAATCTTGAAGTCTGCCACATTAAAGTTGTGCTCACAAATCAGAAATGAATCCCTTATAGAGCGGAAAGGGGCGCAGGTCAATGGAGCCTATACAATTAACCGTATTTACGCCCGCCTATAACCGTGGATATATACTCGACCAGTTATATACCTCTTTGAAAAACCAGACGGTTTATGAATTTGAGTGGCTGGTTATTGACGATGGATCGACCGACAACACGCAGGAATTGATCCAAAAATGGATAAATGAAAATCCCCCCTTTTCGATTCGCTATTACCAAGTTCCCAACGGCGGAAAACACAGGGCCATCAACCGGGGCGTCCAACTGGCCCGTGGGAAACTGTTCTTTATCGTGGACAGCGACGACCATCTTACGGAGGATGCTGTGGAAACGGTTCTCCGATGGGAACGGGAACTGCCGCAAAACCCGCCCTGCCCCTTTGCGGGCGTTGCAGGGGCACGTGGATATACCCAAGAGCAAATGATCGGCCGTGGACATGGGAAACCCTATGTAGACTGCAGCGCCCAGGAACGTACGCTTTATGGAATTATGGGGGATAAAGCGGAGGTCTTTTACACGGAAATACTGAAGCAATTCCCCTTCCCTTCTTTTGAAGGAGAAACCTTTTTGACCGAATCGGTTGTCTGGCTTGCCATCGGTTCAAAAGGCTACAAATTGCGCTGGTATGATCGGATTATTTATATCGGAGCCTATTTGGAAGATGGGTTGACGGCGCATAATATGGATTTGTTTTACCGCAATCCGCGGGGATATTTGCTGTCCCTCCAGTCGGATCTGAAGCATTTACCCCTAAGCCAAAAGCAGCGGCTGGGGCATTACGCGGTGTATGCCAAAGTCGGCAAACGGCTGGGCATGTCCTCCAAGGAGATTCGTTCACAACTTGGGGTTTCCACACTGACTATAAAAATGGCTTGCTTTCTAATGTGGGGTAAAGATCTCCTGAAACGATTCAAGTCTTCTTAACAACGCCACGGTCTAGATTGACGGAGATTAAGGGGAATTACTGTGGAGCAAACAAATCAACGAAAAATCGGCGTCGTTTTATCCTATATTTCTCTAATCGCCAATGCGATCATCGGATTCCTTTATGTTCCTCTGCTGCTGAGATTCATGGGCGATGATGAATACGGCCTTTATCAGTTAATGGGTTCCCTCATCGCATACTTTTCGGTGATGGATTTTGGTCTGTCATCGACCATTGTTCGTTATTTTTCAAAGTATAAAACGCTGGGCGACCACCGGAACATGGAGAATGTTCTGGCGCTCTCCGCCCTGATCTATCTGGTTATCACCTTGCTGTTGCTGGCGGCCGGCGCCATATGCTATGTAAACTTGGAGGGGATCTTCCATAAATCCTTGACCCCGGCAGAAGTCGTGAGTGCAAAAAAGATCTTTATCGTTCTGCTAATCAATATAGTGATTACCATTCCCTCCAAGATCTTTGATGCAGTGATTATCTCTTATGAGCGATTTGTGTATCTGAAACTGGTCACAATTCTTCAGATTGTGCTCCAGCCGTTTGTTGTGATCGCCGTCATGCAGGAGTATCCCTATGCGCTCGGACTGGTCATTGTCCAGACGGTATTCAATTTTTTGCTGGTATTGGCAAAAGCTTTTTACAGCCTGGGCAAACTCAAAATGAAGATCCGGCTGCATGCCTTTGACAAGCCGTTGTTTAAAAGCATGATGGGATTTTCCTTTTTTGTGTTCCTGGGCGCCATTATGGATCAGCTTTTCTGGCGTACCAATCCGGTGATTCTGGGCATCGTGTTCAATACGGCCGTCGTGGCGGTCTACAGTACCGCCACCACAATATTCAATGCGTATATGTCGTTGTCCACAGTGATTACCAGCGTTTTTCTCCCCAAAGTGACCGGCATGGTCGCCCAAAACGCCTCGCGGAAGGATTTATCCGACTTGTTCATCCGCATTGGGAGATTGCAGTTTTTGCTTCTTTCCTGCGTCCTGAGCGGCTTTATTCTATTTGGGCGGCAGTTTATCGACATTTGGGTGGGAGCGGGTTTTGAAGACGCCTATCTGATCACGTTGTTCTTAATCGTTCCCTTTACAGTGGATTTGATTCAAAATATAGGCCTCACCATTTTACAAGCGGAGAATAAACTGGCCTTTCGTTCGGTCGTCTTTTTGGCGGCCTCTGTCGTCAATATTTTGGTTTCGATCCCTGCCGCCATATATTTCGGCGGACCTGGCTGTGCTTTTTCAACTGGACTCACGTTTTTTATCGCGGATGCCGTCATCATGAACGTGTATTATGCCCGTAAGATCGGTATTGATATCAAAGCCTTCTGGCTTGAAATCGCTAAAATCGGGTTTTTCAGTGTCTTGTGTACGTTGGTCGGAATGGTTTTCAACTGGATTCCCTTTGCTTCGGGCTATATCAATTTGGGCATCAAGGTGATCGCCTATCTGCTGCTGTTCGTACCGGTGATGTGGTTTTTTGTCACCAATTCCTACGAAAAAAACTTAGTGAAAAATGTTGTGAAAAAAGTTGTAGCCAAGTTGACAATAAGAAAAGCCGGGGTGAAATGAGATGCCGAATAAGACCATTCACTATATTTGGCTCGGCGGAAAAAAGAAACCGCATGTCTTCAAGCAGTGCATAAAAAGCTGGCGTAAATATTTTCCCGGATGGGATATCCGGGAATGGAACGAGTCGAATGTCAACTTGGATATCAACCGTTATTGCCGGCAGGCATATGATGCCCGCAAATACGCCTTTGCTTCGGATGTGCTGCGATTTGATATCTTATACCGCTATGGCGGCATCTATTTTGATACAGATGTCAAGGTGTTGAAGTCCTTCGCCCCTTTGATGGAACAATGTCAGGCTTTCTCGGGATTTGAAAACGAATGTGTTGCACCGGGTCTGGTCCTGTACAGTAAAGAGCCAAACAATCCCTTGTTCGCTCAAATGCTGAAGTCCTATGAAGAACGGGAATTTCTGACCAAAACGAACGGATACGATCTCAAAACAGTGGTCCAGCAGTTTACAGAAATTCTCGTTGAGCATGGCCTGGTCTGTAATAACACCCTGCAAACCGTCGATGGATTTACGGTTTTTCCAAAAGAGTACTTCTGCCCGGCGGATTATAGCGGAATCCTATCCGACCAGACGGACAACACCTATTCCGTCCATCTATATGCAGCCTCCTGGCTTCCGCGCAGAGCGAAATGCAAACTGGTGCTAAGAAAGTGGATCTTAAAGTTGTTGGGGTCTTTCCGAAAGAAAAAGCCATAATGTCAGTTTAAAATTGTGCCAACCGAAAAGAACTTGAAACGCGTTTACATCTGGTTAGACCCGTCTTGATTTACAGGGTGGAAATGCATGCCGTCCTCTTGACAAGAGATGAATTTATGGTAAAATAACTAGGTGCTTATCACAGCATTGGCCAGATAGTCTGCGATACATGTGGGCCTTTAGCTCAGTTGGTTAGAGCAACCGGCTCATAACCGGTTGGTCCCGGGTTCGAGTCCCTGAAGGCCCACCATCGGGCGAGATTCGAAGACCGGCCTGTTTCCGGATCTCGCTTACATAGGGGCATAGCTCAGTTGGTAGAGCAGCGGTCTCCAAAACCGCGTGCCGAGGGTTCAAGTCCTTCTGCCCCTGCCAAAAAAGAGAACACTGCGTTTTGGCGGGTGCTCGTAAGAAAGTAATTCACCAAAAATTACACTTACGGCATCTG
>CABUKB010000021.1 GCA_902492045.1 uncultured Oscillospiraceae bacterium | reverse complement strand
ATGTTCTTGATAGGCTTCGTATTCAGTCATGGAAAATCCCCCTTTCTTCGATTATTGGAAAGGGCGGCAGCACTTTTTGCTGTCGCCCCTTGACTACCCACCAGCAAGGACAGTCGGGGCTGTCAACGGTGGGCGCAGCCCATTCACTTGCCGTTGACTGGCTCGGCTGGGTTTGCTATTTCTGAAAGATACAAAGTGTCGCAATGGGAAGATACATACTCAAAAGGGATAATCTCTGCCATAGCCCTTCAAACGCAATTATTGTTCCTCTACAATTCGGCTTATCAGCCATTACAAATAGCGCAAAAAAAACTATTGCAAAGATAAAGCAAGTTAAAGATAAAATTCCTAGTAACCCATTAGACACTTTGAAAAAATATAATCCGACAAACAATGGTGCAAGTGTTAAAAGTAGAAAACCTATTACTGAACCATAACCATGTATCTTTGCGGAAAGAGTTTCAAGGCTTTTGGTTTCTCCAACTGAAAAAATCCCGGAAAGAATACAACCGCCTACGGCGTAAATCACAATGACGGAAAAAAGCATTATGGATATAGAACTTGATATTTGTGCGACCGTAGGATAAAGCTGTAAGGTGCTGATTAAAATTGCAATTCCAAACACAATCAGCCAAATATTATAGATTAAATGCAACGGTGCTTTTGAATTTCCTAAAACGCTCATTACTTGTGTCAAATGACTATAGCCTTTGTAAGTGGGGGCTAATAAAAACGGGATAATTAAATCAGCAATTAAAAGAAAGGGCAAAATATTTGAAAAGCTATTTTTCATCATCATAACCTCCCTTGAAATGCCCTAATCCTTTCAAAATTTTTACAGCAACCTCTTTCATTACATCAGCCTTAACTACAGCTATTCCTTGTTCTTCGTCTCCCAAAACGAGTAGAGTATCTCCGGGATTTATGTCAAATATTTCTCGCGCTTCTTTCGGAATGACAATCTGCCCGCGCTCTCCAACCTTAACAGTTCCAAATATGTGCTTTCCCTTTGGCATGGACATTATATAACATCTCCTTAATTCATACTTTTCATATTTACACGAAAAGTATACACCACTTCAATAGAAATGTCAAATCACCTTAGCAGATTACGGAATAATGGAGATAGCCGTCTTTCATATTGTGGTGTTACTTTATCGCACATGAGCATTTCGCCCGGGCTTGTCTCTTCCAGGAAACGGACATAATCCTCGCGCAGTTGCAACGCCAGCTTGGCATTCATGTTGTCCGGATACAGTGGTTTTCCGTCCGTTGTGGCCGGCGTACCGCACGCGGCCAGAGCGCACAGGAACACGAGGCACCCCACAACGGCAAAAACGACGCTTTTTCGGTTCATAATCCCCTCTCCCGTCAAATAAAATCCCCAGCGACCCCCGCCGCCCGCACTCCCCGGCCGTCATGGTGCGCCCGGGGATCGGCCGCACCGTGCCGATTTCATTATACGGTAAATCCGGACACAGCGCAAGATGGAAGTAGCGGATATTTCCGAATATTGGCAACATTCTATATCAAATCCCTAAAAAAGTTTTGAAAATCCGGTACA
Organism: uncultured Oscillospiraceae bacterium; assembly: GCA_902492045.1. Taxonomy (GTDB): domain Bacteria; phylum Bacillota; class Clostridia; order Oscillospirales; family Acutalibacteraceae; genus UMGS1623. The sequence goes on along the minus strand of CABUKB010000021.1, from coordinate 14,929 downwards.
AATTCCAGCTATTATGTGCTATGATGGAACCGGCGGGGATCCATCGAACCCCCGCCGAAAGCAGGCGGACGGCATCATCCAGGGACGCGGCGCCCCCCGGCAGCCGTGCCGTCCGGGGACGCCTGCAAGGCTAAGAGGAGGGGCGTATGATGAAGAAAAAAATCGTGGGAATCGGCGTGCTCACAGGCGGCGCCTATGATACGGTGGAGATTCAGGGGATCGGCACGGCGCTGAAGACTCTGGATGTCAACACATTCAGGGTACAGGGCCTGTTTAAAGGCGGGAGCGTGCGGCGGGCCGCCGACATCACCGTGGAGGGCGAGGCGCGGATCGCCCACTGCGAATTTGCCGAGCGGCTGCTGCTGAGGGGCCGGATCCGGATCACCGGGCCAAAACCGGAATCCCTCTCGCTCTCAGGCGAGGGGCAGGTCATCGCCGACCGGCTTCAGACCGGCTGCCTGTCTCTTCGCGGCAACTGCCGCATCGGGTCGCTGCGGGCGGAGCAGGTCCAGATAGATCAACCCGAATCCTCCGCGAAAGAGAAGGACTCGGTGGTGGGCGAGGTGGTCTGCGACACCCTGACGGCATACCGCCTGAAAGCCAAAACCGTGACGGCAGGGCAGGTGGACCTGCGCGGGGCATGCGAAATTGAGGAGCTGATCTGTCCGTGCGTCACGGTTTCGGGGCCGGAATGCGTCATCCGGCACCACGTAAAGGATCCGGGCGCCGCATCGTGAGAGAAAGGGCGGCTATCCTATGAAGAAAAAGACCAAACCGCCGTATTCCCTGAGGAATAACATCGGTTTTATTCTCCGCAAAAGCTGGGAAATCGACAAAACCCTGCTGCTGGTGACGGTTTTGCAGGCGCCGGTCCTCGTGCTGCTTCCTTTGCTGACGACGGTTTTGTCCAAAACCGTCGTCGATCTGGTCACGCAAAAGGCCGAAGCGGGGGTGCTGGTCGGCATTCTGCTGCTGCTCTCCCTGGCGATTCTCCTCCTCCATGCGCTGCAAAACGTGACCAGCGCCAAAATCGAATGGCGTTCCTATCAAAACCGTTTTGCCTATATCCAAATCTGCTGCCGCAAGATCATGACGATGGACTATGAGAATATCGAAAGCCCGGCCGGTCAGACCAAAATGCAAAAGGCGTTCAATTCCCTGTATAACAACAACAGTGGAACCCAACAGTTTTTTACCCAGCTCGTGAATATAGCGTCCAATCTGATCGGCCTTGTGACCTATTCGGTTCTGCTCATGGCCTTCAGCCCCTGGATCGTTGCTTTTGGTTTTAACGCTGGCCAATTACGCGGTCAACCGCCGGAATACGGTCTGGCTGCATAAACATAAAGGCCACTGGGTTCCGGCCGACCGGAAAATGACCTATCTCCAGACAAAGGCCAGCGACTTCCAGGCCGCCAAAGATGTCCGGCTTTATTCCATGGCCTCCTGGTTCCGTCAGCTCTTTGAACGGTTCTTTGCCGAGCGGAAAATCTGGTGGAAAAAAAGCGAACAATACGGGATGGCCGTGGATCTCTGTTCGGCGGCGATCACCCTTGTCCGGGATGGCATCGCGTACCTGGTGCTGATATACCAGGCCGTCTCCGGCGCCCTGTCCGTCGCGGATTTTGTGTTGTATTTCGGCTTGATTACGCAGTATTCCAACTGGCTGGTGGGCATATTCCAGTCCTACAACACCCTGTATGCGACCAGCCTGGATTTCTGCGATCTGCGGGAATTCCTCGATTGGAAGGACGAATTTCATCACGGCCCCGGCGTACCGGTACCGGAACAGGCGCCGGAGATCGTCTTGCAGAATGTCGGCTATCGCTATCCCGGAAACAGTGAAAACACGTTGAAGGGGATAAACCTGACCATCAGGCCCGGGGAAAAAATCGCCGTGGTGGGGCTAAACGGGGCCGGAAAGACCACCCTTGTCAAGCTGTTGTGCGGCCTGTATCGGCCCACCGAGGGAGAGATCACGGTGGCCGGCCACCCCATACGGGACTATGGAATAGACGAGTATTACGCCATGTTCTCCGTCATTTTCCAGGATATCCTGTTTATGCCGGTGTCCATCGCCCAAAACATCGCGTTGAAAGAGACCCGGGACATCGACCGGGAGAAGATCGGCGAGGTGCTGAAGCTCTCCGGTCTATATGAAAAGGTGCAGAGCCTGCCGGAAAAAGAGGACACCCTATTGCTCAAAAGCATTGTGGACGGCGCCGTGGATCTGTCCGGCGGAGAGAGACAAAAGCTCGCGCTGGCCAGGGCCCTGTACCAAAACGGCCCTGTCATGATCCTGGATGAACCGACCGCCGCGCTGGATCCCATCGCCGAACACGAGATGTATCAAAAATACAATGAGCTGACCAAAGAATCCACGTCGGTATTTATCTCTCACCGCCTGTCCAGCACCCGTTTCTGTGACCGGATTCTGTTCATGGAACACGGGGAAATCGTGGAAGAGGGGTCCCACGATGCGCTGATGCGCGCGGGCGGAAAATACGCGGACTTGTTCCGCGTGCAGAGCCAGTATTATCAGGAGGAGGTGGCGGAGTGAAATCGTTATGCCGGGATCTGCGGCTGATCCGAAAAGGGCTGATGGAAATCCACCGGATCCGGCCGATGCTGCTGACCTTTTTGATCATCCGCAGCCTTTTCCAGGCCCTCTCTCCCTTTATCAACATCTATATGTCGGCGCGGATCGTAAATGGCATTTCGGCGGGACAATCCCTGGAATCCCTGCTGGTGCTCGCCGCCGTCACCGTATCGCTCAACGTTCTGGTTCTGCTGATCGCCTACGGGTTAAACCACATCGTCAATTGGCTGCAGTCTCAGTTCGGCTCACGATACGACATGCGCCTGAGCATGAAAATCGCCGAGCTGGACTATGCGGACGTGGAGGATGCCGGCACCCATATGCTGCGCCAGAAAATTCAGGAACTGAAAAACCTGGACGGAAGCGGCATCTGGCGGCTGCTGAGTTCCTTTCCGGCCCTGATCAAACACGCTGCCGCGATCCTGTTTGCGGTCTCCTTGACGTTTACGCTGTTTCTCCCCGGGCTGTATCCCGAGACGTCGGGGCTGCTCGCCTTTGTGCTGTCCCCGTGGGCCTCTGTGCTGCTGATCGCCTTCATTTTCGCCAACGTGTGGGTCAATATGTACGCGAACGCGGCCGTGACCAGGAAAATGTACACCATCATGAACGGCATGATCCCCTTTAACCGCGTTTTCGGGTATTATATGGGAAACTATATCTCCACCTATCACGCGGGGAAGGATATCCGGATTTATCATCAGGAGGCGTTAATCGCAAGCGAAACCGGCCGTCTGTTCACCGATTTCCGGTCGGTGGCCAACCGCCTTTCCCGCAACCAAATCCGGTTTTCCACCATAACGTCGGTGTCCGCCGTGGTCATCAGCACCCTGATCTATCTCTTTGTCGGGCTGAAAGCCCTGGCCGGATTGTTCGGCGTGGGCATGATTCTCCAGTATGTCAGCAGTATCAGCGAATTTACAAACGGGTTCACCGGCTTCATGGGGGAACTTTCCAGGCTCCGTACCAACAACGAGGCCATGAACGTCTATTTCGAGTTCATGTCGATTCCGGCGGGCATGGACGAGGGGACCCCGATTCCCGCCGGAAATCGTCCCCCCGAAATCGAGTTTCATAACGTGTCCTTTCATTACCCGGGCAGCGATGTGGAGGTTCTCAGGCACATCAACCTCCGGCTGGGGGCCGACAAACGGATCTCGATTGTCGGGGAAAACGGCAGTGGAAAGACCACCCTGATCAAACTGTTATGCCGCCTTTACGACCCCACCGAGGGGGAAATCCGGCTCAACGGCGTGGACATCCGGCAATACAGCCGCGCGGAATATCAACAGCTGTTGTCGGTGGTTTTTCAGGATTTCCAGTTGTTTTCCTTCTCTCTCGCGCAGAATGTCGCCGTCGCTTCGCAGTATGAGCCGGGCCGGGTGGAGGACTGTCTGGCAAAGGCCGGCTTCCATGAAAGGCTTGCCGCCATGCCCGACGGCATTGAGACCTATCTATACAAGGACTTTGAGGAAAACGGGGTGGAAATCTCGGGCGGGGAGGCCCAGAAAATCGCGCTGGCCAGAGCCCTTTACAAAGACGCCCCCTTTGTCGTTCTGGACGAGCCGACCGCCGCCCTGGATCCGATAGCGGAAGAGGAGATCTATACGCATTTCCAGGAGATTGCCGGCCAGAAGACCGTGGTCTTTATTTCCCACCGGCTGTCCTCCTGCCGTTTCTGTGACCGGATCCTCGTAATGGATCGGGGTGAACTGGTCCAGCAGGGCCGTCACGACAGCCTGCTGCAGGACACGGAGGGGAAATACCAGGAACTCTGGAACGCACAGGCGCAGTACTACGCGTAGGCCCGGGAGTAACGGCCGTCCATCCCGAAAGCAAACGAAAACAGCCTTCCGAGATCGGAAGGCTGTTTTGGATCATCCGAAAAAGGCGGATCGGCCGCGCGGCAGTCCGGCAGTCCTCGGAAAAGGGAGGGGCGCCGGAGGAACCCGCCGCCCCCGTGTTCTCACTCGACCTGTAACCCGTCGATATAGGATTTGATCTTTTCCTTGTCGGTGCCGCTCAACTGTCTGTAGAGGTTCAAAAAGTCCCGTTCGTCCGACGATAAATCGCATGGCCGGATTTGCCGTTCCACATCGAGATCGTTCAGCGAGACGTGGAAATGTCTGGCAATCGAGTTCAGCATGCCGTACTCGTCCGCTTGAACGCCCGGCTGTACCGTGGATGGAGTCTCCTTCTGCTTCATAACCGATCCTTCTCAATCTAATCTTTTTTCATCGTTTCTCGCCGCACATCCTGTGCCGGGGGATTCTGAGAAGAGTATAACACATATGAGAAACAAATACAACATTTATTCGCAAAAAATCCGATTCACGCCGATTGAGACCCCGATTGGCCCGATCCCCGGCCGGACGCGGCAGGAACGCCGCCTTTTCCAAAAAGGCAGAGAAAAGGCCGTCCGGCCTTTTCGGGGGACCCCAGGGAGCGTCCCGCAACATTTTACTCTTCGGGGGTCCCCACCGGTTCACGCAAAGGCAGGGAAAAGGCCGTTCGGCCTTTTCAGGGGACCCCAGGGAGCGTCCCTTATATACGTTACTCTTCGGGGGGTCCCCACCGGTTCACGCAAAGGCAGGGAAAAGGCCGTTCGGCCTTTTCGGGGGACCCCAGGAAACGTCCCGCAATAATCTACTCTTCGGGGGTCCCCAAAGTCCCATTCGCCGCGGCTTTGAGATAGGCGTTGATAAACCCGTCGATATCCCCATCCATCACGGCGCCGATATTGCCCATCTCATACCCGGTCCGGTGATCCTTCGCCAGGGTGTAAGGCATGAACACATAGGAGCGGATCTGGCTGCCCCAGGCGATCTGGGCCTGGCTGCCTTTGATATCCTCGATCCGGTCGAGGTGTTCCCGCTCCTTGATTTCCAGCAGCTTGGCCTTGAGCATATTCATCGCCGTGTCCCGGTTCTGGAACTGGCTGCGTTCGGTCTGGCAGGAGACCACAATCCCGGTGGGGATATGGGTCAGGCGGACGGCGGATGAGGTCTTGTTGATATGCTGGCCGCCCGCGCCGCTGGACCGGAACACATCCATCTTGATATCTTCCGGCCGGATCTCCACCTGAATGCTGTCGTCCAGTTCGGGCAAAACCTCCACCGCCGCAAAAGACGTGTGCCGCCGCCCGGAGGCGTCGAAGGGCGAAATGCGCACCAGCCGGTGAACCCCGGCCTCCCCTTTGAGGAATCCATAGGCGTTCTGCCCGTCGATCTGGATGCTGGCGCTCTTGAGGCCCGCCTCGTCCCCGTCGAGATAATCCAGGATTTTATAGCGAAAGCCATGCCGTTCAGTCCAATGGGTGTACATCCGGTAGAGCATCTCGGCCCAGTCCTGGGCCTCGGTGCCGCCCGCCCCCGCGTGGAAGGTGAGGATGGCGTTGCGGGCATCGTATTCCCCGGTCAGCAGGGTGGCGAGCCGTTGTTCATCCAGGCCGGATTCCACGTGATCCACCCCGGCGGTGCATTCCTCCAGCAGGGAGAGATCCCCCTCCTCGTCGGCCAGCCCGATCAGGGTCAGGGTGTCGTGATAGTCCTGCACCAGCTTTTCATACCGTTCGATCCCGTCCTTGAGCTGGGCGGCGCGCTGGGTAACTTTCTGCGCGGCTTCCATATCGTCCCAGAACCCGTCGGCGGCGGCCTTCATGTCCAGTTCCTCCGCCTCCCGCTTCATCTGGGGCAGGCCGATGGCCCCGGCCAAATCCTCGATTTGGGGATACAGGCCCTCCAGCCTCTGCCGCAATTCCTCAAACTGTAGCATCTTTACCCGCGCCTTCCCTTCGTTCGGTCTCGCATCCTTAGCCTTTTTATTATAGCGGCTCCGCCCCTGGATGTAAAGGCTATTTTGGCCCCGAAAGCCCTTGTCAAGCGGGTTTTGATCGGAAAATCCCCTCAAACCCTTGACGCGGCGGCCCAAGGCTGGTATACTATTGGAGCATCTTTGGCCGGACGGGTCCGTCCCGCCAAGGAGAGCCGTCATCCTTGCCCCGTTCACCGAAGCGGGGCCATCAGACCATGAGGAGGTGCAACCTATGCCCATTGTAAAAGGTTCCTACGAGGCGGTCTTCATCTTTTCGATGACCCTCGGGGAGGAAGGCGTCGCCGCGCTGGAGGAGAAATTCAAAACCCTCATCGACGGCAGCGCCGAGCTCGGCGACATCGACGAGTGGGGCAAACGCCGCCTGGCGTATCCCATCAACGATGAGCCGGAGGGATTCTATGTGCTGTACAACTTCGTCAGCACGCCCGAATTCCCCGCCGAGCTGGACCGCGTGAGCAAGATCACCGACGGTGTTCTTCGCTCCCTGATCGTCCGCAAGGACAAGTAAGGAGGGTGTGACATGCTCAACAGTGTATGCTTGATGGGCCGCCTTGTCGCGGATCCCGAGCTGCGCCACACCCCGTCCCAGGTTCCGGTGTGCAGCTTCCGCATTGCGGTGGACCGCACCTACCAGCCCAAGGGACAGGAAAAACAGACCGATTTTATCAATATCGTCACCTGGCGGAGCACGGCCGAGTTTGTCAGCCGCTATTTCCATAAGGGACAGCTCGTGGCGGTGCAGGGCTCGATTCAAACCAGCCAGTACACCGACCGGGACGGCAACAAGCGCACGTCCTTCGACGTGGTGGCCGACAATGTGTTCTTTGCCGAACCCAAGCGCGACAATACCTCGACCGGCCCACGGTACGAATCCCAGGTCCCGGCCTACAACGAGGGGACCCCGGCCTTCCAGAACACGGGCGCGGGGGATTTCGAGGAGATCGTGGGAGACGACGACCTGCCCTTCTGACCGGAGGGCAAACCCGGATTGTTTCGGCCGCCTCCGCCCGGCGGAGATGCGGCGTCATTTTGGAGTAAAGGAGGCCATCCGTTATGGCTGACAGACCGGAAAGACCCGAGCGTCCCGAGCGTCCCCGGGGACGCAAAGGCCGCCGCAAAGTGTGCAGCTTCTGTGTGGACCGGATCGACACCATTGACTATAAAGATGTCGCCCGTCTGCGCCGTTTTGTGTCTGAGCGGGCCAAGATCCTGCCCCGCCGCGTCACCGGCACCTGCGCCCGTCATCAGCGGGAACTGACCGTGGCGATTAAACGCGCCCGCCAGATCGCGCTCATGCCCTTTGTGAGCGACTGATTCCAGCCCCCCGCAAGCCCGTTCTGTGCCAATTTGGCACAGGGCGGGCTTTTTATCTGTCGGAATCCCCGGCGATGAGTGGCCCGCCGCCGTGCGCCTTGTGTTTCCGCCGGGCCGCGTGCCCGTCCCTGCCGGTGGGCGCCCGGCTCCTGGCCCCCGCCCTGCCCCCAGCGTCTTCCCCGTCTCTTCCCCAACGTCTCCCCCGGCGTCATCTCCGGGAGGCGCGTCCCCTCCCGGCGCGCGGTTTCGATAAGCCTCCGGCGGGACCCAGCGCGCCCTTCCCCCCACGCTCTTTTCAAAACTTCCAATTCCCTTTTGTGTTCCTACGACACGAACATTCCTTGGAACGCAAGGCTTTGAAACAACTGGGAACACATAAAAGAATTGGAGCTTTCAAATAGGGCCGAACCCTTTTGTGGTCTTCGGTTTGTCGGCGGCTTGGAATAAGCGGCTCTGGCCCGGCCCTTGAGAAGGGGCCGTCCCGCCGCGATGGTTTGTCCTGCCAGGCGGCCTCGGGCCGTCCCCGCCGCCGTGCCAATGCGCGGACCCGGATTTCATGGCTGTCCGGATTTTTCCCGTCAGATGGTGTACAATGGCGCTGTTTTGCCGTATAATAGGGGTAGATTCCGCCGGCATCCGCGAGATTCTCCCCGGCTGGACAGCGGGTGGGGCGTCTGCGAAACCGGCTGAACGGGATATTGGAATAAGGAGGATGCCGCATGAATCCCAAAACCATCATCACCATCGGCCGGCAATACGGCAGCGGAGGACGGCAGGTCGGCCGCCGGATTGCCGAAGAACTCGGCGTTCCATTCTATGACAAAGAACTGCTTACCCACGCCGCGCAGGAGAGCGGCATGCCCCGCGAACTGTTTGAAAATTACGACGAAGTGCCCACCAACAGCCTGCTGTATTCCCTGTCAATGGGCGCCTATGCGGTGGGGGACATGAACACCGCGTCCTTCAACCTGCCCCTCAACCACAAGGTCTTTCTCGCGCAGATGGACACGATCAAAAAACTCGCCGAACAGGGCGGCTGCGTCATGGTGGGGCGCTGTGCGGACTATGCCCTGGCGCACTATCCCCATCTCGTCAACGTGTTCATCTATGCGGATCTGAAAAAACGCGCCGCCCGGGTGGCCGAATACGAGAATATTTCGGTTCGGGAGGCGGAGGCGCGCGCCCGGAAAACCGATAAACGGCGGGCCAGCTATTACAATTTTTATTCAAATAAGAAGTGGGGCGCGATGGAGAGCTATCACCTTATGGTGGATAGCGGCGCCATCAACCTCGACAACACCACCAGGCTGATCCTCGATTTTGCCGGGATGAAAGAACCAGTGTAAGTCCCCTCCCCCTTCGGAGCAAGCAAACCGTGGCTTGCTCCGTTTTTTTATGGCCTGGTTATACAAATCAAAGGGCCTGCGGGTCGGTTTTCGCGGGTCGGATCTGGCCTCCGAAAAGAATGCATAGATATTCGGTCAATTTTATGTGCATTATTTACATTTACTTTTAACATATATTTACTTTATAATGTAAATAAATTATATATTATAATAATTTTTTGTAGAAGGGATGTGCAATAAGCGTGCGTCGAAGAAAATCGAGATTACCGATCATATCCGCGCTCGCCCTGATGAGCTTTTGTTTTTCTCTAACAATGAGCTTGCATTCGTCCGCAACGGGATCAAAAGAATATCAATCGGACCACGAATCGGTACTCCATGGGGAACCGGTTATTGTACAGGAGGACCTTTCGCTGAGGGGAAAATATGAAAAGCATTTTCTTAGAAGCGATGGTTCCTACACGGTTGCCACATATGCTGTCCCGGTGCATTATCAAGACACAGGAACAGGCGAGTGGAACGAAATTGACAATCAATTATTTGAAACAACCGATGACAATCAACGTGCAGTTTACAAAAACCGAGATGGTTTGTTTGACGTGCTCTTTGCCAAGGCCCCCGGCGCGGGCGGTGCGGATTTGGTAACATTGGAGAGCAAAGGGCATACCCTATCATGGAAACTTTTATCCGAGAAGGATGATTCTGTTAAAGTGAAAACAGCCGGAAATACGAATAATAGTCGGACGGACGTACCGTTGACGGGGGTTCAGGCGGAATTGATCGAGATATCCGATCCGGAACCCGTTACGGTATGGGATTCCGAAGAAATAACAGCCGATAAAGCGATCAGCGCGCTTGTTTACCACAACCTGGCTGCAAATGATGCGGACGTTCGCTTTACCGTGACACCTCTAAAGGTCAAAGAGGATTTTCTTCTGGATGAGGCACCTGACGGAGTTGTCTCTTACACCAGTCTGCTGACGTTGTCGGCGGGTCTTTCGCCATCTGTTCTGGAATACGGTGATATAGCCATCTCGGATGAAGAAGGGGAGGAGATATTTCGTATTGCGGCCCCCTATATGACGGATGCTGCGGGGGAGACCAGTTCGGATATTGCTGTGTCTTTTGAGCGGGATGGCCGTGCTTGGAAGCTGACTGTTACACCCGATCTGAATTGGCTTCAGGATGAAGCCCGGGTCTATCCCGTCACGGTAGATCCGACCGTATATCCAATCAACAACGCAGCCAACACAAAGGACACCTATATTTTCGAAGGATCGACCACCAGCGGAGCCGTCACCCGTGGGAATCTTGACCGCATGTATATTGGCAACCGGAATTCCACGGAAAAGAAATGCCGGGGTTTGGTAAAGTTTGTGGATATGCCTACTATTAACGGGATCATAACCAGTGCTACATTGTCGCTGTCTACTCCTTCCGGCACCAGCACGTGGCAGGGAATGTACTTGTATCGTGCGTTGAGTGATTGGGATACCGCGACAGTTGCCTGGCCGGGACCGAGTGGGTATCTGATCAATTTCGCCTGTGCCGCCGGCGGCAAGTATGTATTTGGGGTTACGGAAGCGATTCAGGACATGTATAGGGACAATGTCAATGGAACGCATAACAATTATGGGTTTTACGTTAAATATATGGATGAAAGCCTGTCCGATTACAATTCCATTTGTTCCTCCGAACACGGCACCGACACACAAACAAATACCACCAAGCCTTATCTCCTCATCAACTACAATCCGTACAGCATTACGCCCACATCGGGAATTATAAGCGGAGAGTATTACTTTGTTCGCAGTGCGTACAGCGAGAAATACATGGATGTTACCAATTTTGGCGGCGCCGGCACCCCGGTCATACAATGCGATCTGAACAAAGGTACCAATCAACGCTGGCGAATTGTGTATGAGGGGAATGGATTGTACAGCTTAACGCCTGCTCATAATCAAAACCTTCGGCTGGATGTTCCGAACGCTGGAAACACGGATGGACTGAATTTACAGGTTACCACCAATAACAACACGCCAGCGCAGCGTTGGAGGATTTTGGCAAATGGCGACTCAACCTATCGATTGATGCCGCAGTGCGGTGAGAGTTCAAAAAAGGCGTTGGATATAGAAGGCCCCAGCAAGGCCAACAAGGTGCCCCTTCAAATCTGGTCGTGGGACAGCAGCGCCCCGCAGATGCGCTGGTATTTGGACCGAATCGAGACTTCCACCTGCAGCCGCCTTGTCACATCGATGCCGGATGGGGGATTTGCCGATCGATGGGAAGCCGCAATGGACGGATATGATCAATGGAATCCTATCACAGAATCGGAAAACTTTAAAACTCTTCTTCTGGAAAGAGAGATTATTATGGCTGCTGTCAGATCTGTGGCAGATGACTATCCTGTTGCATCAGATATGCTTTTGCATTATCTGGAATGTTCTGGCGATCCATATACAATCCCGGAATCCTTTATTACTAACTCTTCAGAAATTGATAGCTATAGAACGAGCGTAAAGAATGATTTACTAAATAGCTATGGCATTTTGCTTGCTAAAAACACCTCTTTTTCATTCGGCAAGAAAGAGGTGCTACCGATTGTTAATGACCTGCCAGGAACATCAGACTGGGTATTAGCTATTAATAAATGCGATTTTTGGGGAATGGCTACTGTAAATAAAAGTGGAACTGCGACATATCAAATTTATGTTCGCGATGTCTACGATTATGAATATACTCCAATCGGCGATAACGTATACGGGGATAAATGGAATACTATTCTAAAAATGGGTGTTAACTGTCTAAATACTTTGGCATACTATTCCTTGGCGAAGCCCTATAAAGTAAACGGTTACGCGGTAATTTGAGGGGAGGAACTCTGTATGAAGAAAAGGATAGTCAAATTGGCAACCTTAGCACTATTGACAGCCGCTCTTATCGCCATTTCGATTTCCTCTGTCCCGGTTTCGGCGGCCCAGGTCGGGGAAATCACCGTTTCGGAAGACGAAATAAGAGCCAAATTGATCGACCAGGCTTTCTCCGGAGAGACGACTGTCGATTTAAACGAACTGGTTTATGACCTTGTTGCTACAAAAGTCATGCGAGACCGTATAAAAGGGACGGAATTTGATCTCCCCGACGATTTTGAGACCGAGTTTCGCCAGTATTTTGAAGACAAGTTGAATGACGTCGACGCCGAATCCGCCTTATACTTGGAGGAAAAGGGGTTTACCCGTGACGACATGGTAGAAATGCTCTACCATATTCGATTGAATGCGGAAATATTCAGTTGCTATGCCGATATGATGTTGCCCCAGGTTATCGACGAAAATCCCGGTGTGACCGATGGAAAGGTGCTGCTGGAAGGCGTCTATCAATATGTCGAAGAGATCGTGGCAGAGCTGCCGGAAATCCGGTTCAACCCCGACGCGGTCAAACGTGTCGAAGCTTTCGCGGCGGATATGAATCTCGAATTAGCCCAATAGGTCCGTGTGCCGGAAACCTGGCGGTTGCCGTGTATCAAGACCATTGCCTATGCAGGACAGGTGGCCGCCCTCAAAGGGCGGCCTTTTCTCATGTGATGAATTTTCAAGCCGGAGAATGTTTGGATAGCCATTCGGCGCTATTTATGCTACAATGCAAATGAAATCCCTTGTTCAAAGACTTTTCGGCTTGCAAACCCTTGGCTTGGCGGGAACCGCCGTGTTTAAAAAAAAGGGGGGTCTGACATGGAAAAGCGGATCTCGAAGCGGCTCCTCTGGAGCACGCTGGCCGGGCTTGGCGTACTGGCGGTGGTGGCGGCGGTCTTCTTCCTGGCCGGTCCCAAGGCCTATGCGGCCCAGGTCGGGGAAATCACCGTTTCGGAAGAAGAACTGGAGACCGAAATCAAAAGCTGCGTGTTGCTCAACCAGACGACGGCGGATCTCCGCGAACTGACGTACGCCGTCGCATCGGTCAAGGTCATGCGGGAGCAGATCCGGGGCACCGAATACGATCTGCCCGAGGGGTATGAAAAGGAAATCCGCCGGGAAAGTCTGGAAAAGGCAGACGATGACAGCCCCGAATTGACGGAACAGTTGCGAAGCTGGAACCTCACCCGTGAAGAACTGGCGGATAGTTTATACCGCATGATGCTTCATACCGAAATCCAGTCCCGTTATGTGCAGATGATGGCGCCAAAGGCCGTTGCAGAAAATCCGGGGGAAACCGATCCCTATGTATTGGTTGACAAAATCGACGCCTATGTCGAAGAGATCGTGGCAGAGCTGCCGGAAATCCGGTTCAACCCCGACGCGGTCAAACGCGTCGAGGCCTTCGCGGCGGAAAAAAATCTCGAACTCGCGGTGTAAACAAGAGGGGTGTTCGATACCATTCTTTAGGAGGGAACTAGAATGAAGCAAACTATTCGAACATGGCTGGCCGGTATGGTAAGCGTGGTGGTCTGTTTCAGCCTGGCCTCATGCGGGGCCACTCCGACAGAACAAAACGCGGCGTTTTATCAAAAGAGCGATTTTCAGCCTTTATCAACGGTCAATGGGAAACCCACGTTTTTTGATCAATCCTATGTGGACGCCTATGTGGAGTTTCAGGATCGGTATCTGGAACTCACAAAACAACGGATCGAGGCTGACTACCAGAACCAGTTGCTCACACAAGAACAGTACGATGAGAAAATGGCGGCATACCAAACCGCCAGGAGTGAAAATACCCGTAACGCCGTTATCGAGTCACTGGTAAAGGATACCCTTCTGGAGCAGGAGGCCTCCAGGCGGGGGGTGAGCCTGTCGGTCCAGGAATGCATCCAAGACGCCAAAGCGTATACCGACAATCTCAAACAAACGCTTTCCTCCGGTGATGGCACGGATAAGGACGAATCCATCGCGTTGTTCGAGGCGTTTTTAGACGATCTGGGCATGACCTACGACGAATACGCGGAATCCTATCTGGCGTACTCGTTTTATATCCGGGAGGCCGAGCAGGAGGTCACGAAGGCCCTGGCCAATGAAAAGGGACTGGCCAACGAAAGCGAGGATGTGAAAGCCGAGGCTTTTTCGTCCTATATGGATGAGTTGTATGAGCAGGCCGAGGTGACGGGGTAATCCCGGCCTGTCCGCAGCGAAGACCGGGGGGCCAGCCTCCAAGCGGGCTTCTCCTGTGAGAAAAGGATGGTCAAATTGACCGCCCTGGGCCTGTCGGCCGATGTCCCGCCATTTCGATTTCCTCTGGTCCGGCATCGGCGAAAAGAACGGTCTCCAAAGCCGCAAGGAAGCCCACTTGACCGGGCTTTCTCCGTTGGACGGCCGCCGTTTACACGGCGTTTACACGCATTTGACTGGTGGCCCGGTTTCCACAATCGTCAGGCGTGACCGTATAAGAGGAACGGAATCCCCTCTCCCCGGCGATTTTGAGACGGCGTTCCGTCCGTATTTGGAAAACCCGTGGATGGACCGCAACGCAGCCGCCTTCGCCTCGGAGGAAAAAGCCTCCTCCCCCGCCCCCGCCTTTCTCAAAAGGCGGGGGCATTACACCGATTGGCTTGCCATTCCCCCGTTTCACAAGAAAACACCGGCCTCACGAAGAGGCCGGTGTTTTTTCATTTTCAGGTCTTAGCGGGCTTTCTTCTTCTGTACATACACCGCCGTGCCCATCGCCGTGCCCGCCGCCGCAATCAGCGCCACCGCCAGCAGCACGTTCGTATACACACCCGTGTCCGGACCTTCGTCATCCGGGTCCGACGTGTCCGAAGGTTCGGTGGGATCGGTCGGGTCGGTTGGATCGGTTGGATCCGTCGGGTCGGTCGGCTTTTCGCCGGTCGCCGGGATCACCGTATCTTCTT
>CABUKB010000020.1 GCA_902492045.1 uncultured Oscillospiraceae bacterium | reverse complement strand
GGGATGCATCGGCGGGGGCCGGGCAGGCACGTGGGTTTATTTGAATTTTTTAAACCGGCCCCATTTGCAGAAAGGGTGAAAGCCAAGATGAAAACGGGGATGGACATTTTGCAGCGGGCGATGAGCCTGCTCGGGTATACCAATACCGCCGGAGAGGTGGATGCCGGGCTGTCGGCGGAGCTCTACCGGCGGGGATTGGAGATTCTCAACCAGGTACTGGCCGACATCTGGCCCCTGGAACACACCTGCCCCTTCCGGCCCCTGACCTCCATCCACGAGAAGATCCCCCTGTCCTCCGGCGCGGCCGAGACCACCCTGCCTTACGGGGTGGCGATGTTCCTGGCCCAGTCCGACGGAGACGGGGGCAACCAGCAGTTCTACGCGGCGCTGTATCAGCAAAAGCGCAACGCCGTCAGACGGCCGCCCCGGTTCCGGGGCGATGTGTTGCCGTCGGTTTGGGGGGATTGACATGCGGATTCCGAATCTACAACGGGGAAGCCAGTACCGCGTGACCATCCCGGCCCTCAACGGCGGGGTGAATCTGAACGACGCGCCGAATCTGGTGGAGGACAACCAGCTCACCGACGTGCGCAACATGTGGTGGAAGGACCAGGCCCTGCGCACCCGGCCCGGCCTGCAGACGGCGCAGGCGGAAATCCGCACCATCGGCTCGGTCAAGTTCTGCCGCTTTCTCTCCCCGGTGCGCCTGTATGTGCAGGGGGAGCCGGCGGATTATATCGGCTGCTTTTACGGCGACGGGGAGACGGTCAGCACCTTTATGCTGTACTGCTTTCACGAAGACGGGAGCATGGAAACGGTGGCACAGCACGTGTTCTGGGAGGGCGGGGATCCCTACGCCGACGGCGTTTTCCTGTTTGACAGCAATCCCTCCGCCTCCAGCCTGGGGCTGTACATGGTGTTCAACAACGGGCAGATCTTCACCCTGACGCCGGCCGGGGTTATGACGCAAATCCAGCCGTCGTCGATCTACGCGCCCCTGGTCGTGGTCAACGCCATGGGAAACAGCGAGGCGGGCGTTCCCCCGGCCACAAACGGCACGTCGTTCGAGGGATACAACCTGCTGACCGGGGCGTTCCGCACCGCCTTCACCACCGACGGCATCTCCCACGAATTCCGGCTTCCTCAGGACAACCTGACCCGCAACAACGGGGAATCCCCGCTGATCGAATACACAGGGCCGGACGGGACCGTGACCCGGTGGTCCGATTTCAGCAACACCATGTTTTACGCCCAGGCGTCCGCCCAGATCGATGGAAAGACCGTCTTTGCCAAACTTTATCCCGCGACCGGCACGGTCGAGTTCTCCTCCGGCGACAACGAGGCCTATCCGTTGGCGGGAATCGGGCGGTCCAACAATCTGGTGGTCACGGCCTGGAAAAGCGACGCCGAGGCCGTCAAAAAGATCGCAAATATGTCCTTTTCCACCTGGTTCGGCGGGGACCGGTCCGGCGTCAACGGCGGCACCCGCCTGTTTGTCTCGGGAAATCCGGATTATCCCCATCTGGTCCACTGGAGCGATCTCAACCAGCCCCTGTATTTCCCCGAAAACAACGGCGCCTATGTCGGCCGATCCTCTCAGAAGGTGACGGGGTTTGGAAAACAGGCGGATATCCTGGTGATCTTCAAGGAACACGAGATTTACGGCGCCGAATACGTCTCGGGCAACAGCTATACCGCGCAGGATGTGCTGGACGGTAAGGTTCAGGACGTGACGGCCAACGCCGCCGTCTTCCCTCTCACCCCCATCCACGCCGGCATCGGCTGCGACTGCCCCCGCTCCATCCAACTGTGCAGCAACCGCCTGATCTGGGCCACGTCGGACGCCCATGTCTACGGGCTGATGGCCCTCACCCAGGGCAGTGAGCGCAATGTGCGGGATCTCAGCGCCCTCATCCGCGCCCGCCTGTCCGCCGAAT
Organism: uncultured Oscillospiraceae bacterium; assembly: GCA_902492045.1. Taxonomy (GTDB): domain Bacteria; phylum Bacillota; class Clostridia; order Oscillospirales; family Acutalibacteraceae; genus UMGS1623. The sequence goes on along the minus strand of CABUKB010000020.1, from coordinate 17,839 downwards.
CTGAAAGCGCCCTGCGCCAGGCGACCTCCTGCGATTACGACGGGCATTACCTGCTGTGCGTGAGCGGGCGGGTTTATCTGCTCGATTACATGGACGGGTCGTTTCAATATTACGCCAACTATGTGGACGAGCGCAAGGCGCAGCGCAACATGCCGTGGCATATCTGGGAATTTGAGGGGTCCCCCCATTTTGAGGCGATGCTGTCGAGCGGACAGGGGATGGCGGCCCTCGTCTCCGATTCATATGTTTACCAGGGCGGAGACGGCGCCCTGGCGACGAGATGGATCGCCGTTCCCTACCGGCTGGAGGGCACCGGCGACGATGTGCTGGAATGGACGTGGAGCGCCGGAAGCCTGCCTGAAGTTCACGTGAGCCGAAAGACGGTGGAGGCGTCGTTCCAAACCAAGCAGTTCGATTTCGGCGCGCCCGACCGGAAAAAGACGATCCGGCGGCTGTATATCGGCATGGCCGGGGAAGCCGGTGTGCCCGTCCGCGCGGCCTATATCACCGAAAACGGGACGCAGGAGGATGTGTGCGGCTGGGAGACGGAGGGCCTGGACATCCGCAGGGAACAGGTCGTGACACCGGGGCTGTCCCGGATCAGCCGGTTCGGGCTCCGGGTGGAAAGCCACGGGCCGATCAGCGTGGAGGGTTTGGTGATCCGCTACGAGCGCAACGGGGAGGTAGGATAAATGGCCAAAACCGCACAGGAATATACCGATGAGCGGTACGCCGGGTACCGGGGAGAGGCGGAACAGCTTCGCGAACAGCGCCGCCAGTCCGACGACGCGGCGATCCAGCAATACAACGAGGCGGCGGACCGCACGGCCGCCGCCGCGAAAAAACCGTACGAATCCCAGCTTGAGGAACTGCCCGGAGAGTATCAGAAGATGCTCGACTACAACGCGCTGCAGGAGCTGATCGGGCAGAGGCAGGCTGCGGAAAGCATGGCCAACCTGGGCCTGACCGATTCCGGGCTCAACCGGACGCAGCAGACCGCTCTGGCGGTCCAGCGCGGCAACGCCGACAACGAGGTGCGGCTCGCCCAGCAGCAGAAAACCGAGGAATTGCAGGCGATGATCGACCAGATCACCGCGAACAGCGAGGCGCAGAAGATCCAGCAGGAGGCCGCAGTCCGCAACGAGAGCGACAGTTGGTACAACAACCTTCTCGCGGACTTTTACAGCCAGGCCTCCCAGGAAGGGACCGCGCTCTATGACGCGGACAAGACCCGCGCCGCCCAGGCGCAGGAGTATGAGCTCCAGCGCCAGGTGGCCCTGGAGCAGTATGAAATCCAGCAGCGCCAGGAGGCGGAACGCGCCAAACAGGAGACCGTTCGCAGACGGGTGATTCAAAGCCCCAGCCGGCTGGAGGCGCAGATCTATCTGGATGATCTGATACACGACGGGTCTATCGGATCCGATGAGGGCCGGGAAATTTACCGTTCGGTCTTCGGGTCTGAGATCGAGGAAGTCACGTATGAACGGGTGGCTGCCGCGATTGGACAAGACAAGGTGTTACCCGAAAGCGAGTACCAACAGTTGCAGCTGGGCAGTCAATACACCGATTATCAGGATTACCTGAGGGATATGTATTGGAAAGCCAAGCAGTAGGAGCGGATGAGCATGACGCTGTATGAATCCATGATGGAGGAGCGGGCGAGAAACCCGGCTGTGGCCAGAGGGAGCGGCGACACCCTGTACGACAGTTTTGCCCGGGAAGAGATCCGCACCGGACAAAGCCGCGTGGGGACAGAATACAAAGCCCTGGTGGATACTTATAACCAGCAGCTTCAGCAATCGCAGAGTTACTTCGAGGATTGGAGAAACCCGGCAGAGGGAGAGGAGATCCAGAAGACCTATCAAACGCTGGAGGACCAGAGGAAAAGCCTGCTGGGAAAGCTGGAAAAATATCAATCCACCTTTGAAGAGACGTATGGGGCGGAAGGATACGGGCAGATGGTGGAATCCCTGTCGCAGTTTGGGCAGGCGATTGATTCGGTGAGAGGGGTCCTACAGGAAAGACAAGCACTGTACGGAAAATACGAGGATGAGAAGGAATACCACCGGGGCCTGATTAAGCAGGCGCGGGAAGACTTGCTTGAACAAATCGACCAACAGACGGCGGAGAAAGCCCGCGAAATGCAGAGCGGGGCATACCGCCTCTTCGGAGAAAACGAATTGTTCAAACAGCCGGAAAAGGCGCCGGTCGAATCCAGCATCCGGGCGTTTACAGGGGATGCGGGGCCACCGACGGTATTTGACCATTACAAGACGATCCAAGACGCGCCCTTTTTTGAGGAACAGAGCCAGGCCGACGCGCGTCTGCTGGAAGACGAGGATGGGAGCTACGACTGGACGTATGCGTATATCAATCAGATCGGGGACGCGGAAGAGGCGTGGAAACACGTCAATACGAAATACCGGAAGCTGACGGGAGAAGAGGTAGAAGTCTACAATTATATCCGGAACACGCAGGGACGAAAAGAAGCGGAAGACTATTTGAAGAACATGGAATACGACATCAACGAGCGGTTGGGGGAGGCCATCGCAAACCTGGTGGAGATATCGCCGGTGATGACGGGGCGGTTTTCAATCGCGTCGGGTGTGCTGTCGTTTTTTGATGGAATCGCGGGATGGTTCAGCGACGAGGCGCGACCGCCGTCGGCGGTGGCATACGCGAGCGAAAAGGTACGCAACGATCTGCCGGCTGCGGCCAGGCCGTTTTACGATATCGGCGTGAGCCTGGGGGCGATGGCGCCGATCATTGCGGTGGGTGTGGCGTCGGGAGGGACGCTGGCCCCGGCAACGACGGCGCTGGCGGCGGGTGCAAGCAGTGGCGGGCATGCGTACCAAGACGCGCTGCGGGACGGATACGACCTCAAACAGGCGCTGCTGTACGGAGCGGGAACCGGGCTGGTGGAGGCGGCGACGCAGGCGCTGTTGGGAAAAGTGTCGGGGGGAAGCAGCGTACTGACCGGGAAACTGAGCCAGAAGATGAGCGGGGTGCTGAAAAGCACGGCGCAGATGACGGCGGCGCGGTTCGGGATGAGCATGCTGGGAGAAGGCGTGGAAAGCTATCTGGAAACCGCGATGGAACCGTTGCTGCGGAACCTGATGCTGGGGGAAAAGAACGACCTGAAACTGCTGACGCCGGAGGCGCTGTACAACGGATTTCTGGGGGCGGTGACGGGGGGATTCATGGAAGGGATCGACCTGGCGCGCAACCGGGGAAAGAACCCGTTTTATGGGGTATACGGAGAAGACGGACGGGTATCGGTGCAGTACGATATCGACGGAAAAGTGCTGGGCTATCTGCACATGGGAGAGGACGGACGGATCGACGGATACATGCGGGCACCGGGGAAAGAGGAGGGAGGCATCCGAGGAGCATACACGTATGAGGACAGGGAAGGAAAACGGCATGTGCGGCAGGTGGACAGCGAAGGGCGGATGCAAGAATGGGAGGCGCCTGGAGGAGAAGCGGCCGTAACGCCGGAACTGAGACAGATCAGTGGGGCGCTGCAACAATACATGAGCCGCGTTGGACAGCAAAACGGTGGTCTGCCCGGGCTTACCAACCCCAATGCGGATCCCACGGGCTTGCAGAAATCCGCCGCGCGTGGTATAATAGAAGGAGAAGGAGGTGGACGGAATGGCGAAATACAAGACATTCGTGGAGGCACTGGAAGCCTTTACGGGGAATCACGTGGATCCGGAGAAGGACAAGATATCGGAAGAGGAAAGCCGGAGAATCGACGAAATGTTCGAGAAACTCGAGAAGCTTTCACCCGAAGAGCGGAAGAAACTGCTAACGCCGAAGCCGGGGGATATAGGCGACGACTTCATCATCTAGAAGAACACGGGAATACCCTGATCGCCTACAAGGAGAAAACGGCGGACGAAACAACACCGACGGGGCGGGCGGTGCTGTGGCTGCGGGAACGGGGAATCGAGGCGGTGCTGACCGACGGGGCGTTTGAATACAACCAAAGGGATCAGACGACCCGGCACCTGGAGGCGGCGACCTCGCCGGACGGCAAGGTGTTCATCTCGTCGGAGGCCACCCTGTCGGAGGCGGAACTGTCCCGGCACGAGGCGGTCCATGTGCTGGAGAGGAAGGGCAGTCCGTTATACAGCAACTATTATGAAGAATTACAAAGGCGGATTAATGGAACGTCGCCTACTTATATTGAAATCGCCGGGGAAATCAATAATCGACACTATAACGGTCGTTTTGATGTTGACGATATTGATAGTTTTATCCCCATATGCCGTGAATTGTTCGCCTATATCCATCAATTTATTCAGACCGATCCGAGCTGGGCCTCCGAGAGATTCTCGGGGGCTTTTTCAGACTGGGACGGTGTGGTGGAGGCTATCAGGCGGGCTTGCAGGATTCTACTGCGCGTGGTAATATCAAGATGGATGCGGAAGGATTGGAAACGGATCGCCAACGTGATTATACGGGGGAGAAAAGCGAGATAAAAAAGGTGGTACAGCGCCTGACTTTTATATAGGACCAAATAGGTGATAATATGAAATATGAAGAATTATATAAAACTTTTAAAGAAGAAATTCCAGAAGGACTCTCTTTTTTAGAAACAAAAGAAACAGAAAATTTGATAGATGAAACCGATGGGATGCACATAGTATTTGGCATGGTTATCGTTCCATATATTCTGTATATTGTCCAGAATAATAAAATGCCTGAAATAAACAAAGTATTTTCATTTTTGGAAAATATGGCAATGTGTGACGATGTAAAAGTTAAAGAAGTTTTAGATTTCACAATATTAGAGAAATTGGCAGATGAAGGACATGATACATTAGAACAATGTAAGCAATATATGGAGAAAAATACGTTGAAACATTGTGAAAAAGTAGAAAAATATTTTTTGTAAACCGAAAGAATTGCAATTGGGGATGATGGTTCCGTTTGGTATCATTATCCGACATTTCAGAGAATGAAGTGAGAAAAATAACATGTATGAAGACATAGTTAATAGGCTAAGAATGCAGGGCATTGAATTTGAAACGGGACTAAGTGATGAAGAATTTTACTGGATAGAGCATGAGTACAAAGTGAATTTCCCAAAAGAATTAAAAGAATTTTATAGATATTCACTGCCGATATCCCATGGATTCTATAATTGGCGCGACAAAACTCCAAAAAACATATTATATATTAAATCCATTATAGAAGCTCCTAATAAATGGATGATCGAAAATTCGGAAGAAATTGATTGGAGTGAGAAGTGGGGAGAAGAACCTGCTCATTCGAGCGAAAGGAACAGAAAGATTAGAGAAATGGCATTAAAGGCGGCAAAACTTATTCCTATTTACTCCCATCGCTATATGGCCTCCGTCGAATGCGAAAATCCACCGGTATTTTCCGTTTGCGGAACCGATATCATTATGTTTGCAAAAAATATAATTGATTATTTTCTTATTGAATTTAAATTAGAAGAAAAGACTGTATGTAAAAATAATAAGGTAAGGTATATCCCTTTTTGGTCAGACCTACTTTAAGTAATGGACGGCGGCGGGGTCGGGATGAGCATGCCGGGAGAAAGGCCGATCAGTATAACGCTATTAATAAACTGGAAGAAATACAATTTTGTTATGATGAATCCCACCAAAAAACGCTTGGGGATGAAGTGGCGAATACATTGATTCAAGCAGCGTTATCCGCAACAAGTGATGGAATCAATTACATATGTGTGATTCGAAATTAGGAGGCAAATTATGAAGAGTTTTGAAGACGCTTTTATGGAGGAGCAGTCTGAATTAATAGCTTTATGTTTAGAAGCGGTGGGAAATAAGGCTGATAAAGTATTCGCATATGCATCTATTGAAAAGAAAAGTCAAGCTTTTAATGCGTTTTTTCAGGTTGGGAATGAAATCAAAACGTTGAGCCTGATGGGTATTGACAATGATATAGAGATAGAGTTGTTGGAGATAGGAACCAATGATCTTGACAAAATACGGCGTGTTTGTGAAAAATATAATATGCCCATTCCTACTCAAATGAAAATGATTTATGATATTCGAACCGGTAAATACGATGCAGATTATCGTTATGACGAAATCTGTTCTGCTGAAACCGGGATAGGCTCTTATACTGAATTCGTTAATTGGATGAACGAAATAAAAGCGAGTTTATAAATGCCACGGCGTCCAGAGTATAGTTTAGTTGGATTATTTTGACGATATAATGAGACAGATATGATGGAGGAGCATACGACGAAGAATTGCAATAAGGGGGGTTTCTTATGTCTGAACAAGAAGCCCGTCGAATTATCCAAGAGGAAAAATTGGACAGAGTAAACTGGTACGATGATCGAAATCTGAAGGAAAATCAGGTGGGGATTCGTAAAACAAAGAATGGATGGGAAGTGTATATTACAGATGAAAGAGCCGCCATTATAACAGGAACCAGATTTCAGTATTCAGACAGTGATGAGGCATATGATGAATTAGTGGGGAAAGCTCGATATTTAAAAGATTTCTTTAAATGAAGGAAGGCGCGGGCGGCGTCGTGGCAGGTGGAATTCTGGGCGGCGGAATGCAGTCGGCTGGACCCTTGGTATCAAAGAATTGGAAGGAAGCATGATGACACATCCAGAAAAACTATGGCAGCTAGTTGTAGATTTGTTGAATAACAAATGCGACATTAATACATTTTGTGAAGAGTTTACCCAATTATACAATTTGGAAACTGATTATCGAACGTTAAGTAAAGATGAACAGTCCGATTTTATGGACCTGTGTGAAATAGCCGCTCGTTTTTCGGACGACGAAGAAGATTTGGCCCTGCCGAATATCTATTTTAGCGAAAAGCAAATCCGGGATCGCGCCCAGGAGATTTACCAACGTATAAAAGGAGGAGCAAAAGACTAAGGAGGTGGACGGAATGGCGAAATACAAGACATTCGTGGAGGTGCTGGAAGCCTTTACGGGGAATCACGTGGATCCGGAGAAGGACAAGATATCGGAAGAGGAAAGCCGGAGAATCGACGAAATGTTCGAGAAACTCGAGAAGCTTTCACCCGAAGAGCGGAAGAAACTGCTAACGCCGAAGCCGGGGGATATAGGCGACGACTTCATCATCTAGAGGAGCATGGGGACGGGCTGATCGCCTACAGGGAGAAAACGGCGGCCTGCTCGGGCAGCTCCTTGATCCGGAATCCCGCCGCAACGCTTATCAGGCGGGCTTGCAGGAAAACGAATTGAAACTACGAGAAGGGAATATCTGGGAAAACGTAGAGTTGCCCGGGCTAAAAAGTAATCCCAAAGTGACGAGAATTATCGTTATTGATCCTGAAAGCGGGATCGAAACGGTGATATATGAGAGGTGATTCGATGAATATTACAGGTACGTCATCTTATATAAAAGCTGAGATTGACGGTAAAGTGGTAAAAATAGCAGGAGAAATGCTTGTTGGGGGTTTTGTAGCCTATAAGGATTCTATAAAAAATTGGGAACCACCGTTTGAGAAGGAGCGTATAAGTGAGTCAGTGCGGCAAGACATTATAAAAAAAATTACACAGGAAACAAAGGATTCTCATATGGTGATTACTTTTGAATAACCGGGAGATCGCGCTTGAGGAACTTAAAGAATTTCAATTTATCCCGATAATTATAGATTAGAAACACCATATATCAATAGAATAGGGTATGAATATGACGCTAAGAGATAAACTTTGGGAGTTAATTGCAGCCTTGGTTAATAATCGGTGTGGCATTCAAGAGTTTTGTGACGATTTTGGCAGGATTTATAATCTTGAAATTGATTATAGTATATTAAGTAATACGGAGAATGACCAATTCAGTGATTTATGTGATATGGCTGATCGTTTTTCGGACGACGAAGAAGATTTGGCCCTGCCGAATATCTATTTTAGCGAAAAGCAAATCCGGGATCGCGCCCAGGAGATTTACCAACGTATAAAAGGAGGAGCAAAAGACTAAGGAGGCGGAACTGTCCCGGCACGAGGCGGTCCATGTGCTGGAGGCCGAAAACAGCCCGATGCAATAGCGGCTGGAAAAGCAGGAAAGGCAACTCCGGACCAGGAGGCTATACTGGATAAAGGACATTGGTGTGAGTATATGATAGAATCAAAGTATAATGACGGGTATGAGGGAGAAGGGGAGGTTTTGTTATACTATGATAATGGCCAAAAAGAAGGTATGTTGATGTGGGAAGGATATTTTGAGTACTTGTTATCAGCCTGCTATAGTCAAGACTTTGAAGCAGGTGGTCTGATGGAAAGCTATTATAATCACGATGGATTTTATGATACCTCTCCATGGAAAATCAACAACTTACAAATGGTTCTAAATGAATTAAGCAACTTTAAAAAAGAAAAGATTGATACAAATTCTCCAGATATAATAAATACGGTGGCAAGGTTAAAGGATGAATTAATCTCCTTTTTACAAATTCCACTTCTGGAGGAAAAAGAGGTATATATTGAATATAATTAAACACCAAGTAGTCAGGAAAAAACGCCAGGAATCCATCGCTTCTATTGTTTCCGTATCTGCTGGAAGATGAGCAGATGCATTGCGACTGGACGGATTGCACATCAATCAGATCGGGCACGCGGAAGAGGCGCGGAAACACGTCAATACGAAATATCCGGAACACGCAGGGAGAGTTACCTGTGCCCGTTGGCTGGTCGGTAGAGTTGGGATTATTCGAAGAAATTTTTATATAGTGAGGGCTTTCGGTGAATAAGGATGAAGCATTGAAAATTATTAAAAATGAAGGGCTCACTCATTATGCTATTGGCAAACCACAAACGCTTAGAGAAAATGAACTAGGGATCCAAAAAGATAAGGCGGGAAAATGGAAGGTATTTGTAACAGATGAACGCGCCAGTATCGTTTCAGGCTCTGAAAAGATTTTTGAATCCGAAAACGACGCGTGGGATAATTTTATAAAACGTTTAAGAGCGGGGAAACGGTTAGAGGAATTAGAAAAGAAGTGTGGAGGAGGCGGAAAAAATGGAGAAATACAAGACATTCGCAGAGGTGCTGGAAGCCTTTACGGGGAGAGCGCCGAATCCGGAGCGCAGCAAAGTGACGGAAGAGGAAAGCCGGAGAATCGACGAAATGTTCGAGAAACTCGAGAAGCTTTCACCCGAAGAGCGGAAGAAACTGCTAACGCCGAAGCCGGGGGATATAGGCGACGACTTCATCATCTAGAAGAACACGGGAATACCCTGATCTGATACGGGAAAGAAAATGGAAACGACGGTTGGTATTCTTCATTATGGAAAGAAAGGTGCTCATATAGTACCAGCCAGACCGAATTAGGGGGGGTATAAATATGGATGAAATGATGAAAGAAATAAGCCAATATCCGAATGGTACTTATTTAAAGGTGGAATGGGATAATGGTCAATTAACGTTAGATGGAACAATTGATACCATATATGAAAGCGACAATGGATTAGATGAAGAAGATACTGCTTACAAGGAATTTTATGCTTGTGCGTTTAGAGTGAAAAAGATTATCCGAAATCAAAAGAATAAAGATTATGCAATAGATAGTTTAATTGAAATATCGGTAGAAAACCAACCTACAAGGATTACATTGCCCGATGGAGGCATTGTATGGGAAAATTAACTGGATTGGTAGTGTTGTAAATCAACGGAAGGCAATGCAAAGAGAAGTCAATATAGAGTGACGATTAACCGGGACGGGACAATTCCATCCCCAATAAGGAACAGGCTATGAATTGCCAGCGTCACCATGGCCAGACTGGTTAGAGGAGTATGCACATTCTGCTAAGAGGGGTCGAGTAGATAGATGGGAGAGTTATAGGTGGAATCCAATAAATTGACTATAATGTCAGAGATGTACAGACAAGATGGAACGGATATAGAGGTAGAAGGCTTAACTGTCATCGTAGATGGTGTTATAAAGCAAGCATTTGATAAGATTAAGGAAATAAGAAGTTATAAGTCTTACAATGAAGTTTTAAGAGATATTTTATTTGAGGGAGTTACTACTATAATTACTCAAAGTAAAGGTTAAGTTACCATCGGATTCGCTTAAAAGCTGTGCGGAGAAGGAGGTGGACGGAATGGAGAAATACAAGACATTCGCAGAGGTGCTGGAAGCCTTTACGGGGAGAGCGCCGAATCCGGAGCGCAGCAAAGTGACGGAAGAGGAAAGCCGGAGAATCGACGAAATGTTCGAGAAACTCGAGAAGCTTTCACCCGAAGAGCGGAAGAAACTGCTAACGCCGAAGCCGGGGGATATAGGCGACGACTTCATCATCTAGAAGAACACGGGAATACCCTGATCGCCTACAAGGAGAAAACGGCGGACGAAACAACACCGACGGGGCGGGCGGTGCTGTGGCTGCGGGAACGGGGAATCGAGGCGGTGCTGACCGACGGGGCGTTTGAATACATGTGCTGGAGAAGAAGGGCAGTCCGTTATACAGCAACTATTATGAAGAATTACAAAGGCGGATTAACGGACGATCTCCAGCCTATAAAGAATTGGCCGAAGAAATCAATAATCGACACTATAACGGTCGTTTTGATACTGACGATATTGATAGTTTTATCCCCATATGCCGTGAATTGTTCGCCTATATCCATCAATTTATTCAGACCGATCCGAGCTGGGCCTCCGAGAGATTCTCGGGGGCTTTTTCAGACTGGGACGGTGTGGTGGAGGCCAGCCGGAAGCTGGCGCAGGGCCTGGAAAGCCAGGGGGCCGTAAGCGGCGGCCAGGGGAGCGGCGGTTCTGGGGGAACGGCGGAGATTCGCCGGGAGATCAGCCGGCTGCATACGCCGGACGGCGAGACGAGCGAACGGCTGAAGGCGATGGCGTCGGGGTACGACGCGAAGACGGCGGAAGCGTTCGCGTCGGGATACGACGGAGCGATGCCGCTGACGAGTTACCAGACGGCGTTCGATTATTTCCGGACGCAGGCGCAGCAGGGAATTCCACTGGAGACGGCGGAGAAAAACGGCGGCCTGCTCGGGCAGCTCCTTGATCCGGAATCCCGCCGCAACGCTTATCAGGCGGGCTTGCAGGAATCTACTGCGCGTGGTAATATCAAGATTGAGGCGGAAGGATTGGAAACGGATCGCCAACGTGATTACATAAGAGAGAAAAATAAGATAGGAAAAGGCGGTAATTCAACAGCAAGAGATTGGGAAAATAAAACCTCTGATTTGGCTAAACAGGCACCTATCAAAATACCTCCAGGTGTAATTGCAAAAATTCAAACTAAAAATGGGTATGATCAAATAACTTATAAGTGGGCAGAAAATAACTATAACTATGAAGTAAGATGGCATACCAAAACGCCGGGTGCGCCAGATGGACAAGGGAATACGTGGGTAGTATCACGAGTTGTTCCAGGCAGTCCGACAGGTCGAGCTAGAACAGAGTATATTTTAGTTGGAAACACATGGATTCCAAGATATGAATGGCAGGAGGCCATCCGTGCGAATAAAAATGGGACTGCAACTCGAGAACAGTTAAAGTTATTAGAAGATGGACATTGGGAAGCTCCGTGAGAAAGGAGAATTGGAATTGGTTGACAATCGTTATTATAATGGCTTTGAGGGTGAGCCGGAAATTCAATTTGTCTATAAAAAGGATAATGATACGGATATCTTTATTATATGGGAAGGCTATTTTGATCAAATAATGAGATTAATAAAACCAGATGAGAACGGTTGGAACGGGATGGCTTATTGCTATAATATGTATACCGGTTGGTATGAAAAAAGTCCATGGAATATTGAAAATTTACATCTAGCGTTAAGACAATTTGAGTCAATAGAGGAATATATGTTAAATAAAGAGGCGGCGGATGTGCTCAAAAAAATATGTGATATACTAAAGAAAGCTATCGTCAATAAGGCGGAGGTCTCTATAGTCCGTGAATAACCTTGTGGCCAGGGGATTTAAAATAGCCAAACCTTTACTATCAACGCGATGCCCTTTTGGGGCATCGCGTTTTCTTACGCCCATGCGGCTTTCACCGGCAGGAAGTCCATGGGCGCATCCACACAAAAGGAGGAAAAACCATGAGCGACGTGATCCGAAACGTCGTATTTACGGCGGATGCGGACGGCGTGACGCCGACACAGGCGCAGTTTGCCGGGGTCCAGGGGGAACACAACGCCACCGAGGTGGCGTTTACGCTGGATTCCGCGCTGCAGGATCCCGCCTACCGATACCGTTTTGAATACGTGGACGGTGCGGGCGGCTACGATTCCACGGATTTTGTGGATTTGGATAATCAGCAGGCCAAGGTCCGGCTTCCGCAAAACTGGACCTCTTCCGGCGGGACGGGAACCATCCGCCTGTGCGCGGTGATCCTCGACAGCGAAAACCAGGAGGAACAGATCGCCTACACCGTATCCGGCCGCCTGAAGTTTGCGGCCCGCAACGGCTGTACCCCGGGCGAACTGGCCTATCAAAAGGGCCTGTCCGCCCTGATCGCGGACGCCCATGACGCCATAGAAGCGGCGGACGAGGCGGCGGAAAATGCTCAGGAACAGGCGGAGGCAGCCCAGGCGATTGTCGAAGAGGTCCAGCAAAAACTGGACAACGGCGACTTTATCGGCCCCCAGGGTCCCAAAGGCGACAAGGGGGACAAGGGCGATCCGGGAGAAGACGGCGTTTCGGTCGTCACCGAACTCAGCCCGGGGATGTTCGCACTGAGCGTGAATGAAGAAGGGCATTTGATCTTGACCCACAACGACAACGAACCTGCGCCGCCGCTGTCCATTCAGGACGGCGATCTCATCTATACCATTTCATAAAAAGGAGAGAGGACGATGGCACAGGTATTGGATCTGGGTTGTGTTATAGGCCCGCAGGGGCCGAAAGGGGATACGGGGGAACCGGGGCCGCAGGGTCCGCAGGGCGAAACCGGGCTTCCGGGGCCACAGGGGGAAACCGGCCCCAAGGGGGATCCCGGCGATACCGGCCCGCAAGGGCCGAAAGGGGACACCGGGGATCCGGGACCGCAAGGCCCGAAAGGGGATACGGGGGAACCCGGCCCGCAGGGGCCGCAGGGCGAAACCGGGCTTCAGGGCCCTCAGGGGGAACCCGGCCCCAAGGGGGATACGGGCGATACCGGCCCGCAGGGGCCGAAAGGGGACACCGGGGATCCGGGCCCGCAAGGCCCGAAAGGGGATACGGGGGAACCGGGGCCGCAGGGTCCGCAGGGCGAAACCGGGCTTCCGGGTCCTCAGGGGGAACCCGGCCCCAAGGGGGATACGGGCGATACCGGCCCCCAGGGGGAACAGGGCCCCAAAGGGGACACCGGGGATCCGGGACCGCAAGGGCCAAAAGGGGATACGGGCGCCACCGGCCCGCAGGGTCCGCAGGGCGAAACCGGGCTTCCGGGGCCACAGGGGGAGCCTGGCCCCAAGGGGGATACGGGCGATACCGGCCCGCAAGGGCCGAAAGGGGACACCGGGGATCCGGGACCGCAAGGCCCCAAAGGCGATACGGGCGCGACTGGGCCGCAGGGTCCCAAAGGGGACACCGGCGCCCAGGGCGCCACTGGCGCTGCGGCGGGGTTCGGGACGCCCACTTGTTCCACCACCACCGGAAACGCGGGAACCAACGCCTCCGTCTCTGTCACCGCCAGTGGCGCCAATACCGCCAAAGTATTTAACTTTAAGTTCACTATTCCCAGGGGCAATACCGGCGCGACCGGTTCACAAGGGCCGAAAGGCGATACCGGGGCGACCGGCGCGCAGGGTCCCAAAGGGGATACCGGCGCCACTGGGCCGCAGGGACCCAAAGGGGACACCGGCGCCACCGGCCCACAAGGACCCAAGGGAGACACCGGGGCGTCGGGAATTTCGAGTTCCGGCGGAAGCGCCTCGACCGGATACTGGATCAAATATGACGATGGGACCATGCTCTGTTATAAACACCTCGACACGTCGACCTCGTTTTCGGCCCAGGGCAGCCTGTATGTCAGCAGTTGGATCAGTCTGGGCAATTTCCCGCAGACATTCACCAGCCTTCAATCCCTGGTGGTGGACGCGATCAACCCGTGGGGGGAGACCTATTACGCATGGACGACCTCGGTGGTGGGATCCAGCACAACATCGGCTGGCAAGGTGGCGATCGTCTGCACCAAATCGGCGGGCGGGCTGTGCGGAATACGCTATATCGCCGTAGGCCGTTGGAAGTAAGGAGAGAACGCCTGTATACCATTTCACGAAAAGGGGAGAAAACATGGCACAGATATTGAATTTGGGCAACGTCATGGGCCCGCAGGGACCCAAGGGCGACACGGGCGCCACCGGCCCGCAGGGGGAAACCGGCCCACAGGGTCCCCAAGGGGCTCCCGGTCCCAAAGGCGACACAGGCTCTGCCGGGCCGCAAGGCCCCAAAGGGGACACGGGCGCCACCGGGCCGAAAGGTGACAAAGGGGATCCCGGACCGGTGCCGACCTTCTCCATCAACGAACAGGGGCATTTGATCGCAACATACGAGTGAGGTGCATAGTATGGCAGTGACAACCGTAGATTTAGGCAGCGTCATCGGCCCCCAGGGGCCAAAAGGGGATACCGGGGCCACGGGTCCACAAGGTCCGAAAGGGGATACCGGCGCGACCGGGGCGTCGGGGATCAAGCAATCGGGTGGCGATCCAGGTTCAGAATTAGGCGCATACATCATTTTTCAGGACAACACCATGATTTGCTATCGGACTTTTACGACAACCGCTACGTTTACTTCGCAGGACGGGCTTTATATTTCCGACTGGATTGATTTGGGCCAGGTCTATGGCCTTTCCTTTGATACGGACAGCGTGCCGAACGTCCTGGTCAATATCAATGTTCCATGGGGCGACGACCATTGCGCCTGGGCGAGCGGCGTCCGGTCCGGCACCTATCTGAATCCGGGGAAAATCAAAGTCATTTCTACTGCATCTGCGGGCGGCTTGATTACCATATCCTGGGTGGCCGTCGGCAGACGGTCCATATAGAGGAGAAAACGCTATGAAAATCACGACACAATATATGACGGACAACGACTGTTACAAAGTGGGGCGGCGGAATCAGCTCAAGGGGATCATGGTCCACTCGACCGGGACCTCCTACGTTCCGGCGTCGGGATGGTTCTCCCGGTGGAACAGGCCGGGGGTGGAGAAATGCGTCCACGCCTTTGTAGACGACAAGGAGATCTGGGTCTATCTGCCCTATGAAATGGGGGCGTGGCATTCCGGCACCGGCGGGGCCAATCCCGCCAACATCGACCACATCGCGTTTGAGATGTGCGAGCCGGGACCGGGGGCGGCGAGCGCCTCGTACGATCCCGCCGCATACGAGGCGTATACCAGGGCCTGCATCGCCAACGCGGTGGATTACTGCGTGATGCTCTGCCGGCAATTCGGGTTTACGGCGGCGGATATCACCAGCCATTACGAGGGATACCGGACGGGGATCGCCTCCAACCACAGCGATCCCAGGCACTGGTTTGACAAGCACGGATACAGCATGGACCAATTCCGCCGCGAGGTGGAGCAAAAACTGAAAGGAGAGATTGAGATCATGGGAAAGGTCGTCAACGCGGATGCGCTGATTCAGTGGATTAACGAAAACGCGGTGGAGGAATCGGCGGGGGAGACCACCACGCCGTACCGCACGACCGCGAACCTGTATTACCATACCACCTATCCGGCGGTGCAGGGGGATACCTCGACCCGCGCGGGCAAGTTCCCCAAAGGCACGGTGGTGGACGTGGTGGACGGATGGGAATCGTCCGGCAATGGCTATACGTGGGTGAGGGTTCTGTATGAAGGCGGGACCTATTACGCGGCCAAGGAATATCTGGAAAGGGTGTAACCGATGACGGAATGGGGCGTGGTGGGGGTCGTGATCGCGCTGGTGGGGTTTGCCGCGACCTTTCTGGCGCCGGCGCTGAAGCTGAACGCCTCCATCACCAAGCTGACGGTGACGGTGGAACAACTGGTGCGGGATATGAGCGAGCAGCGGGAACGAAGCCGCGAGGTCCACAAGCGCCTGTGGGACAAGAACGACGAACAGGACAAAACCCTGAACGATCATGAAACGCGGATCACGACGCTGGAAAGGAAGTGAGAACATGAAGATCAACTGGAAGGTACGGCTGAAAAACCCGGTGTTCTGGGCCAATCTGGCCGTGGCCATCGTGCTGCCGATTCTGACCTATCTCGGCCTGAACTGGAGCGATATGACCACCTGGGCGGGCCTGGGACACGTACTGCTGGAAGCGGTGAAAAACCCGGTGATCCTGGTGTCGGTGCTGGTCAGTGTGTGGAATCTCATCAACGACCCCACCACCAAGGGTCTTTCCGATAGTTCCCGCGCCATGACCTATACCGAACCCCATCAAGAGTAAAAGGAAGCCGGGCCGCCCGCAAGGACGGCCCGGCGTTTTTTTATGGCCACGGGCGGTTTGACAGCCGGAGGAAGGGCCTTTTTCTCGCCGTTTACCGTCACCGGATTTCTTCCGGCCGGTTTTCCGGCTTGCAGACGGCCGTTTCCTGGTCTTCTCGTTCTCCGTCGGTCAGGGCCAGAGCCTTTTCCAGACAGTCCCGGCAGATCCTCTGGTTGCCGACGGGGACGGTGCCTTCTTTTCCATTGCAGACCATGCAGCGCCTCGCATTGTGCTTTTTAATGATGACGCAGTTGTCGTCCACAAACATCTCCAGGGGCGTTCTTTCGGTAATCCTCAGCTGCCGCCTCATCTCCACCGGGAGGACGATTCGCCCCAAATCGTCCAGCCTGCGAACGGTTCCGACCTTTTTCATGCTCCGCTTCCCCCTTTATAGTGTGGATATGCCCGGAGAGTCCGGCGGCTGCACGGCCAGCCTTCCCTCCCATTTTCAAGGCCGTCCGTGGCCGTCCGACACCGCCGCCGGTCACGGGCGGCGGGCCCATTCCCGACCCGACCCTTCGGTATGGGACGCCGGGTTGGTGGATCGGATGATTCTCCTATCCTTCTTTCTTTTAGATTAGCATTGACGTTTAAAAAAGTCAACGAAATAAGTCGAAAAATATGGATTAAAATTCTACGTATTTATCCTCTGTCTAGAGATATACTTAACACAAGGAGAATGGCAGACATTAATACAACCGATTCCCTGCCGGGGCTGGATCCTGTATAGCCTTTCAGACGATAAGCGCCGGTTTGCGATGGCCTTCATCCCATACATCGACGATGAAAACGCAAGTTATCGCGGCGGGGACTTCTACGGATGGATCATCTCGGATTTTTACCATGATCCTGATCGGAAAGCTGGTGACATATGGAGGATAAGGACAACGTATATGACTTCGGCCTGCGGATGAAGTCCCTCCGGAAACAAAAAGGACTGACCCAGGAACAACTGGGGGATATGGTGGGCGTAAGCAAGGATGCCATATCCCGGTACGAAAGCAATACACAGACGCCCTCGCTTGAACGGGTGCGCCGCATCGCCCTGGTTTTGAATACCTCCGTTGATTATTTATTGGGCCTGGAAAATGAGCCGGTCATCAAAATCAGCGGGTTATCTCCCAAAAAACGGAAATTTGTATACGATTTTATTCATTATTGCGTGGATGAAAACGACGGATGAGGAACATGGCGTGTTCCCTCATCCGTCGTTTTAAAAAAGGAAAACCATCGCGGGCGAGGAAACCGGCGGAAATTCCCGTCCGCCGGTTCCGGAACACCCAGCCCGTTTCAGAATACAGTGAATTGTCAAACTAAGTGCAACAGGAATTGAGTTCGAAGTCCCATAATTCCTGAGCAGAATGGAAGTTCAAAACTTTGCGAGGCCTGGCGTTGATCAACGCCAGG
>CABUKB010000019.1 GCA_902492045.1 uncultured Oscillospiraceae bacterium | reverse complement strand
AAAGGACGGTATAATAGAAAAGACCGGAGCCGCCACCAAGACGAATGCTCCGGTCCGAGAGTAAGGTCTGTATGAATTGTCGGTAGATCCGACAACGTGGATAGTCCACGATCTGCTTTATTTCTAATTGATATTCTGACATAATTGCCTCCTAAACGAAAAAAGCGGCGCGGGCCTCCTCCAAAATGAAAGCCCGCGCCGCGTATTTGTTGATTATATGGCGTTTTTATGGTATAATTTTAATAGTAACACCTCCATCCGTGCATATCTGTTGCGGAATACACAAGACAGTTAAATGACAAGAATGCCAGGTTAGCGACAACAGAGATACCTGATTACGGGGTACACGAGAGGTACACGAAGCGGTCAAAATTGCCTGAGAAGGGGTCAAACAGATGAAATCCAAGACCAGTAAGAGACCAAATACAGGGCTAAAAGACCTGAGAGATAGTCTTTGAAATAGAGTGGGAGTAATACCCCCCGCAGCCCTGTAGACATAGCTGCGGGGGGTCTTTTCGTTTTGCAGCAATAAAAAGACGAAAATGTATTGAAATTTTCACAATGTAATTTTATCTGATGACTAAAAAACCGCTCCGAACGGTCGTGGCCGTTTGGAGCGGTTTTTCAGACGTTTTTACAGGGAGGAATCTTCGGGTTTATCCAGACTTTTCAAGTATTCCTTCATCGCCATATTGATAAATTGGGAAAAAGAGCGGTCTTGCTCTTCTGACAGGTACCGAATCCGTTCGATCAGATCGCCGTCCAATGTAATGCTGACTTTTTGTTTCAGGGGGCGCAATATCCTCACCTCACTATTTATACTATTCTAGAGTATAGTATAGGATGCAGCCCGATGGGAATTTTACGATAAAGTAAGACAAAATATTCTTAAATTTTATGAATAAAGACATATTTTGACTTTCTATTCGCGGGGAAAAAGCGCCGAAAAAAAGAGCGGGCGGTGTGCAGAGCCACCGGAATATGGACAAGGCCAAACGATATGGCGCCCTTGTGTGCAGCCGGCATAGCCATTCCCTCTCTATCTTTTTGAGATTAGTATGCCCGCGAAAGGCAGGGAATTCCCGGAAGGAAGGTTTTTCCAGCTCTCTGCTGCCGGATTCAGGTGTAAAATAGAACAAACGTTCTTTCTAAGAGGGGTGAGGCTGTGACCCGCACGGTTTTGCATGTGGATATGAACAATTTTTACGCATCGGTAGAATGTCTTTATCACCCGGAACTGCGGGAAAAGCCGGTCGCGGTCTGTGGGGACCCGGCCGCACGGCACGGGATCGTACTGGCCAAAAACGGCCTTGCCAAGGCCAGGGGTATCAAAACCGGGAATCCGATCTGGATGGCCCGGCAGTTATGCCCGGATATCGTCATCGTACCGCCTCACTACGATTTATACCTGCATTTTTCCGAACTGGCCCGCTCCATCTACGCCGGTTACACCGATCTTGTGGAGCCATTTGGCCTCGATGAATGCTGGCTGGATGTGACCGGCAGCCGCGTGTTCGGGGACGGCGCCGCGATTGCCGACGCCATCCGTGGGAGGATCAAAGCCGAGTTGGGGATCACCGCGTCGGTAGGGGTATCGTACAATAAGGTTTTTGCCAAACTGGGCAGCGACCTCAAAAAACCGGACGCTACCACCGTCATCCCCTGGGACAACTGGCAGGAGACCGTCTGGCCCCTGCCGGTGGAGGATTTGCTGTATGTCGGCCCTGCCACCGCCCGTTCCCTGCACCGCCTGTACGTCAAGACCATCGGGGATCTTGCCCGCATGCCTCCGGCATCGGTACGCGCCCGGTTTGGAAAATTCGGCGCCGCGCTGCAGGCCTACGCGATGGGGCTGGACCGTGCGCCGGTCTCCCCAATCGGGGCGTCTCCGGTCATCAAGTCGGTGGGAAACAGCACCACCATGCCCCGCGACATGGAGGACGGCGAGGGGTTGCGCATTATCCTGTACATCCTCTGCGAGTCGGTGGCCGAACGGCTGCGGACCCTGGGATTACAAGGCCGCACCGTACAGGTCTCGCTGCGGGGGACAGACCTGTCCTGGTGTGAGAGGCAGGCGCCGCTTGCGGCGCCGTCCTGCAATGCGGCGGCGATCTATCGTGCCGCATATCGCCTGTACCGGGATAACGCCCGGGGGCCTCTGCGGTCGGTCGGGGTGCGGGCATGCGGGCTGGATCATTGGGCCTACGTGCAGACATCCCTATACCAGGACATACAGCAATCGCAAAAACTCGACAACCTGGATCATGCCGTGGACGATATCCGCCGCCGGTTCGGGCGCGACTCGATCCGCCGCGGGATTATGCTCATGGACCGGCAACTCGCGGCGCTCAATCCGCAGACCGACCATGTGGCTGTGCCGCCGGGAGGGCGGTGAATAGGGGAGGAAAACCGTGAAACGCTATGTAGAGGTGACGGCCCACACCAACACCGTGGGAAAAACCATACCGCTGGTGCTTTGGTGGGACCGGGACCACAGTTATGAGATCGACAAGGTGCTGGATATCCGGCGGTCGGCCAGTCTCAAAGCCGGGGGTGTGGGGTGGCGGTATACCTGCCGGATCCGCGGCCAGGAGCGGTACATCTGGCTGGAGGACGGCGGGCGCTGGTTTGTGGAGGCGAAGGAGGGACAGTCATGTGCGGACGATACACCCTGATGACGGATGAAGATTGCCAGGACTTGGAGGCGATTGTCCGGGAGGTATCCCGCGCCACGGGGACACAGGTGAAAACCGACGGGGATATATACCCGACCAACAACGCCCCGGTGCTCCTCAACCGGGAGGGGCGCCGCCTGGCCGATTTGTTTCAATGGGGGTTTCCAAACTTTTACTGCAAGGGCGTCATCATTAACGCCCGGGCCGAAACAGCGGAAAATAAGCCGCTCTTTCGCCCGTGCCTGCCTAACGGACGGTGTGTCATCCCCGCCGCCGGATTTTACGAGTGGGACACAGACAAACGCAAGATCCGCTTCTATCAGCCCGCCCGCGCGCTTTATATGGCGGGATTGTACCGGGTATACGACGGCAGGCCGTGCTACGTGATCCTGACCACGGCGGCCAACCCGTCCGTAGCGGATGTCCATGACCGGATGCCGCTGGTGCTGCAGCCGGATCAACTTGGCCCGTGGCTGACAGATCCCGGTGCGGCAGCGTCCATCCTGCACAGGACGCCTCCGATGCTGCAAAGGCGATACGCATAACCCGGCCGCTCCTGCGTAACCTGTCCCGGTATTCCTATCACTCTGACCAACCGTTGAATATACTGTGGTGGGGTGATGACATGTATGGCCTTGAATCATTGCCCGCCGTGGTCGGGGCGTTGGCTTCCGCCATATCTCAAGGACGCAGCGATCAAGACATCGCTCTGCTTGCGGCCATCTTCACGCAGCTTGGCGATAGCATGGCCGTTATATTAGCCGCCAGGAACTGTCAAAGCTCTCCGGATGACACCGCCTCTTAACCGGGCGGTGTCTTGATTTTTCTCCCCTGCAACAGATACCCATTTTTATCGGTTTATGACTATATTTTGAAATGACTAGAAAACAATAAAAAATCCCGGAAACCCGCATGAAAGCAGGGGTTCGCCTGCTAATGTATCATTTAGGAATAGTGCGATCAGAAAAAGACTTTGATCAAAAAGGCGTGTGATATCTGATGGATGCTATTCGATTAGCCATTGAAGAAAGTAAGGAGGAAAATAAAGACTAGTTCCCTCTCCCGCTCTCGTAGTGGGCTTTTTTGTTGTTTTTACCACGACTTTAGTGCATATAATTTAAAATTCATTGAATTATCTTGGTTAATATGGTAGTATTGCGGCGAAAGGAACAGGCGAATCTCGCCTAGAAAGGGGCGGTTTCAACATGCTGGAGACCATTTTTGAGACAAAGACAAAAATTGTCGGCGTCACCAGAGACAACAGACAAGAATTGCTGGAAGAATTGTCAGAGTACGACGAGATAAAGTTTGTAAGGGAGCCTAACAATCCCCACGATCCTAACGCGATTGCTGTACTTAATCCGGACGGAGAAAAACTTGGATATATCAGGGCGGGATTGGCTAAAGATTTAGTAGCCTATATGGAGTTATATCCGGATTCGATACTTGTAGGCGAGATACTTGAGATTACCGGAGACGAAGTTGGAAAGAACTATGGGTGCAATATCGAGATAACTTTAATTAAACCATATGACCATGAATTGATATCTAAGTATGACCATGCATTAATATCCAAGCAGTTTAATACAAATGCTACATACGCTGTAATCCTTTTTGTCCTCGGTTCTTTTACTCTCGTGTTTTCGGCCCCTGCATTCGCTGTGGCATCGCTGATAGGTGTATTTGTTCTGCTGATAGCTGTTGCATTTTTTGCG
Source organism: uncultured Oscillospiraceae bacterium (assembly GCA_902492045.1). Classification (GTDB taxonomy): domain Bacteria; phylum Bacillota; class Clostridia; order Oscillospirales; family Acutalibacteraceae; genus UMGS1623. The sequence continues at coordinate 16,917 of CABUKB010000019.1, read as the reverse complement.
ACTGGAGCATATCTTTTAAAATTTTCATTCGCGTTGGAAAAATCCCTGAGTGGGCGGATAGTACAAAAAACACGAGAAAACCAGAAAAAACAAAAAGTTAAAGTGCTAATATGGATTTTTGCACTAGTCGGGATTTTACTCGTTGTTTATGGGATTGTTTCGATACTCAGTTGATTGTTAAATAGATCATCTTTTATGTAAGTTATCAGCCGTCCTTAAGGGTGGTTTTTTATGCGCCTTTTTGCTGGATCATTTCATCCAGCGCCTTTCGGAACACGGATTCTGCGTTTTTGGGTTCGCGATTGCCGTTGAGTATCGCGCTGACATACTTAGGATTGTAATGGAGGTGTTCGGAAAGTTCTTTCGCCGTTATTCCGGCGATGTGCATTTTCCCTACAATGTCACCTGTCCATTGTGCAGGCATACAAAAGTTTACTTCCTTCATCTTTGATTGTTGACCTTCATAGACTTTTGCGGTATTATGTTTTGTCAATCAACATAGTAGTATGTCTACAATGTTCAACCTGTGCTTCTATATTAGCACACGGCGGTATGCTTTTTAGGTGTATAAGTATACTTTCGTATATTTATATACCTTACACAAAAGTATGGAGGTCATTTTGTGTTCTATGATAGATTTTCAGAACTATGCCAAAAGAAGGGTGTAAAACCCACCAATGCATGTGTTGAAGCTGGGCTTAGACGTGGCCTGGCCTCTAAATGGAAAAATGAACAAACAGAAAAGCCCAGCACCGATGTGCTTGAAAAATTAGCGGCTTACTTTGATATGTCTATTGAAGAAATCCTTAGAAAAGAAAAAAACTCCAAAGTTGGAAATGGGCATCGTCCACCCGACGACGAAACATTACGCTTGCTGGAGATATTAGAGGACAGACCTGACATACGCTATCTGGCAGCCGCATCGGAGAAAGCCACCCCGGAACACGTCAAGGCCACAGCCAGGATGTTTGAAGAACTATACGGGAGGAACAAGGACAAGAAGGCATAGATTACTGGGTGCGATATCCTGCATTCCCGTGCATCAGATCTTTGCATGGGCCGTCTCCCTTGGGGATGGTACATTCGATATATGGTTGAACACCCAGGTATCAGAAGAAAAGCAAATCGAGGGTTTGCGTCACGATCTAAAGCATCTGGAAGATAATCATTTTTACCGTGATGATCTGACGCTGGCAAAGGAAGCAATAGCGTGGGGAACGGCCGGTTTTGTTGATCCCAAAACAACAGAATCGGAAAAGCCCGAACCTCCAAGGCAAGCGCCTGTGATTGTTGCATCTGTCGCCCCGCCTTTTGACAACAACGTGCGGCCGGTCCGGATCAGCGTAGACAGCGAGATCATGATCCCAGTGTTCTCCGATGTCCTGGCTGCTGTGCGTTGGCTGGAAAAGAAAAAGACCTGCACGGCGATAAAGTATTAGGATGCCCAAGTTCAAATGCATAGAAGAAGGTGGCGTCTACTTCTCTCTTTCTTTTTATGATCACTTTCAAGCGGCTTTTAAAGGCTTGCGTTCGATTCGAGATGAAGAAATATTGTATATAGACCGTTTATTTGACGTACATGGCAAATGGTGGTTGCTGCGCGGTAAGGCTGAGTCTGCACAAAATAACTATGAAAAAGCCAAAAGTGAGTTTCAGCCGTATTTATTTTGGTTTTGAATTGGTGATGAATTTGACGACCCGATAAGGAGGTACTTATGAAACCGAAGGCTAGATATCTCTTCGAAAAAAGGGCCTCTATCTTTCCGAGGGGTCTCGTATGGGCTAGGTTTTATATCTTCTGGAGATTCCCGGTCGGCATTGTGTTCACTTCGATTTTCATACTCATGCCGCTGACCGAAATTCTGGAAACTCCGGAACAGTACGACATTCCCTTGACCCTGCTTGTGGTGGGCATCAACATTGTTTTTTTAACCTTAACCGTTATTACATACGTAATGATGAAAACATTATCCATACGCGGATATTACATGAATCTCGTTTACCTTTTGCTTAATCCCGTTTTCATGTCTCTCCAATATCAAATTGATTCAACCTCTATCATGCAGATGCTCCTGTTGTTTATCGTTTGGTCCGTTCCTAATCTTGTGTATTTTTCAAAAAGAAAAGCTCTGTTTCAAGGAAACATAAATTGAAAGCGGTCAAAACCGATGAGGGAACGAAGAGGATTGATGGCCCACCCATACAAGGCAGACGACTTGACATCAACCATATATGCGGTTACAGTAGGTCGCTCTCCTTTCGGAGAACATGGATATAAAGTATAAGGGAGAGTGCCGTATGACTATATTTTGAAATGACTAGAAAACAATAAAAAATCCCGGAAACCCGCATGAATGCAGGGTTTCCGGGGCGTAAGGAAGAGACAAAATGAACCCCGCAACATGTATTATGCAAGAGTTGAACTCTCGTACTCCGAAAAAGGTTGGTAGCAAGCGTGAGCGTCGCGAGCGCGTTTACAAGCGAGCAGCAAAGGCGCAGCGTGACCTTTTTCGGAAAAGGAGGAACAGTGGAGCGGGTGACGGATTTTTTATGAAAGAAAAAATCGGAACGAGCGTAACTCGTTCCGACGTGGCTGGGATGGCTGGAATCGAACCAGCACGAGCAGAGTCAAAGTCTGCTGTCCTACCACTAGACTACATCCCAATATAACAGGCGGCGGACCGCCTGACACCGGACAGAAGAGGGACACCCGGAAAGAGCCCGCGTGTCCCTGTTTTGGGGTGGATAATCGGGCTCGAACCGACGGCCTCCAGAGCCACAATCTGGCGCTCTAGCCAACTGAGCTATATCCACCATGGATGGCGCGCCTGAAGGGACTCGAACCCCTGGCCCTCTGCTTAGAAGGCAGATGCTCTATCCAGCTGAGCTACAGGCGCAAGGTCCCGCAGGACATGGAGCGGGTGATGGGAATCGAACCCACACGACCAGCTTGGAAGGCTGGGGTTCTACCACTGAACTACACCCGCATAAGACGCCGCCGTGTGGTCCGGCGGCGCCCCTTATCATAGCATACTCAGGGCGCCGCGTCAAGGGATTCTTCGGTTTTTTCGGCTTTTTCAGCCGCAGGTCTTGCATTTTTTTCCGGAATCCGGTATGATAGGCACACACGCTTTAACCCGCAACGGTTTAAAGCAATAAAGTACCGGGGTGGATTTCATGACCAAAGAGACGGTGATCTGGATCACCATTGCGGTTTACGCGGTTTTTATCCTGGCGATTGGATTCTGGGGCGGACGGAAGTCCAGGACCATCACCGATTTCACGGTGGGGGGACGGAATGCCGGCGCCTGGACATCGGCTTTTTCCTACGGCACGGCGTATTTCTCGGCCGTCATGTTTATCGGCTATGCGGGAAAAACGGGATGGGACTATGGCCTTTGGGCGGTGCTGCCCGGTATCGGCAATGCCGTCATCGGCTCGCTGCTGGCCTGGCTGGTGCTGGCCAGGCGGACCAGGGAAACCACCCGCCGGCTCAAAATCAAGTCCATGCCCCAGTTTTTTGAAAAACGTTTCGGGGGCCGCGGAATCAAACTTTTCTGCGTCGCCGTAATTTTCGTATTTCTCCTGCCCTATTCCGCTTCGGTTTACAAGGGCCTGACCAGCGTCTGCGCGGTGCTGCTGAAGGTGGACGAGCAGGTCTGCATGGCGGTCATCGCCCTGGCCGCAGCCGCGATTGTGATCCTGGGAGGATACGCCGCCACGCTGCGGGCCGATTTCGTACAGGGGCTGGTGATGCTGGGGGGCGTCCTGATCCTGATTGCGGCGATCCTCCGCTGCGATCAGGTCGGAGGGGTGTCCGCCGGCCTCGAAGCCGCCGCCCGCGCGACTGAGGAACTGCACCTGACCGCCGCCCAGCACACCGGGCTTTGGGCTACGGTGCTCATGACCTCTCTCGGGACCTGGGGTCTGCCGCAGATGATCCATAAATATTACGGCATCCGGGATGACCGGGAGGTCCGCCGGGGTACCGTTATCTCCACCGTGTTCGCCCTGGTGGTCGCCGGCGGAGGCTATTTTATCGGTTCTTTCTCCCATCTGTTTTTCACCGAACTGCCTTCTCCGCCCGCCGGCGGCGAAGGTCATCCGGATTACCTGATCCCCAATATGCTGGATCAGGCGGGGATCCCCACCATCCTGGCGGGGGTGGTGCTGGTTCTGCTGATCGCGGCGTCGGTGTCCACCCTGTCCTCCATCACCATCACGGCGTCCTCCACCCTGACGATGGACCTGATCCAGCCGCACGCGCCCCGTCTCGACAAGGTTAAGGCCGCATGGGTGACGAAAGGGCTCTGCCTCCTGTTCGTGGCGCTGTCCTATGGTATTGCCAACAGCAAAACCCCCATACTGGACATGATGTCCTATTCCTGGGGGATTCTTTCCGGAGCCTTTCTGGCCCCTTATGTCCTCAGCCTGTACTGGAAAGGCATCAACCGGGCGGGAGCCTGGGCCGGGATGCTCGGCGGGTTTTTCACCGCTCTGCCGCCTCTGCTCGCCCAGTTGTTCTTCCCCTCGGCCAGCCTCTCCTTTTTTGGGCCTCTGAAAGGGCTGGGCCCTCATTTCGCCTGCCTGGCGATGCTTGTCTCCCTGCTGCTCTGTTTCCTCGTCAGCAAAATCGCCGGCAAAGCCGGACTGAAAGCCGCGGCGCCCAACCCGGCCTTTTATGGCGGGGAGACCGAAGAATCTGCCGCGCTCTCCTGACCGCCCCGGTCCGCACGGGCGGGAAGCGGCCCCCATCCGGGGAAATGCCGTCAGTCTGCCGCCATCCCAAACAAACGGCGGGCGTTTTCCTCTGTTTGGGCGAGAAGATCGGCCTCGGTTATGCCCCGGATCTCGGCGATTCGGGCGGCGGTGGCGGCAATCATGCCCGAATCGCACCGCTTTCCCCGGTAGGGCACCGGCGCCATGTAGGGCGCGTCGGTTTCGAGCAGCAGAGCATCCAGCGGGATGGCGGCGGCCACATCCACCGCCTTCCGGGCATTTTTGAAGGTAACCGCCCCTCCCAGGCCGATATAAAATCCCCGCCGGATCACCTCCCGGGCCATCTCGACGCTTCCTGAGAAGCAGTGGAGCACCCCGGCCCGCTCTATTCTCCCGGGTCCGGCGGGATAAAAAGCGGCCAAGATGTCCAGCATGTCTCCGTGGGCCTCCCGGTCGTGGAGGATCACCGGCAAGGACAGCGCCCGCGCGAGTTCAAGCTGACGGCGAAACCAGGCGATCTGCACCTCGCGGGGGCAGGCGTCCTCGTAATGATAGTCGAGGCCGATTTCCCCGATGGCCACCGCCTTGGGATGGGCGGCCATCGCCCGGATTTCCGCCAGATCCCCGTCATTCATGTTTGCCGCCTCCTCCGGATGCACCCCGACGGCGGCAAACAGACGGGGATAGGCCTCCGCCAGCCTCAGGCTTTGCCGGGAGGAATCCACCGTGCTGCCGGCATTCACAATCCCCGCCACCGGACAGTCCTGGCTTGGGTCGAACAGGCGGGTGAGCAGCGCGTCCCGGTCATGGTCAAAGGCGGGATCGTCATAATGCGCGTGGGAATCGAATATCGCGGACACCGCACATCTCTCCTTGCAAATCATACGGATGAAAAGCACCCTGCCGGGCGGAAGGCAGGGTGCCTGTTTTTTCTTACCGCACCTGGTCGCCGGGGGCCGCGCCGGGCACGAACAAGACCCGAACCGCTTCGTTCCCCTCTTCGTCGGTGCCGGAGGAGGCGAGGATCATTCCCTGGCTCTCCACCCCGCAGAGTACGGCAGGCTTGAGATTGGCCACCAGCACCACCTGCTGCCCGACGAGTTCCTCCGGTTTATACCACTTGGCGATTCCGGAACAAACGGTGCGGGGGATACGGCTGCCGTCGTCCAGGGTCAGCTTGAGCAGTTTTTTTGCTTTCTTCACCGGCTCGCAGGCGGTGACGCGGGCCACCCGCAGCTCCACCTTGGCAAAGTCGCCGATCCCGATCTGCGGCAGAGAGGCGACGCCCTCCGGCGGCGCGGCATCCGACGCGGGTTCAGGCCCCTTCTCCGCCGCCATCTCGGCGAGAACCTTGTCCGCATCAATCCGGGCGAACAGCGGCGCGGGTTCTCCCACCGTGAAGCCTTCCGCCTCTCCGAACACCAGGGAATCGTAAGCGGCGAGATCCCCGGACACGCCCAGCTGATCGAGGATTTTTTCGGCGGAGCGGGGGATAAACGGCAGGAGCAGCACCCCCAGCATCCGGATGGATTCCAGCAGATTGTAAAGCACCGCCTCCAGCCGGGCGCGGCTCTCTTCCGACTTGGCCAGCACCCAGGGGGTGGTCTCGTCGATATACTTGTTGCACCGCTTGGCCAGTTCCATCACGGCCGCCAGAGCCTCGGCGTTGTGCCAGGCATCCATGGCGGCGGCGGTCTTTTCCACCGTGGCGGCTGCGGCGGCGCAGAGGGCGGCGTCAGGACCTGTACCGGTTTCGGCGGGGCGGCGGACCGTTCCGCCGAAATACCGGCCCGCCATGGCGACGCTGCGGTTGACCAGGTTTCCCAAAGTGTTGGCCAGGTCGGCGTTGTACACGGCGATAAAGCTCTCGTGCGTGATGTTGCCGTCCTGGGCAAAGGGGATTTGGGACAGAAGGTAGTACCGCACCGCATCGGTTCCGAACCGGGCGGCCAGATCGTCGGCATACAGCACATTGCCCTTGGATTTGCTCATCTTGTCCTCGCCAAAAAGAAGCCAGGGATGCCCCAGGACCTGCTGGGGCAGTGGCTCGCCCAGAGCCATGAGGATGATGGGCCAATAAATGGTGTGAAAACGCACGATATCCTTGCCGATCACGTGCAGGGCGGCGGGCCAGTACCGGGTGTACATCGGGCCGCTGCCGTCCGGATGATATCCCAGACCCGTGATATAGTTGCTCAGGGCGTCCAGCCACACATAGACGACGTGACCGGGATCAAATTCCACCGGCACCCCCCAGGTGAAGGAGGTGCGGGACACACACAGGTCGGCAAGGCCGGGCTTCAGAAAATTGTTGATCATCTCGTTGCGGCGGGAATCCGGCTTGATGAAATCGGGATGCTGCTCATAATACTCGAGCAGACGGTCCTGATATTTGGTCAGCCGGAGGAAATAGGCTTCCTCGCTCGCGTCGGTGACGTCCCGGCCGCAGTCGGGGCACTTGCCGTCCACGAGCTGGGACAGGGTGAAGAAGGACTCGCAGGGGACACAGTATTTGCCCTCGTATTTCCCTTTATAGATATCCCCTTGCTCATAGAGCTTCCGAAAGATAGCCTGCACCGCCTTTTCATGGTCGGCGTCGGTGGTCCGGATGAACCGGTCGTAGCCGATATCCAGACAATCCCAGACCGCTTGAATCTGGCGGGATACCCGGTCGACGTATTCTTTGGGACCGATCCCTTCTTTTTCGGCCGCAAGCTGAATTTTCTGGCCGTGTTCGTCTGAACCGGTCTGGAAATAAACGTCGTAGCCCCGCTGCCGCTTATACCGGGCGATGGCGTCGGCCAGCACCGGATCGTAGGTGTTGCCGATATGGGGCTTGCTTGAGGTATAGGCGATGGCGGTGGTGATATAAAAAGGTTTGCGGGCCGGATCGCTCATTGGCGGCGCCTCCTTCGTTTCGTTACCTGTATATTTTACCAGATCGCGGCAAAAATACAAGCCTTTTCCCCCTGCCGCGGGTTTCCGCCCGGAAATGCCCCGCCCATGGAAAAGCCAGCCTGAAAAGGAATCGTGCAAAGAGGTTGGTTTTTTTGCTTGTCCGATGTTGTTATGTTATAATAGCTGTGAGGGGTGAGATATGCCGCCATCAAAGGCGCGGACAGTGGAACGGTTGGCGGCAGAACTCCATGGCCGGCGATTGCATGCATTGATATCCGGAGGGAGAAGGGGTAAATGAAAAAGTGTCTATGGATTTGGGGGACCATTTGTCTGGTGGCTTTATCTGCCTGTTCAAACGTCGAAAAAGAACCACGTTCCCGTACTGCAAATGAGCCGAGTTCCCACACTGCGAATGAACCACCTTCCAATACCACAAACGAGCCGGGTGATAGGAGTATGCATGAGCCGGGTTACCGGATTATGGAGGCGGATTGGCCAGCTTATTTTAGTACACAGGAGCTTGTCCAGGCTGCCAACGTTGTTTTTACCGGAAAAATTACCGATATTTCTTTTGCAGTGCTGGATCTGGACGCTTTGCCGGCCACCGAAGAAACCGAAGAGAGACATCGTTATCTGCACACAATGTATACCGTTGAAACGATCGACCAATATAAAGGAGACGTAGACGAATCTGTCCAGGTTCGGATCATGGGCGGAATAAAAGACTATAAGACGGATGACCAGATGAGCTTGTTAAACGAAACGGAACAGGAATGGGGGATCCCTCTTCTGGCGGGAAGCGTTCCGTATACAATAGGGGAGACCTATTTATTTGTATTATATCAATTTGAAACCGGTGCGCCCACCGTTCTGAATCTGGATCAGTCTGTATACGCGCTCAATGACCCATTCAATAAACAAAAAGCCGGTGTAAAAGCCTTTAAGGATCCAGCCAGGTATTATGCCGAGAGCGCCGATGAAGCCGGGAACGGCATAATCTCCGCCATGGATATTATCCGGGCCTTTGGCGAGGACAAGTGGGTCCGCTTTTGGACCAATTGGCAGGCAGAGAATCCCGACTGGAAAACCCGCCTCGATCCGGAGGCCGTCGAGAAGCCCCTGGCGGCGAATCAGACGGCGTTCTAGGACGCCGGATGGACCGGAATGGGGACGCAGCCGGGGAAAAAAGAAAACCGTTGGGCGTTCGGCCCTTGCTCACAAAGGATATACGATATCCGCGCCGGGGCCCCCGTTCAATTTTTTCCAGCGGAGCATCCCCGCCCATCTTGCAATTTGCCCTCGCCGGCGGTATAATCGGAAAAAGGGACGGCCTCTTCCGTCTCAGACAAGGAGCGGGCTTTAAACGGTTCCTTGTAAAATCCGACTATAGGAAGTGTTGCGCCATGCAGGAAATCCGCGTGGAAAAAATCAAAACCCCCAAGGCGAAACCCGCCTCTTCCGACCATCTGGGGTTTGGCTCCATTTTCACCGACCACATGTTTCTGATGAATTACGATGAGGGACAGGGCTGGCACGATCCCCGGATCGTCCCCTACGGCCCGCTCTCCCTCGATCCGGCCGCCATGTGCCTACATTACGGCCAGGAGGTCTTTGAAGGCATGAAGGCTTACCGCACGCCAGAGGGGCGGGTGGTACTGTTCCGGCCGGAAAAAAACATGGCGCGGCTCAATCTGTCCAACGACCGGCTGTGCATCCCGCTGATCGACGAGGCGTTCGGGGTGGAGGCTGTCAAAAAGCTGGTGGAAATCGACCAGGACTGGATCCCCTCGGGGGAGGGTACGGCCCTCTATATCCGGCCCTTTATCATCGCGGTGGATCCCCATGTGGGGGTGCATCCGGCCCATCATCTGCTCTTTATCATCATCCTGTCCCCGGTGGGCGCTTATTATCCCGAAGGGATCAATCCGGTCAAGATCTGCGTGGAGCAAAAGTATGTCCGGGCGGTCAAGGGCGGTATGGGGTTCACCAAAACCGCCGGCAACTACGCCGCCTCGCTCAAAGCGCAGGACGAGGCCGAGAAAATCGGCTATACCCAGGTGCTCTGGCTGGATGGGGTGGAGCGCAAATACATTGAAGAAGTCGGTACCATGAACATCTTTTTCAAAATCAATGGGGAGGTCGTCACCCCGGCCCTTCAGGGAAGCATCCTGGGCGGAATCACCCGCCTGTCCTGTATCGAACTGCTCCGCAGCTGGGGCTATCCGGTCAGCGAACGGCGGATCGCCTTGTCCGAGGTGGTGGAGGCCGCCCATGACGGCACCCTTGAAGAGGCGTTCGGCACCGGCACCGCGGCGGTGATCTCCCCGGTGGGAGAACTGCGGGTGGGGGAGGAATCCATCGTCATCAATCGGGGAGAAATCGGCCCGGTGGCGAAACGGCTGTACGATACCCTCACCGGGATCCAAAACGGTCTCCAGCCCGATCCCTTCGGCTGGGTCGTGCCGGTGGATTGAAACGGGGCCCCGCTATTCAACAACGGCTGAAAATTGAAAAACCAAGGCGCCTGACCGCAAATCCGGTCAGGCGCCTTGGTCTTTTTCAGGATCCATGGCCGTCACATCCCGGCATGCAGAGCCGGAAAATAAAGCCACGTCGCACGGCCTGCCCGTCGCGGGCGTGGAAGGGCCAAGGCGGTTATCCGTCTCTTTTTTCAATAGCCCTCATCCTTCTTCATTCTATCAAAAAAGCCGCCGCAAGGCGACCTCTCTGATAAGCTGAAGCGGCAGGCTGAAAAAGCCCGCCGCGTTCCGCTACAGCCGGGTTCGCATCGGTTTGGCGACGCCCGTTGTTCCTCGAAGTCTCGCAGTCACCGGCGGCTCCGCCAGCCGGCAAGCGCGCAATCAGCCAAAGAGGGAAAACGCCACGAACAGCGAGGAAAGCAACGACGCCACCAGTGACACCACGGTGATCTGTGTATTGATGGAGGGGCCGGCGGTATCCTTGAAGGGGTCGCCGACGGTATCCCCGATGACGGCGGCCTTATGAGCATCGCTGCCTTTGCCGCCCTCTTCACCGGATTCGATGTATTTCTTGGAGTTGTCCCAAAGCCCGCCCGAGTTGGACATGAACAAAGCGAGCAGCAGTCCGCTGACGATGTTGCCGAGCAGGAACCCGCCGATGGCCAGTGGCCCGCCGATAAAGCCGACGATAACGGTGGCGATGATGGTCATCATGCCGGCGGGGATCAGCTCCCGCAGCGCACCGCTGGTGGCAATGTCAATACATTTGCCGTAATCGGGCTTGACGCCGGGTTTTCCTTCCCGCAGCCCAACGATGGAATTGAACTGCCGGTGGATTTCCGCGACCATCCGCTGGGCGTTCTTATCCACACCGAGGATCAGCATGGCCGAGAACACGGCCGGAATGGCGGCGCCGATCAGGATCCCGAAAAAGACGGTGGGGGACATGATGTCAAAGCCGGTGATGGCCGCTTTCCCGGCGCTTACCAGCGCGGCATTGACCTCTGACATAAAGGCGCCCAGCAGGGAGATGACCGTAAGGCCCGCCGCGCCGATGGAAAAGCCCTTGGTGACGGCCTTGACGGTGTTGCCGGCGCTGTCCAGTTCGTCGGCGGTCCGGATGGTGTCTTCGCCCAGTCCGCCCATTTCGGCAAGGCCACGGGCATTATCCACAATCGGGCCGTAGGCATCGTTGGAGATAATCATGCCGACGATTGAGAGCATGCCGACCGCCGCCATCGAAATGCCGAAAATCGCATATCCTTCGCCCATCGGCGCACAGATTTGGTAGGCGACCAGTGCCGAAACGGCGATGCCCACCATGGCGGGCAGGGCCGAGATAAAGCCGTAGGAGACGCCCGACAGAATCGTAAAGGCGGGACCCGAACCGGAGGCACGGGCCACCTTGCGCACAATGGGTTTGGAGTCGTCGGTAAAATAGTCGGTCGTAATTCCGATGATAACGCCGACCAGCAGCCCCGTGGCAGAGGCCGCCCAGATCCGCCAGGAGAATCCCTCGAACAACGCTGTCGCAATGGCGGTCAGCGCCAGGAAAACGCCGGTGGTCACATAGGTCGAGGAGTTGAGGGCTCGAGTCGGGTTGCCATGCTTGCCGACCCGCGCGGTGGCAATGCCGATGATCGAGGCCAAAAGCCCGAGGATTGCGTAACAGAAAACCATGGAGATGTTCGAGTAAACCCCGCCCGAAAGGGACTGCGCAATCACCAGGGCCGAGGCCATGGCCGCCACGTTGGAGTCGAACAGATCGGCGCCCATACCGGCGACATCGCCCACGTTGTCCCCCACATTGTCGGCGATGACGGCGGGGTTGCGCGGGTCATCCTCGGGAATGCCGAGTTCCACCTTGCCGGTCAGGTCGGCGGAAATGTCCGCCGTCTTGGTAAAGATACCGCCGCCAGCCTTGGCGAACAGCGCCAGCGAACTGGCGCCGAAAGAGAAGCCCAGCAGGATGGACGCATTCCCCGTCACCAGCAGAACCGCCGCGACACCCAGAAGAGAACAGCCCACCACCAGCAGCCCCATAACGGCGCCGCCGCGGAACCCGACCAGGAAGGCGGGTTTGATCCCCTTCTGAGCGGCCTCTGCCGAACGTGCGTTGGACAGGGTGGCCACCAGTATGCCGATTTTCCCGGCAATGGCCGAAAGCACCGTACCGATCAGGTAGGCGACCGCCATGGAGATATTGTCCAGGTAATGGCCTTGCCAGATCGGGGAGGGCAGGAGGACCAGAATCACAACCGCGGCCACAGCGGCGAACTTGGCCAGCACACGGTATTCCCGGCGCATAAAGGTATTCGCGCCCTCTTTGATCAGGACGGAGACCTCGTTGATCCTGGCGTTTACAGTTTGCTGTTTCTTGACCCATAGATAAAGGTAAGCGGCAAAGGCAAAGGCCAGCACCGCCGTCAAGAAAGACAGGCCGTAAAAGAGGGGAAGCTGATTGTCCATGAAACCACCATTCCTTTCTGCTGAAAAAGGGGTGAGCCAGGGCCTGTCTGCCTGCCATGGGAGGCGGATTTTCGCAAAAATAGAGGACAAAACCCTGCGTCAGAGTTCTGTCCCACACTTTTGCGCCGAAGCCAGAATGAGCCGCCGCAAAGAGAACCGGCCCGCACCCCGCACCAGGCAAAATCAGGAATAAATAGAGTATAAGACCATACTCTATGACAGGCTCCACCACTTATTCCACTAAACTTCAGTGTAAAAAAGTTTCGCGGATCTGTCAATCTGTTTTTTGAACATAAAATCGCAAAATATTTATGCAATTAAACTAGGCATATTGCCCACGCCTGTCCGGATTGGCAAAAATTTTCCCCGTTTTCCCCAAAAACAGACGGCGGGTTCCCATCCGGAAAGGAGGGAATCCGCCGCACAGCCATCTCCTCCTATATATAGAGAAACCCCGCCGTATCCAAATCCCGAAGAATGGAGAGCAAATCCTCGTTTCCACTGTTGACTTCTAAAACCAGATGGCGGACTTGATTATCCCCAAAAAGCGCGCGAAGAGCGCCCAGGAACTCTCTTTTCAGCGAAGTATCGCCATAAAAATAGGTATTCAGATCTCCGCAGTGCGCTTGCCGCCTGCCGTTAACCAGTCCCTTTCCCCAAATGTGTACCCCGCCGATATAGAAACGGATGTCTTTTAACTCATCTAAAAGATTGGTCACGCCCTTATTCCGATTGGAACTTACCCCGTGGGCGGTATACAACTGCGGAATGTCCAAGGCGATACGAAGACGCAATCCGCTTTTTTCAATCTGCTCGCAGAGATCCCGGATTTCCGAGACGGTCGAAATCCGGAACCGGCCGCTTTTATACTGGGAACCGCATCGGTTTTCAATTTGTAGTTGTGTTTTGGGAAAAACCGTTTTTATCGCGTCCTCAAAAACCCGGTATCGCTCGATGAATGCCTGTATATGAGGCGTATAATCCTCAAAGGGCGGATGGATTTCTATCGTATCGGGAGCCTTGCCGCCTGTCAAGTCGGTTATAAATTCGGCGAATTCAGATGCCCAGCGCGCATTCTTCCAAAGCTGAGGGATCCCGGCTTGATGGGACCGGGTTATCTCGGGATATTGAAGGAGATGCCGGTTGCAAAAGCCGCGTTTTTTAAAGCTGTATTCGGTATGGAGCGAATACGGCATGTCCGGCTGAATCGCTCTTATGTCAAAATGGCCCGCAATTTCTTCCAAATGAAGCGGAATAGACAAGGGATAGCGTAGTCTGTGATATTTTACCATTTGGAATATACCCATACTGCACCTCCCACGGCGTTTTGAATTCGGATAAACCCTGCGTTTTCCAAACGCGGGCAGAAAGTTTAAAACAAAAGAAACCTGCGGCGCGCGACTTGCTCACCGCAGGTGTGGGAAGCGTTGACAGAAGAGATCCCCGCCTAAAGCGCGCGCGAAACGCTAAAGAATATAAAAAGTCTATGATGCGCGGTTTGCCCGCCGCAGGCGTGACGGTGAAAAAAGGATGCTATCCTAAAATTCCCGGTTAAAAATGGTTGGTACAGGTATGATCCTACTCGTTTTCTACCAAATTATTTTCATTTAGTTCTTGGTATATTGGATTTTTATAAGCAAGAATACTTATTATAAATCCTGCAATCCCAACGATAAAGAAAAGCACTGCAATACCCGATCCTTTTCCGTCGCCGAAAAGAAAAGACAGTACCTGTTGAACCGGAGAGGAGGCTGCCATAAATGGTTCAAATACGTGATCTGCCAATACTCCGCCGAGCAGCAACCCCAATGGAATCGAGCCATTCTGAATGGTATCTCTTGCGGAAAAAACACGCCCCTGCATTCTAATCGGTACGTGGGCGCGCATAACCGCAGTAAGATTCGCCCCCAATAAGGTTACAAATATATATGAAATAAAAGACGCCACCATCCAAAACGGCAAAGAATCGAACAGGCTTATTAAAGTGTTCCCTACCAAAAAAGTGATAGCACAGCTAATAAATATGACATTTGTCTTGCGTACTGCCGGTTTCATGCAGGTGACAAGAATGCCGCCTATAAGAAATGCAAGGGAATTGGCAATCTGCACCATGCTGAGAGCGTTTTGATCCCCGCCAGTTTTGCTTAAAACAAAGGCGGACATCATGCCGTCGCCGCCTAATTTAGCAAAAAAGTTTACAACAATAAAGAAGAGAATCATGCGTAAAAGCGCAGAGTCCTTCCAAATGAAACGTAATCCCTCCCTACAGCTTGTCCAAAAGGGAACCCGCTTTTCATTTGTATCCTGTTGCATGTCAGGGATTTTAATAAAAAAGAGCAACTGCAAAGCTTGCAAGATCCACAATCAAGACAACTGTCAACCCGCCCGATGCAAGCAACACGCTTGCGAGAGCCGGAGCAACTATGGAAACAACAGAACCGGAAAAAGACTGTAAACCGCTGACTCTGGCATATTGTTTTTGTGGAACCAGCAAACTTGTTGCGACATTCGACGCCGGGACTTGAAAAGCATCCATAAAACTTAGAAGAAAGTTAATGACATATAAATGCCATATCTTCAGCGAAGACAATACATACAGCATCAAAATTGCCATACTGCCGCAAGCTGCCACCAGATCCGAAAAAAGCATAACTCGCTTTTTGTTCCAGCGGTCTGCAAAAGTCCCAGCGATAAAGCGAAACAGAATCGTTGGCAGAAAAGTGCAAAACGTCATTAAAGTTAAACTGGTTGCTGTCCCTCCTTGATTGTAAACCCAGATGGTGAGGGCAAAACTGGTCATAGCCGTACCAAGACTCGATACTGTTTGAGAACTCCACAAAACAAAAAAATGCCGGAGACCGGAAAACATATTTAATTTTATCATGACTTTGCTCCTTCAATTTTAGTTTAACTGAGAGATGCAAAGCCTGATTCGGACGGCAGTCTAAGTTACCGCTCCACGCAATCTCCGTCCGTCTTTCAGACCTTGCATGGAGCTAAAACATGGGCAGAAAACATAAAAATCCTCCTTTTATTAGACTACTATATTGGATAGAATAGCAATTGTCAATATCCCTCATCAGCCTTACGGCATAAAAAAGAGGCCGGAATTTGGTTATCTCATTTCTTGAGTTTCAAATTTCGGCCTTTGTTCAATTGAATGATAAGGAAACCTGCAGCCCACGGCTTGTCCGCCGCAGGTGCGGGAAGCGTTGACGAAAAAGATCCGCTACCAACGCGGGCATCTTCATTCAAACAAAAGAAAAGAGCCCGAACGCGATTTGCGTCCAGACTCAGTCTGGAAAGGTGAGATAAAAAAGATCGGCTTGGGAAATCGGTGTAGGGACTTGAACTTTCATTAAGATCTAACACAAATCATCTATGTGCCCTTTATTTTTTACAAGCACGTTCAACTAAATCCCATACTTCACCAAAGCATTCCTCTATCGATTGAACACTATCAATTATGAATTCGTCGTCAAATGGGTTAACATCTAATTTTCCGTAATGATCCGACAAGTGCTCTAATGATTGAAACGACTGATGAGCTAATGGGCTCTTTAATCTTTCAATATGCCGGCTCTTCCATATGTTCTCGTCACTGCAATCAACAAAGAATTTGATAACAGTATTATCTTTAAAATCAAATCGTTTAAAAAAGGTAGTCGCATTGTTTCTATCTCCAAGTCCAATATCCATAATAAAGCTCGATTGCAAAGTAAGATTAGTTTTCATAATTTCATATAAAATATTATAGCAAACTTCGTTGACGATGTTTCTATCGGAAATTGCACTGCTCTTCAGAGCGTCAATGATATCGTCTTTTCGTAATACGGGTATAGATAATTTTTCAGCAAGCATATTGGATAATGTTGTTTTACCCGTTGCTGCTTTTCCTCTAAAAATATACACAGTCCCCATTCAATTCACCACATCTATAGCATATCATAAAGATCGAAAGAAGTCGACCGCCAAAGCTCACAAACGAACTTTCCAGCAATCGACTTCTTTCGACAATCTTTCTGGTGCCGGTGGCCGGACTCGAACCGGCACGGTGTCGCCACCGGTGGATTTTGAGTCCACTACGTCTGCCAATTCCATCACACCGGCATAGAAAAGGATGCACTGGTCCGCGGGCGCGGAGCCGCATCTCGGTCATTATACACCAGGCGGAGCAAAAAAGCAAGGGGGGACCGGCACGGGCCGCCCAATAATGTGTATGTGATACAATGATGTGTGACAAAAGGGAATAAAAAGGTAGCGAATAGGGATGGCCTGTGTTAAGGTTGAGTTGCTAAGACAAAACCGAAAGGCAGGTGCCACCCTATCCGCTATGAATACGATAACACAA
>CABUKB010000018.1 GCA_902492045.1 uncultured Oscillospiraceae bacterium | reverse complement strand
CCGTCGACCTCTAGCGTGACAGGCTAGCGTTCTAACCAGCTGAACTACCGGGCCACATCCATTAAGTCCTGGTGGAAACAACAGGGCTCGAACCTGTGACCCCCTGCTTGTAAGGCAGGTGCTCTACCAGCTGAGCTATGCTTCCATGACCGCCGCCTCACCAGCGACGGTGTATATCATACTACATACCAGGCGGATTGTCAACCGGTTTGGGGCAATTTTTTTCAGCGTCTGTGCCCATTTCAGCCCGTTTTGCAAGGGCTTCCATCTCATCCGATGTAAAACGGTAGACGGCATTGCAAAAGTGGCAGACAGCCTCTGTCATCCCCTTTTCATCCGGCAGAGAACGAATCTCCTCAGGCGGCAGCGCCGAAAAGGCGCGCAAAACCCGTTCCCGTGAACAGGTACAACGGTAAACGGGCTCCCCCGTATCCAGAAGCTCATAGTCGAAACCTGCGAGAACTTTCTGCAATATCCCTTCCGGCGTCAGTCCCCGGTCGAGCATCGCCGTCATCGAATCCAAAGAGGCGACATTCTGTTCGAGACGGGTTATCGCCTCTTCCGGGCAGAAGGGCAGCAGCTGCACCAGAAGCCCTCCCGCCGCCCGCACAGTCAGATCGGGATTGACCAATACCCCTAACGCGCAAACCGTGGGGATCTGTTCGCTGGTTGCGAAATAACTCGTGATATCTTCCGCGATTTCGCCGCTAATCAGCGGCGTACACCCGGAATAGGGCTCAGGGCCGCCGCTATCCCTTAGGACATATAGCAACCCGTCTGTTCCCACCGCACCGCCGACATTCAGCTTTCCGTCCGGTCTGAGCGGAATCTCCACGACCGGATGGGTGGCGTATCCGCGCACACAGCCCTCACTGTCGGATACAGCGATAAGCCGGCCCGCCGGTCCGCCACCGTCCACGCGCAGCGTCACCGAATCGTCGCGGCCCTTGAGCTGAAAGCCCATAAGCGAAGCCGCGGTGAGTAGGCGTCCGAGGGCAGCCGTGACCACGGCGGACGTGCCATGAATCTGCTCCGCCCGGGCCACCATGTCGGTCGCATCCAAGGCCGAGGCCACGATACTCCCGTCGGTGGTCAGGCTCCGCACCAATTTTCCCATGGCTTCCAAACTCCTTTAACTTCCGGATGATCCTAACTTCTATCTGACCGGCTATTGCCAATGTATGCAGAGGGATGGATTTTGTGCCCGTCCCCTTGCCTGGCTTCTTCTAGAGTTCTTGTATTCCGGGTCACGAAAACCAGCCGTTCCTCTTCCGGTTTTGGCGGCAGGAAAGACCGGTCGCCCACAACCGCCAGCGTCTCAAACCCCTCCTCGGCCAGGAGACGCCGTAGGGTTCCCTCCGAATAGGCCCGTTCCCGGACCTCATCGGTCAGCCGTTCATACAAACCGCCTGCTCCTGTCTGACAGAAAAAGTCCAGCGTCATCGCCACCTCGCAGGTGCGGGGAATATATCGGTTTCTCCAGACACAGCAGAGATCCCCTTCTTCCAGCACAAAAGCCTGATCCCCGAGTACCACTCGATGTTTAAAGGGGGTATTCACATCAAAAATAAATAACCCGCCGGGCTCTAAAAACAGCCTCAGCCGGCGTAGAACCGCCCGAATATCGGCAGTGCAGAGCAGATGATTGAGGCTGTCGAGTACACAAACGGCGCCTTCCACCGTCCCGTATAGATCGAGAAAGCGCATATCCTGCCGGAGAAACAGAATAGGCCGTCCCCTGCTGACCACCTTATCCGCAGCCAGTGCCAGCATGTCCGATGAAGCATCTACGCCGACAACCTCGGCGTCCGCCGCCAGTTCAAGCGACAAGGATCCCGAACCGCAAGCGAGATCCAGCACCGTACCCGGCATTGCCCCGCCATAGCGGATAAAAAGATCCCGCAAATAACCGGCCAAACCGGTGTAGTCCACATTGCCGGTCAGCCGGTCATAAAATGCGGCAAAAGCGGCATATTCATTGGAAGCCATTGATAGCCCGCCCTTTCCGTGCCGGTGGATGGCCAAGGAGTTTTGTCAATCCGATTCCCGATTCTCCTCCATGCGGGAAAAAACCATATCATATGCATCGCAGCCATAGATCAAAGAGCGGTTGACCCGGCTGATGGTGGCGGTGGAAGCCCCTGTTGCCGCCACAATGTCGCTGTACACGCGCTTATCACTGAGCATTTTGGCCACCACAATGCGCTGAGACATGGCTTTGATTTCGGAGACCGTGCATAGATCTTCGAAAAACTGGTAGCATTCCTCCATATTTTTGAGCTGGAGGATGGCCTGAAACAAAAAATCGGTGTTGTCGTCTTTGATTTTAGAATTCACGGGTAATCCCCCCAAGGCTATACTCTATACCTAGTTTAGCACATTACAGTGTGAAAATAAAGAGGGCGGCAAAAATTTTAAGTGGGATTTCCTCGAATCTCTCAAAAAAAGCCGCCGGGGACTCTCATCCCCGGCGGTAAATTCCTGCTCTTTGTAACGATCAAGCCTTCCCGGCGCTGCCGAGAACTGTCTCGATCTTGTGTCTGACCACATCCTGAATGAACTGGCGGCCGTCGCCCAGATACTGGCGGGGGTCAAAGTGCGTCGGGTTCTCCGCCAGGTGTTTCCGGATACCGGCGGTCATGGCCAGACGCAGATCGGAATCGACATTGATCTTGCAGACCGCCATCGAAGCCGCTTCCCGGAGCATATCTTCCGGAATGCCGATGGCATCGGCCATCTGCCCGCCATACTGATTGACCAGCGCCACATACTCCGGCATTACGGAGGAGGCGCCGTGCAGCACAATCGGATAACCGGGGAGGCGGTCCATCACCTCTTTAAGGATATCAAACCGGAGCTGAGGCTTCTGGCCGGGCTTGAATTTAAAAGCGCCGTGGCTGGTGCCGATGGCAATCGCGAGAGAATCCACCCCGGTGCGGGAAACAAAATCCTGAACCTGGTCGGGATCGGTGTAGTTGGCTTTGTCCGCTTCGACCTTCACATCATCTTCAATACCGGCGAGCTGGCCGAGTTCCCCTTCCACGGTGACGTTGCGCTCATGCGCGTATTCCACTACCTTTTTGGTAATGGCGACATTCTCTTCATAATCCAGGTGAGAGCCGTCGATCATCACAGAGGTAAACCCACTGTCGATGCAGTCCTTGCACAGTTCAAAGCTGGAACCGTGATCGAGATGAAGCGCAATAGGAAGACCCGTTTCCTCCACAGCCGCCTGCACCATATGGGTCAGATAGGCGGAATGCGCGTATTTGCGGGCACCACCCGACGCTTGAAGAATAACCGGAGAATTCAGTTCCTTGCAGGCTTCCACAATCCCCTGAACAATTTCCATATTGTTGACATTGAAAGCGCCGATTGCATAACCGCCTTCATAGGCCTTCTTAAACATTTCCTTTGTGTTGACAAGGGGCATTTTTCTCATCCTCCTGTGTAGTACTGTTTTTATTATACACCAATTTTTAAAAAAGAAAAAGGTGGATTACCTCACAACTTGACTATCCGTTTTGTTAAATTCTTGTGAAAATCGCCCGGCTTTTATCGAACCTCGTGCGGATGGCTACGGCAATAATGGAAAATCACTTGCTGGGCGATTCCAGCGTACCGCCCGAAATCGGCGGGGGTTTTATCCGGAAAGAGCGAAACCATCGCCCGTTTCATCCAAACGTCGAGCGGGAAGGCTTCAAGTCTTCCCAACCCATACAGCAGTACGCAGTCGGCCACTTTCGGCCCGATTCCCCGCACCGTCTGTAGTGCCTGCCTTGCCTCTGGAAGAGGCAGCAACGCCACCCGCTTCAGATCCAGACGTCCGTCCGCCACCCGCCTTGCCGCATCCCGTATGTAGGCATCCCGCCAGCCGCAGCGCAGTTCCGCCATCTCTCCGCTCGTCAGCGAGAGGATCCGTTCCGGGGTGGGAAAGGCGAAATCCCCGCCGCCAAGAGGCTCTCCAAACTGGCACAGGCGCCGGATGATCCCCCTGATCCGGGGGACGTTATTGTTTTGGGAAAGAATGAAGGATATCAGAGCCTCAAACGGATCCTGGCGCAGCACCCGCAACCCCGGAGAATATCGGACACAGCGCCTCATGGGACTTCCCATCCGGCGAACGAGGGAACGGTATATCGCCGCGTAATCCCGGTCGAGATCCAGATACCGGCGCCAGAAACTCTCAAACTGTTCTCTTGTCACCGGCTTTTCCAGCGAACCATCAATGCAGAGCGTCTCGCCATCCCAACGGATTTGGGCCGCGTGACGTCCGGCAATCCCGCGATATCCGTCCTCTCCACATGGTTCAAAACGGAAACATTGCCCGCAGTCAAATGTCTGAGCAAGGTCGATGGGCGGCGCATTCAGAATCCGCACGCCGGTTTTGGTCGGTTCGACCTGCATCGCAACTCCCCCTTTTCTTCTTGTCCAGTATACCACGCTGTGGTATACTGGGAAAAGACCCAAATAAAGGAGCGTGACACCCATGCGCGACGACATTACGACAATCCCGGTCAGCGAAGTTTTCGAGCCGCGGGACGGCTGTCCCTTGTGCCGGCTGCGCAGCATCTTGGAAGACCGCGTGGTGGAATACATTACCGGTGCTGCCATGATGGAACCCGATGTGCGAATGGAGACCAACAAGCAGGGTTTTTGTATCGACCACTACCGCATGATGCTGAAAAAACACAACCGCCTAGGTGTGGCACTGATTCTGGAAAGCCATTTGGATGAAATGGAAAAACAAATCTACGCCGGTCCCCCCATCATCGGAAAAAGCGTGAAAAATCAAGCCAAAGCGGCCGGAAAAGCCTCCGGTACCTGTTTTGTGTGCGGTCAGGTGGACTGGGCGATGAAACGGATGCTGGCCACGATCTGCCGCCTTTGGGAAACCGAAAAGGAGTTTCGTGCGCTGTTCGATGAACAGGCGGCGTTGTGTCTCCCCCATTTTTCCACGCTTGCCGAAGCATCGGCCGAACATATGGGGAAAAAAACAGCCCCGGATTTTATGAAGTCGGCCGCCGCGCTCAGCCGCAAAACCCTTCAGGAAATACGCGGCGATGTCACGCATTTCTGTAAAATGTTCGATTACCGCAACAGCGGCGAAAACGCCGACTGGGGCAATTCCCGGGATGCCATCGAGCGGGCCATCTGGTATCTGACCGCGCGTCAGCCCTGAAAGTTGGGCCCTGGCAGTACCGCCGGGACCGGTATACTCGAAAACGGCATGACCGGGATGGTCCGTCTGCCCAAAAAGACCGTGCCGGATAATCCCCGGCATGTTTATCAGGGAGGCTGCTACTCGTTAGGCAGCCTCTTTTTGACTGCCATATCCTACCGCGTCGTATGCCCTTGGCCCGAAACGGGTAAAGGGCATTCAACAATCAGTATGCGAAAAAAGGCCTTTTTTGGTGGAAAATTTTACCTGTAAAACCTTTCCACAGCGATAAAAGGCTTAAAAACCCCCGATTATTCACACTTTCCACCGAGTTTTCAACAGTTACTCTCTTAACAAAGTTTTTACAAAGAGTTGTACCGCCTTGTCTCTTTTTATCCGAAACGCATATTTTTTTTCCAGCCGCCCATACTGAAGACGCAAAGGGGGGCATGGGAATGATTAAAGGCGTCAACCGGCAGATGATCGAGGTCACGGATACGGGCAATCCCTATTTTGAACGGGCGTTTCTGGTTGTCCGGCCCGATTGTACCGATCAGCAGGATGGCCGTCTTCATGAAGAGGCCCAAAAGTTCCTGACTTTCTCCGACGCTTACACCGGATTGCGCCTGTCCAAACGCACCCGGCGGCTCCGCCGGATCGCCTTGGGCCTCTGCAGTGGCGGCGCCGGCATCGTCGTGGGAATACTCCTCCAGTCGCTCATTCTTAGGGCCTAGCGCATAAAGAAAAGCCCGGGCCATCCCCGGGCAAAATTGGCGGAATCCCTCTAGCCTCCAGCCTGCAGCCGTTTCATTACAAACGGGGGCGAAGGCCAGAGGGGTCAATCGCTTTTCGAAGCACGGAATCCTCGGTCACGGTGAAACAAGCGTTCCTCCGCGATCATCCGTTCGGATTGGAAACGGCCCTATCCGAATCCGATTCGTTATGATAGATGGTTCGAATTATGTCTTCAATGTCGGGCTCTTCCAAAGACAGGTCGCGGATGTCAACCTGCTTAGACAGATCCGAGATCAACTGGGCCGCGCTCATCTCCTGTTTGTTAAATTCAAACCATACTCTCGCGCCCTTGTTTTGGATCACCTTTGCCATCGGATGGGAAATATCACGATTTTCCTCGTAGAGATCGACCATCAAACGGCGGGTCGGAGAGATTTTTCCAACCAGTCCGTCCAGCGATCCGTCCTCTACGATCCTGCCTCGATTGATTACCATGACGCGGCTGCACAGCTCCTGAATATCGTCCAGGTCGTGCGTGGTCAGAATCACGGTGGTTTTTCGTGCCTGATTGATGTCCCGGATAAACTGGCGCACGGCCTGCTTGGCATCAATATCGAGGCCGATGGTGGGTTCATCCAGATACAAAATCGACGGCGAATGGAGGACGGCGGCCGCCAAATCGCCCCGCATACGCTGCCCCAAGGACATCTGGCGGACGGGTTTGTCGATGATCTCCCCAATTTTGAGCAGTTCGTCCAGCAAATCGAGGTTTTCACGGTAAACGCTGTCCTGGATCCGGTAAATCCGTTTCATCAGTTCAAAGGACTCCCCCAACCGCAGATCCCAGAACAACTGAGACCTCTGCCCAAAGACCACGCCCAGGTCTTGCACGACCTGTCTGCGGTTCTTTTGCGGATCCATTCCATGAACGGAAATGTCACCGGCGGAGGGACGGAGAATGCCCGACATCATTTTGATCGTCGTGCTTTTCCCCGACCCATTCGGCCCGATGAAGCCGACCACCTCTCCCTTTTGAATTGAAAAAGAAATCCCGTCTACTGCCCGAATCGTCTCCTTTTTGTGGACGAAAAGCCCCACCAGAGCTCCTTTCATCCCATTTTTCTTTTTATCCACCACATAATCCTTCACCAGATCTCGTACGACAATCGCGGCCATCATATCCCCCTCTTCCATCACCGGTTAATTTCCGGCACTGTCGTAATGACGCAGCCCGAGTACAAACATCGCCCGCCCCAGCCATAACATAACCGCGCCGATCAGCAGCGTCCACACCGGCACGGGTCCCGGGATATAAAAACCCATGTCCTTGTCCAGAAAGTAGCTGGCCGGATAAAAGGCCAGAAAACCCAGGGGAATGATAAAGGTGAAGAGCCCCTGTATGAGGCGGCTGTAAATCGTCATCGGATACTGGATTGCCCGTCCGAACAGGACATTGATAACATTGATGAGGATCCCGCTGCGTTTGACCCAAAAGCTCAGGCATCCGATATAGGTGTAAAGCGCGCCGCGGATCAGCGTCATGCCGATGACGGTGAACACGATGTATACCACATGCAGAAACGTCCATTGAAATTGGACCAGGATACTCCCGGCGATAAAAATAATCACACCGGGGATCAGGTCGGTAAAACCGATGGTATTCAGGTCGGTAATACAGAACTGATAATAGACGCCCATAGGCCGCAGGAGCATGCGGTCCAAGCCGCCCTCCAGTATCAGATTGTCCAGATACCACGTTTGAATAAACAACACGGTGGAGAGGGCATGCGCCAGGATCCCGAGACCATACATGAATACCATCTGTTCAAAGGTCCAGCCGTTGATGGTCTCAAATTGCAGGGTCAGCACTTTCAGGGTTCCGATGCCGGTTAAAAATTGAAACGCATTGGCCAAAAGCCAGCCGAATAGAAAGGATGGGTATTCCATCTGTCCCTGCAGATTCAGCTTCATGGTATAAAACCCGACGGACAGATAGTATCGGAGTTTTGATATGACCTTCATCCTCAGCCCCCCTGTACCACAATTCGTCCAAACGCCTTTTTCTTGCAACATTGAAAGAGGACAAAGAAAGCGAGGCACCAGACGGCCTGCACCGCTAAAATCCTCCCTGCCTCTTGAGGCGGCGTTCTGCCGATAAAGAAAGAGATCGGCGTCTGATACAGATACACAAAGGGCGTGAACGCCAGGATTTTTTGAACCGGAGCCGGAAAAAACCAGAGCGGAATCAGCGACCCCGACAAAAAATGGATGATGTAGTCTTTCACTGTACCGATCGGGCCGATGTCGATAATCCAAAAATTAAAAACACCGAAAATAGCGGCGATAAACCACAAAATCAGGAAACTGAAGACCACGCTGACCATAAACAAACACAGGCCCGGGACCGACGCGGGAACCGGCACCGCCACAAATATACCGCCGAAAATCAAGATCGGCAGTCCCTTAAGCATAAAATTGACGGCAATTTGTCCCAGATCCTCCGAAAAGTATAACGCATACAGGTTTACCGGTTTGATGTAATCCACCGCAACATTCCCGTTCCGGATCGACGACCGAAGCCGCCCCTCCACCCCAGTGCTGTAAAAACAGGACAAAAAGACACTCAGCACCGTATACACCAGCATTTGTTCCAAGGTGGTGCCCCGTACCTCGGCCTGGCCGCTGTACAAAACTTTCCATATAAACGAACTGACCGTCAGTACGATGAACTGCATGAGTACCGAAAATATGGCTTCAAAACGATAAGTAAGCGATATCAGTATCCGGATCTTAATCATGTACAGGTATGCGGACATGTTCTTCCCCCTCTCCGATCGCCGAAAACAGCTAAACGCCCAATATAATGCGGCAAATATGTTGCCATTATAGCATATTTTTCAAATAATAAAACCTCTTTTGTGGTTATTTTTAGAAAAAGTGCAAATCCCACCCTTTTCTGGTCACAACAACCGGGATTGAAAATTCCGGAAAATACAAAAATCCTCTTGACGAAAGGCAAAAACGTGTGTATAATGCGGCTAAATTGATATGGCCACAGACGTAGATGAGAAGAGTAGGCTTCCGCGTCATTTCCAGAGAGCCCGGGCCGCTGTGAACGGGTAATGACAACGCTGCTGAACATGGTCTCGGAGTCGTGCGGCTGAAGTCCGGGCTTTCCCGGTTCCAAAGCCGCGCCGGGTGCGCCCGTTACCGCGCTATGCTATCGGCAGATGCGGTTCTGCCCGTAGCAGAGGAGGTTCGCACCGTGAGGTGCGGATAAATTGGGGTGGTAACACGAAGCCAAGCTCTCGTCCCCGAAAATCGTGCTTTGTCATGATGTTCGGGAACGGGAGCCTTTTTGTTGGACAGATTCATCAAATCCACCCCGCGTCCAAGACCGCCAGTGGCCGTCGGTCAACCAGAATACGCCAGCCTCGCACCGGAACATGGCCCGCATGTCCCATGTCCGGATTCGTCACCGCCCGATCCCGGATGGATCGGCTTGTCAGATATATGGAAAGGCTGTGAGCAGATGGAACCCCTCATTCGTATCGAACACCTGACCAAGACTTTTACTTCCGGGGGCGATGTGATCGCCTTGCACGATGTCAGCTTGGAAGTTGCACCCGGCGATATTTTCGGGATTATCGGCATGAGCGGTGCCGGCAAGAGTACCCTGCTGCGCTGCATCGGCATGCTGGAAACCCCGACCCAAGGGCGTATTTTCATCGAAGGCGCCGACATCCGTGCCTTAAAAGGAAAGGCCGCCATCGCCCACCGTAAAAAAATCGGCGTCATCTTTCAAGGCTATAACCTTCTGATGCAGCGCAATGTATGGCGCAACATCGCCTTTCCCCTGGAGCTCGACCGACGGCCCAAGCCGGAAATCCGGGAAAGGGTGGAGGAATTGCTCCGGCTGGTCGGTTTATCTGAAAAAGCCGGCGCCTATCCTTCCCAACTGTCGGGTGGGCAAAAGCAGAGGGTCGCCATCGCCCGGGCTCTTGCCCGCGAACCCAAAATCCTGCTATGCGATGAGCCTACATCGGCATTGGACGCGATGACCACCGGCTCTATACTCGATCTGCTCGTGGATATCAACCGCCGCTTGGGGGTAACGGTGGTGATTATCACCCACGAAATCGGTGTGGTCAAATCCATCTGCAATCGAGTTGCGGTCATCGACGAAGGGCATATCGCCGAATGCGGCGATACCAGCAGCGTTTTCGCCGGGCCGCAGAGCCGGGTGGCGCGAATGCTATTCGGCATGAAAGGAGGCGATATGACATGATTGATATTCTGTCAGGTCTGTGGGAAAAATACGGCATGCTGCTGCTCGAGGGAACCGGCGCCACTTTATTCATGACATTCGCCGCCACCCTGTTTGCCTATCTCATCGGTCTCCCCCTGGGCGTGTTCATGATCGTGACCGCAAAGAACGGCATTCATCCCATGCCCATATGTAACGCCGTGCTGGGCTGGGTAATCAACATCGGCCGCTCCATTCCCTTCATTATCCTCATCGTCGCTCTCATTCCGGTCACCCGTTTGATCACCGGCACTTCCATCGGGCCGGCAGCGGCCATCGTCCCTTTGGTTATCGGTGCCGCCCCATTTGTGGCCCGCATGGCCGAAACCTCCCTTAAAGAAGTGGATCCCCAGGTCGTGGAAGCCGCCCGCGCCATGGGAGCTACCGGATGGCAGATCGTATGGAAGGTCCTGCTTCCCGAATCCATCCCCTCCCTGTTCCGGGGAGCCTCTATTTCCACCATCACGTTGATCGGCTATTCCGCTATGGCGGGGACGGTGGGAGGCGGCGGCCTGGGAGACATCGCCATCCGTTACGGATATCAGCGATACCAACAGGATGTGATGATCGTCACCATCATTCTGCTCGTGATCCTTGTGCAGTTAATTCAGTTTGTTTTCGGCCTGCTGGCCAGTGCCATTGACAAACGAACCAAATAAAAACGATGCGAAAGAGGTTTTCAACATGAAAAAACAAATTCGAGTCCTTTCCGTTGCCCTCGCCTCCCTGCTGCTGATCTCGCTGTCCGCCTGCGGCGGCAAATCGGACGATAAAACCATTACGGTCGGCGCCTCTCCGGATCCCCATGCACGGATCCTGAAAGCCGCGGAACCCCTGCTCAACGAAAAGGGGTATACGCTGGTTATCACGGAATTTTCCGACTATGTTTTGCCCAATAAAGCCTTGGAAGAAGGAAGCCTGGACGCCAACTTTTTTCAGCACGAACCCTATCTCCTAGATTTTAACCAGGAAAACGGCACCCATCTGGTGGCCGTTGCCAATATTCACTACGAACCCATGGGGGTCTACGCCGGCAAGAGCACCTCGTTGGAGACCATCCCGGACGGGGCCAAAATCGCCGTTCCCAGCGACACCACCAATGAAGCCCGCGCCCTGCAGCTGCTGGAGAAACTCGGCCTGATCAAAATCAAGGAAGGTTCCGGCCTCACCGCGACTAAAAACGATCTTGAGGAAAATCCGCATCATCTCGACATTGTCGAAACCGAGGCCGCTCAGGTTCCCCGTACTCTCGAGGATGTCGACTTTGCCGTTGCCAACGGCAACTATGCGATTTCCGCAGGTATTACCGACAAACTCCTGGTAAAAGAAGACTCATCCACCAGATATGGCAACATCGTCGCCGTCAGGGAGGGCCAGGAATCCGCCGCTAAGACCCAGGCCCTGGTGGAGGCTTTGCAATCCGATACCGTTCGCCAGTTCATCATTGATACGTTTGGGGAAAATGCGATTCCCATGTTCTGATTTCCCAATAATTAGTCCCGGTTCGGGCCTATGCCCGGACCGGGATTGCCGGTCTAATGTATAGACAGAGGAGATGAAGGGAATTGAAGATTGCCTATTTGGGAATTGATCTGCTGGCCCCTGTCCTGCATGCCCTGCTGCGTGAAGGATGCATCATCCAGAAAATTTTCACCTGTCCCACCGATAATGTGACGGAATTTAATACCTCTGTTATTGAGACAGCTCGTACCCACAGCATTCCCTATACCACGCAGCGGATTACCGCGCAAGACATCGCCCATTTGCAGGAAAACGGCTGTGAGATGCTGGTCTGCGCGGGATATTATTACAGAGTGCCGGTCTCCGAGACGCTGCCCATGGTGAACTTTCATCCCTCCGATCTCCCGGTCGGCAGGGGTTCGTGGCCCATGCCGGTCATCATTTTGAGAGGGTTGCCCTACGGCGGTATTACCGCACATAAGATGGACCGGGACTTCGACACCGGGGACATCCTGATTCAAAAGCGGTTTCCCATAGACCGAAATGAAAATCATCAAACGTATATGGACAAAGTATATGCCCGGATACCGGATATGGTACACCGCCTGGTGACGGATCTCCCCGTCCTGCTGAAGAACGCGCAGCCGCAGGGCGAAGGGGATTACTGGCCGTCCCCCACTGCGGCGGATTGGACCATTACCCCCGAGATGGGGGCGGAACAGGCGGATCTCATCCTGCGGGCATTTTATGGGTACGAATGCGTCTATCTTTCCGGAGACCGCCGGATCGAATTGATTGGGGGGCGGTTCATCCACGGGGATAATGACGGACAGGAGTTTCCGGTCCGGGGCGGCTATATTGTGGCGGATAAGACCAGAAATCTGTTGGAATAAAACCGTTTAGATCGTGGGCATTTTCCCCCTGATCAATTGATGCTTACCGGAACCTTCCAGATCAAAGCAGGGTATCCTGTCGGAAACATTCACTTTTCGACAGGATATCCTCTTTTCGTATTTCCACCAGTTTTTTCAAGCATGCCAAGGCTTTCAAATCTGGATTTATAAAGACCATAGTGGTACGGCATACATGATCAAAGTCCTTGCCGAATATCGTTTTGCGGGTACCTCCAGCACAAGGACCGCCAGGGGTGCAGTTTCCGCACACATCAACATGGTTCCATGCGACTTGTTTCATCGGTTCATCCAAGGGATAATCTGAAAACCAATTTGATTCGCTATCGTCAGTCCAAATAGTCCAGCCCTCGGGCTCGTCTACATATTTCACAGGAGAGCCGTGGACAAAAACAAAACACACATATTGGTCTCTATATTTTATGTGCCAATAAGGTTTATCCTTCCAATAGCCGTTTTGGGCTTTTTCAAACGTCATGCCATTCTTCCTCAAGTGCATGGCAAACTCTAAGGCATTTTTTTGCGCATCGCCGGTGAGAACTTCCCTGATAATATCCTCCATTTTTTGTATTGGCATTATCCCTCATTCCTTTGCCTATAAACTTCCAAGTCGCCTATATCCATTTTGGATCAGCAGTCTTCAAAACATCTTTCCCATTTTACATACTTAACACTACATTTATGCAGTCGCTAAGGCATTTTGACCTTTGTTACACATATTATAGAACATTTGTTTTGAGCTTGCAAGCCTAATCTATTCTAAATTCTTTAAGTGAAATAGAATTCACATAGAGGAAGTTCAAAAAC
This sequence comes from uncultured Oscillospiraceae bacterium, assembly GCA_902492045.1. Lineage (GTDB taxonomy): Bacteria > Bacillota > Clostridia > Oscillospirales > Acutalibacteraceae > UMGS1623. The sequence continues at coordinate 8,529 of CABUKB010000018.1, read as the reverse complement.
AGAAACACCGCCCGCCAAAACAGGGCGGACGGCTTGACATCCACAAGAGAAACGGTCATAACATAGGTGTAAGGAGCTACCGGTTAGACGGTTAGCCCCTTGTTTTGCTGGAAGTAGATACTAATAGCTTTGCAAGGTGGGGATTTCTCCTTTTTTTTACTAAAAACAGGCCGATTATGCCGATTACCTCTGGACTGAAACGTCGCTGCTAACATTAAAGCCCGATTTGCCTTCCATAATTGTCAAAAGGTAGCCAAAACCGATTTCAAGGCAAAAGAGAACCGCATGAAATAACCGAAAAACGGCTATTTCATGCGGTTTTTTGTTGGTGAACCATCGGGGATTTGAACCCCGGACACCCTGATTAAAAGTCAGGTGCTCTGCCAACTGAGCTAATGGTTCGTATCGCTTGCCCTTTGCATACTCCGCCAAAAGACCACTTGGATTATTATATCCAAGGAGCCTGGAAAAGTCAAGCAAAAATTCGGACAAGCCACAGATGCACATCCAAAATGGCATCCCCTCTCAGACCGATCCAGATCCCCTACCGATCTGACAACGAAAGTCTCCGGATCCGTTCCACCGCCTCTTCCGTACGGTCCCGGTCCCCAAAGGCGGTCAATCGGAAATACCCTTCCCCGTTACGGCCAAACCCCGCTCCGGGAGTTCCCACCACCTGCGCCCGATGCAGGAGCCGATCAAAAAAGGTCCAGGAATCCAATCCATCAGGGCAGGCAAGCCAGATATACGGAGAATTCACCCCGCCGGTATACCAAATACCCAGCCTGTTCAGCGTCTGGGCGATCAAACGGGCGTTCTCCCGGTAATAGGCGATTCCCTCTGCGGTCTGACGCCGCCCTTCCGGAGTGAACACCGCCGCGGCACCGCGCTGCACAATGTACGGCACTCCGTTGAACTTGGTGGTCTGACGGCGCAGCCACATGTGGTTGAGACGGATACCGTTTATTTCCATCGCATGAGGCACAACCGTCCAGCCGCACCGGGTTCCGGTAAAGCCGGCGGTTTTGGACAAGGAACAAAATTCGATGGCGCAGCGATCGGCGCCTGGAATCTCATAAATACTCCGAGGCAGTGTGTCATCCTGAATAAACGCCTCATAGGCGGCATCAAACAGGATCACCGCCTGCTGTTCCAGAGCATAATCCACCCAAGCCTTTAATTGATCCCGAGAGTACACCGCCCCGGTGGGATTGTTCGGAGAACAAAGATAGATCAGATCCGCCTGTACCGTTTCATCCGGCATCGGCAAAAAGCCGTTTTCCCGGGAAGCATTTAAATACTGCACCGGCCGGCCGGCCATGATGTTGGTATCCACGTACACCGGATAGACCGGATCAGGCACCAAAACGGTATTATCCTTCTCAAATAAATCCAAAATATTGCCAAGATCGCTTTTCGCCCCATCGCTGACGAAAACTTCCTGCAGGTCGAGCGCGATTCCTCTTTCCCCGTAATACGCCTGGATGGCCTGCCGAAGAAAATCGTATCCCTGTTCCGGGCCGTAACCCCGGAAAGTCGCCTTCTCCCCCATTTCGCGTACTGCGGCGGACAAGGCTTCGACCACCGCCGGGCAAAGAGGCCGGGTTACATCTCCGATCCCCAGCCGAATTACATCGGCCTGTGGATTGGTCTGCTGATATTCAGCCACCCGCCGGGCAATATCGGAAAAAAGATAGCTGTCCTGAAGCTCTTCGTAATGACGGTTGATATGCATGCCGTTTGCCTCCTTTATATTTCCACGTCGCCCTCGAACACCGTGCGCGCGCCTCCGATCAGATACACCGCCCGGTCGGTATACCGGATCACCAGATCGCCGCCCCGCAGCTTGACGGTAATTTCGGTGTCTTTGTCGCAGAATCCGTTTTCCACGGCCGCCACCGCCGCGGCACAGGCGCCGGTGCCGCAGGCCCAGGTTTCTCCGCTTCCCCGCTCCCACACCCGCATTTTCAGGGTATGACGGTCAATCACCTGAATAAATTCGGTATTCACCCGTTCGGGAAATAGTGGATCGTTTTCAAACATCGGGCCGATCCTTTCGAGATCCAAGGCATCCGGGTTTCCGCCGAATAGCACGCAATGGGGGTTGCCCATCGACACACAGGTGATGGCATATTCGCCCCCCGCCACCGAAACCGTCCGTCCCACCACGCGGTCACCGCCGAGCTTCACCGGAATGAGCGGGGGCCTCAATTCCGCCGGACCCATATCCACCGTGGCCTGCCGGACTTCCCCGTTGATTTTATGGAGCCGGAGAGTTTTGATCCCGGATAGGGTCTCGATGCTCATCTCTCGTTTCCGGACGATTCCATGATCGTATAAATACTTACCCACGCAGCGAATGGCGTTGCCGCACATCTTCCCCTCGCTTCCGTCCAGGTTGAACATCCGCATCCGGGCATCCGCCGTCTGGGAGGGCAAAATCAACACCACGCCGTCCCCGCCGATGCCTTGGTGCCGGTCGGACAGACGGACGCTGAGCCCCTCCGGATTCTCGATTTCCAGGTGCATACAGTCAAAATAGATATAGTCATTGCCACAGCCCTCCATCTTGGCAAACGGATGGCGCCGCCGTTCTTTGCGCAGGCGGTTGATGTTGACCAGCTCGGTGCTGTAGACCGAGTATCGGCTGCGCAGGCTGTCGGCCACAGCGTTGGCCGTGTCGAGAGAAGTCAGGCAGGGAATGCTGCGTTCCACCGCTTTACGCCGGATTTTGACGTCATCCATGGTGGGAATCCGGCCCTTTGAAGAGGTGGAGACAACGTAATGGACCCGCCCGCTCTCCAGCAGAGCGAGAGGATTCCGGTCGGACTCATGGACCTTGGCCACTTCCACGACCTCCATGCCTCCATCCCGGATCACCTTGGCGGTACCGGCGGTGGCGTAAAGGGTGAATCCCAGGTCCCGAAACTTCTTGGCCACGTCCACAATCTCGACCTTGTCGCTGTCCCGGACGGTTAAAAATACCCCGCCTTCCCGCTCCAGCCGGTATCCGGCAGCCAGCAGCCCCTTGTACAGCGCCTCATCCAGGGTATCCGCAATCCCCAGCACCTCGCCGGTGGATTTCATTTCAGGTCCGAGATGAGTGTCCACGTTCGTCAGCTTTTCAAAGGAGAACACCGGCACCTTGACCGCTACATAAGGGGGTGGCGGATAAAGCCCGGTGCCGTATCCCATGTCCGCGAGTTTCTCTCCCAGCATACAGCGGGTGGCCAAATCCACCATCGGCACCCCGGTTACCTTGCTGATATAGGGGACGGTGCGGGAAGAGCGCGGATTGACCTCGATGACGTAGAGTTCTTCATCGTAGATCAGGTACTGTATATTGACAAGACCCCTGGTCTTCAAGGCCACCGCCAGTCTCTTGGAACAGTCCACGATGGTTTCCACCAATTCGTCCAGCAGGTTCCACGCCGGATACACGGCGATGGAATCCCCTGAGTGTACGCCTGTGCGTTCGATATGCTCCATAATACCGGGGATTAAAATCTCCTCCCCATCGCAGATGGCGTCGATCTCCAGTTCCTTACCCATGAGATACTTATCAATGAGGATCGGATTTTCAATCCCCTGCGCCAGGATAATCGCCATATACTCCCGCACATCCGCCTCGTTAAAGGCAATAATCATATTTTGCCCGCCCAGCACATAGGAGGGGCGGAGTAGCACCGGATACCCGATGCGGTCCGCTACCTCCAGGGCCTCTTCGGTGGTCATAACCGTGAATCCCGCCGGCCTCTTGATATGCAGGCTTTCCAGAAGCTCGTCAAACCGCTCCCGGTCCTCGGCCGCATCAATGCTATCCGCCGGGGTCCCGAGGATCCGCACCCCGGCTTTCGACAGAGCGGAGGTCAATTTGATGGCGGTTTGTCCGCCGAACGCCACTACCACCCCCACCGGCTGCTCGGTGTGGATTACCCCCAGGGCATCTTCCGGAGTCAGCGGTTCAAAATACAGCCGGTCGGCGGTATCAAAATCGGTGGATACCGTTTCGGGATTGTTGTTGACAATGACAACCTCATACCCGGCCTCTTTAAGAGCCCAAACGCAGTGAACGGAGGCATAGTCAAATTCGATGCCCTGGCCGATCCGGATGGGGCCGGAGCCAAACACAACAACGGTCGGCTTTTTCCCGCCATGCTCTCGTATGAACTCCGCCGCCTCGTTTTCCTCATCGTAGGTGGCATAAAAATAGGGGGTTTCGGCGGCAAATTCTCCCGCACAGGTATCCACCATTTTGTAGCTGGGATAGCGGTGTTCCGGCAGGGGACCGCCGGACAGAGCGGCAATCACCGAATCCGGATAACCGGACTGTTTGGCCTCCAGGTAAAGCGACCCGGTCAGTGGCTTCTCCATAAGACGGTTTTCCAGTTCTGTCAGATGGAGGAGCTTATACAAAAACCAGTTGTCAATTTTGGTGACGGCATGGATCTCCTCCGGCGAAATTCCGCGCCGCAGGGCCTCATATACCACAAACAGACGCCGGTCGTCGCACACCCCGATCCGCCGGCGGATCTCCTCCTCCGGCAGATCCTTCAGTTCCGGGGTGTCCAGGCTGAGGTGAGAGATCTCGGCGCCCCTCACCGCTTTCATCAAAGCCTCTTCAAAGGTCCGGCCGATTGCCATGACCTCACCCGTCGCCTTCATCTGGGTCCCGAGCGTCCGCTTGGCATAAACAAACTTGTCAAACGGCCATTTGGGCAGCTTGACCACTACATAATCAAGGGCCGGTTCAAAACAGGCCGAAGTCGTCCCCGTGACGGCATTGGGGATCTCATCGAGAGTATAACCGATGGCGATTTTCGTGGCGACCTTGGCGATGGGATAGCCGGTGGCCTTGGAAGCCAGTGCAGAGGAACGGGATACACGCGGATTGACCTCGATAACGGCGTATTCAAAGCTGTTCGGCTCCAGAGCAAACTGACAGTTGCATCCCCCCTCCACGCCCAAGGCGGAGATGATGTCAAGCGCCGCGGTGCGGAGCATCTGGTATTCTCTATCGGCCAGGGTGACGGCGGGCGCAATAACGATGGAATCGCCGGTGTGGACCCCCACCGGGTCGAAGTTTTCCATCGAACAGACGGTGATAACGTTTCCCTTCCGGTCCCGCATCACCTCAAACTCGATTTCTTTCCATCCCGATATGCATTTTTCAACCAATATTTGATGAATCGGCGACATTCGGAGGCCATTGCCCGCGATCTCCCTGAGTGCTTCTTCATCTTCGGCAATACCGCCGCCGCTTCCCCCCAGTGTAAAGGCGGGGCGGACAATGACGGGATAGCCGATCTCCCCCGCAAAATTCAGGGCAGCCTGCAGATCCGTCACCACCCGGGATGGAATCACCGGCTGGCCGATCTGTTCCATCGTATTCTTAAAAAGCTGCCGGTCCTCCGCCTTGTCGATGGTGTCCGGGTTCGCCCCCAGGAGACGGACACCGTACTCTTTGAGAAATCCGTCCTTGGCCAACTGCATGGACAGGGTTAAGCCGGTCTGTCCCCCCAGAGTGGACAGCAGACTGTCCGGCCTTTCTTTCATAATGATCCGTTTAATCGTTTCCGGCGTCAGCGGCTCGATGTAGATCCCGTCGGCCATGGCGCTGTCGGTCATGATCGTGGCCGGATTGGAATTGACCAGCACCACCTCCAGGCCCTCTTCCCGCAGAGCGCGGCAGGCCTGGGCTCCGGCATAGTCGAATTCCGCCGCTTGCCCAATGACGATAGGCCCCGAACCGATGACTAGGACTTTTCGAATATCCGGATTCCTCGGCATGTCATTTCGCCTCCTTCATCAAATCGAGAAACCAGTCGAACAGAAACCCCGTGTCCCGGGGACCACCGGCCGCCTCGGGATGAAACTGAACGGAAAACGCCGGATGCCTTCCATACCAAATCCCCTCACAGGTGCCGTCGTTACCGTTGACATACCGCATCTCAGCGTCTTGACACAGCGATTCCGGCAGCACAGCGTAACCGTGATTCTGGCTGCTGATGTAAACCCGGCCGGTACGCCGGTCCAGAACCGGTTGATTGGCGCCCCGATGCCCGTATTTGAGTTTTTGGGTTTTGGCTCCCTGGGCCAGGGCCAGCAGCTGATGTCCCAGGCAGATGCCGAAAAGGGGGATATTCCGTTCCAGCAGGAGACGGATTTGTTCGATGATTCCCTCATTTTCCGCCGGATCGCCCGGACCGTTTGAAAGCATCACCCCATCGGGATTCAAAGCCGTAATCTCTTCCGCCGTAGCATCAAAGGGCACCCGCGTGACCGCACAGCCCCGCCGGAGCAACTCCCGGCCGATATTTCCCTTAGCGCCGAAATCCCACAGCGCCACCCGATAACGCGGCGGCTTCTCCGGCTCTGTCACCGTGATTCCCGGCCGGCTGACCGACGCAACAGCATTCTCCACCCGGTACGTATCAAGCGCCGTTTTTTGTTCCGGCGTCAAAACGGGCGATCCGGCGATCACGGCGTTCATCACACCCGCTTCCCTCACCAGACGGGTCAGGGCCCGTGTATCAATGCCGTACAAGCCGACGACCTTTTTTTCTTTTAAAAAGGTGTCAAGCTCCCCCGCACAGCGAAAATTCGAGGGGGCCTGACACCAGTCCCGGACTATATAACCGCGAAGCGCCGGTTCTTCGCTTTCAAAATCCGCAGGAATAACCCCCACATTGCCAATCAATGGAAACGTCTGCACCACGATCTGACCGCAATAGCTGGGGTCGGTAAGGGTCTCGATATAGCCTGTCATCGCCGTCGTAAACACCAATTCCCCCACCGTATCGGCCACAGCGCCAAACCGTTTGCCCTCAAATACTGATCCGTTTTGCAGGATCAAATAAACCCGATCGTCCATACGCAGCACCCTTTCGCGGAAATTGCCGGAAAAAAACGCCCATCCACGGGCGGTACCTCCCCGTTGATGAACGCCCTTGTTCGTCGGTATCCAGTATAACGCACTCTCTGTCTGTTGTCAAGAAAAATGAAATACCGCATTGTCATACTTGCAATATTTCATGATTTACCTTCTATTTCTCCGCTTTTCCTTCTGTTTATGCATCACGAGTGTCTTGAAACTGCCTGATTTGTTCACCGCACGCCGGTGGTCCGCCAAAAGGGGCTTCATCTCCTGGATGAAGCCCCTCTTTCATAATCGGTACAGTTCCGTTTATTGGCAAAACCCTATTTGTCTTCTTCATCTCGGCAACAGTCACAGCCGCATTCATCGTCCTCACCGATGCCATCGACATCGAACTCGAGATGCTCGCCGCAGTTGGGACACTCGATACCGCCCTCCATCAAGGTTTCCTCATCGACACAGAACTCTTCGTTGCAGTTGGGGCAGCAAATATCATAAAACTCGTCTTCACAGTCCCCGCAACCGCAGCCCTCGTCCTCATCGCCATAGACCTCGCCCTCCAGGGCGTCGAGATCTTCGTCAATGGCATCCACCTGGTCCGCCAGATCCGCAATCGAATCCTCCAGATCCTCCACGCTCACGGCCAAATCCGACAGCACATCCATCATCGCCTTGAGCAGCTTTCCTTCTTTGGTATTTTCATCGACTTCGAATCCCTCGATCAGCCCTTTGAGATATGCGACCTTTTCCGTGACAGTCATATACGGTCCCTCCTTACATTTCAGCCGGTCAAACGGCCGGACAGGTGAAATCCGGAAACGGCTTTCGGCCGTGCCCCGGATAGGTTGCCTAATAACGGCGGGATTATGCGCGCTCCATGTATTCGCCGGTACGGGTATCCACCCGGATCATCTCCCCTTCATCTATGAAAAGGGGAACCCGAACCTCGGCCCCGGTTTCCAGGGTAGCGGGCTTGGTGGCGTTGGTGGCGGTGTCGCCCTTGAATCCGGGATCGGTTTTCGTCACCTGGAGTTCGACGAAATTCGGAGGCTCGACACCAAAAACCTTGCCCTTATACGACATGACTTTGCAGATCATGTTTTCCTTGACAAACTTGAAGTTGTCGGAAAGCACGTCCCGGCCGATGGGGAGCAGTTCATAGGTCTCTTGATCCATAAAATAGAACAAGTCACCGTCGGAGTAGGAATATTCCATATCCTTGCGCTCGACAAAGGCGGTCGGGAATTTTTCGTTCGGATTGAAAGTACGTTCAACCACCGTCCCCGCGATCACGTTGCGGATCTTGGCGCGCACAAAGGCGGCGCCTTTTCCCGGCTTCACGTGCTGGAACTCAATGATCTGATAGACATTGCCGTCCATTTCAAAAGTCACGCCGTTGCGGAAATCGCCTGCTGAAACCATTGTAATATTCCTCCATTATCCTAACTGTTCCTTATTCTACCCTACATTCGATGGAAATTCAAGTCCAAATTCGCAATTCCCATGAAAAAGGGTGTATGTGATACAATGATGTGTGACAGATAAGGAATAAAAAAAGATAGCGAATAGGGATGGCCTGTGTTAAGGTTGAGTTGCCAAGACAAAACCGAAAGGCAGGTGCCACCCTATCCGCTATGAATACGATAACACAA
>CABUKB010000017.1 GCA_902492045.1 uncultured Oscillospiraceae bacterium | reverse complement strand
CCTGGCGTTGATCAACGCCAGGCCTCGCAAAGTTTTGAACTTCCATTCTGCTCAGAAATTATGGGACTTCGAACTCAATTCCTGTTGCACTTAGTTTGACAATTCACTGTGTATCGAATGGTCGCGGCCGGGATGGACGGCCGCGTGGTATATTCACCTTAATAAGGAGAGGATGAAGGCTGCGGCGATGCCGGAGAGAATGGCGGGCAGGGGCTTTTTCCAGAGGAGCGAAACCAGGATCACGACAGCGGTGGGGAGGATATAGAGGTTGGTGAAAGGATTGGGATCGAAACCGGTTTCACCGATCAGCACTTCCGGCGCAATCAGAGCGGTGAGGATGGAGGGCCCGATATAGGTCATGAACCGCCGCGCCTTGTCCGGGATTTTCCATTTTCCAGAGAATACCAGAGCTGGCATACGGGTCAGATAGGTCACAAACCCGCATCCGAACAGCGTCAATAGCAGTTGAGGGGTATTCATGGCGATCATCCGTCCTTTCCGGTTTGAGACGCTTAGAACAAAAAGCCATGGACGGGATCAGAGGGGGGATCGGTCGGACGCTGTCCTGCGGGGCCTGTTGCGAATCTCCTCCAGCAAAAATCCGGCGGTGCTGCCGGTCAGGGCGGAGAGGAGAATATACCATTTTCCGGGAAGCCAAAGGAAACCGCAGATGGCGGTGACGGCCGACACGAGAACGGCGGTGAGCACCGGCAGATTCCGGACCACGGGAATCAGCATGGACAGAAAAGCCGCCGCCATCGCAAATCCGAATGCCGGCTCCAGAAGCGGCGGAACCAAATTGCCGAACCAATAGCCTGCGATACCCGACAGAGCCCAGAAGAAATAAATATCCAATCCGCAGCCGAGTATGTAGGAAACCGAGCCTTTTTCCCGTTGGAAGTGGGCATAACTGACCGCGTAGGCCTCATCCGTCAGAAAAAAAGCGGCCAGGGCCTTTTTCCGGGGGGAATCCTCCTGGACATGCACGGCCAGATCAGCCGACATGACCACATGGCGCAGGTTGACCACCAGTACGGTGGTGATTACCGAGAAAGGGGATGCGCCGGAGATCATCATCTGGACCGCCAATATCTGGGAGGAACCGGCGAATACGAGGAGGGACATGGCCGGGATCATCCAGAAAGGCAGAAATCCCTGCCGTCCCAGCATACCGTATACCAGGCCGTAGATGGTGACTCCAATCCCGAGGGGGATCGTCTCGACAAACCCACGGCGGAGTTCCCGGAGATCCCAACGTGCGGAAGGCAGAATGACAGATTTCAAGACGGACACCCCTATAAAAGTTTAGTTTTTAGGTTTCTGCGAAGAGGTTTTTGGCGGTCTGGAGGCCGGTATAGGTACCCCGGCGGCTGTCCTCGATCCCTTCAAATTCCAGGGAAATGCAACCCGCATACCCACTGTCCCGGATAGCCTCGACGACTGCGGTCATATCAATGTCCCCCTGCCCCAGAACGGCGCCCCGCAGCATCCGCCCGCCAAGGGATTCAAACCAGCCCTCGGCCTTGCAGTCGAACGGGCCATTCAGACCGGAGAGCTGTTGTTTTTTGCGGACATAAAAATCCTTGATATGGATCATAGCGGCATATGGCATACATTTTCGGATGCTGGTTTCGGGCGGCTCGTCCACGCACAGGAGATTGCCGGTATCCAGACACATTTTAAAGTTCGGACGGTTCACCGCCTCGACCAAACGGAGGATCCGGTCGGATCCATTGACGAAAAAACCGTGGTTCTCCACCATGGTGGTGATGCCGTAGCGAGCGGCGTAATCCGCGACCTCGGTGGCGGCCTCCGCCATCATAAAGAATTCCTTTTCAAAATCGACCGGGGTATCGGTTTCCCTGGGGCGGGCTGAAGAGGCGATGTCGTGCCGCATGAGCGGGATGCCCAGTCGCGCGGCGACATCGACATGCGTTTGAATCCTCCGGATTTCCGCCCGCCGCTCCTCCGGATCCTCATTCAGGACATCCGCAGAAATAGCATAGTTGGACAATGGGAGAGACAATTCCTGGGATTTCTCCAAAACCCGGCGGCACAGTTCTTCGTTATCCAGCAGGGTGTATCCGATGGGCACGAGTTCCAAATGATCCGCTCCACTGTCCTTCGCCCACTGCATCACCTCGGGAAGATCCATCTCCCCCTTTTCCAAGAGGGAGGCCAGGCAATAGCTGCTGATTCCGATCTTCGGCATAAAGATGCCTTCCTTTCTGTCGGCCTTCGGGAACATGGCCGTTCGCTCCGCCTATTATACTCCGGAAACTCTGAACATTGCAATAAGAAACGCAGGAAAGGAAGCGGGCTTCCTTTCCTGCGGACATCGCTGGGGTGCCCCCGGTTTCGTCAGTGGATATGGCAGGCCTCGAGTTCTTCCGGGTCGGGAAGAGGCCCCACGATGGGCTCGGGATCGACACCCTGGCGGCGGTAATAATCCGCAATCGCCATTTTGATCGACTGCTCTGCGAGGACCGAGCAATGAATTTTATGGGCCGGCAGACCGTCGAGAGCCTCGACCACCGCCTTGTTGGACAGCTTCAAAGCCTCTTCGATGGTTTTGCCTTTAATCATTTCGGTGGCCATGGAACTCGTCGCGATGGCGGAACCGCAGCCGAAGGTTTTAAATTTTACGTCTGCGATCCGGCCGTCTTCCACCCGGATATACATTTTCATGATATCGCCGCATTTGGCGTTGCCCACCTCACCGATTCCGTTGGCATCATCCAGTTCGCCTACGTTGCGGGGGTTGGAAAAATGGTCCATCACTTTTTCGCTGTAAAACGCTGCCATGATCTGTCCGTCCTTTCCTGTCAAACGGCGGATTGCCCGTCGTAGTTTTCCTTGACCAGCCGTTCCCAGAGCGGGGACATATCCCGCAGGCGGGAGACCACCGCCGGAACCGTTTCAAGAATATGGTCGATATCTTCGCTGGTGTTATCTTCATCCAGCGTCAGCCGCAAGGATCCGTGTGCCACCTCATGGACAAGGCCGATTGCCAAGAGTACATGGCTCGGATCCAGGGAGCCGGAGGTACAAGCGGAACCGGAGGAGGCGCAGATTCCCTGCATGTCGAGCATCAGCAGAAGGCTCTCGCCTTCCACGCCCTCAAAGCTGATATTGACATTGCCGGGGAGCCTTTTTTCCCGGTCCCCGTTGAGACGGCAGCGGGGCACGCTGCGCAGCAGGCCGTCGATAAGCCGGTCCCGCAGGGCGGTAATACGGGGTGTTTTTTCCTCCATCCGGCCGCAGACGGTCCGCAAGGCTGTGGCCATGCCGACGATGCCGGCGGTGTTTTCGGTTCCGGCCCGCCGTCCGCGTTCCTGAGCGCCGCCGTCGATGAGGTTGGGAAGACGGATGCCTTTGCGCAGGAGCAGGCACCCGACACCACGGGGGCCGTGGAACTTGTGGGCCGAGAGGGAGAGCATATCCATCCCCATGCCGGCAAAATCCACCGGCACGTGGCCAACCGCCTGCACAGCATCGGTGTGGAAAAGGACGCCCTTTTCTCTGCACAGCGCGGCGATCTCCGCCACCGGCTGGATGGTGCCGATCTCGTTATTGGCGAACATCACGGTCACGAGCGCCGTATCCTCCCGCAAAGCGGCTCGCACGTCCTCCACGCGGACGATGCCGTTTTCATGAACCGGCAGAAGGGTGACATCGAAACCGTCTTCTTTGAGAGAATTCAGGGCGTGGAGAACGGCGTGATGTTCAAACGCGGTGGAAATCAGATGTTTTTTCCCTTTCTTCGCCATCATGCGGGCGGTCATTTTTATCGCCCAGTTGTCCGCTTCGCTTCCGCCCGAGGTGAAATACACCTCATCCTCACGGCAGTTAAGACACCCGGCTATGGTGCGGCGGGCTTCCGTAACCGCGCCACGGGCTGTCTGCCCGAAACTGTAAAGCGAAGAGGGGTTCCCATATTCTTCTGTCAAATACGGCATCATGCTGTCCAAGACCTCCGGCAGCATCCGGGTGGTCGCCGCATGGTCCGCATAGATCAACCGTTTCATCACGCACACCATCTTTCCTGTTTTGGACGTTGAGACGCGAACAGCCGCCCCTTCCAAGGCATTTATAATATATACCATTCTAGTGTATATTGCAATATGCCAAACTGACCATATTTGCCGAGGATTCTACTGGAATTTATAGACAGCCTCCCCTTTATAGCCGCGATCCGGGCTATCGCGCAAATCGTTGGCTTTCCCTGACCGCCATCTGATCGCAGCGTTCGTTTTCCGGATGACCCTGGTGGCCGTGAACCCAGCGAAAGGTCACTCGATGCAAGGCGAGCAGGGTGAGGAGTTTGTCCCATAAATCCGCGTTAAGGGCCGGCTTTTTGTCGGCTTTGCGCCAGCCGTTGCGTTTCCACGATTCGGCCCAGCCCTTTTCGATGCCGTCTACGACATAGCGGGAGTCGCTGATTACAGTCACTTCGCAAGATTCCTTTAAGGCCGCCAGGCCCTCGATAACGGCGGTCAGTTCCATGCGGTTGTTGGTGGTCTGAGGAGCGCCGCCGGACAGTTCTTTTTCCCGTCCGCCGTAACGCAGGATCGCACCCCAACCGCCCGGGCCGGGATTTCCGGAACATGCGCCGTCCGTGAATAATTCGATCTGTTTCATATGGATCAACCTTTGTCTAAACAGTATTTTCCGAACGTATTCCATTATACCAAAAAATCCCCGGTGAGCAAGAAATAAACCATCTTTTTCCGGTCCATACTATGAATACCGCCGCTAAAAGAGGCGGTACGCCGGTTTTTCCCTGTTCACGGCGTTTTACCCAGCGACGAAAGGGTGCTTCGTTTTATGAGTGACTTGCTGACAGCATTCGTGTTGGCGGATGGGGAGGAGGAATCCCTTCGTCCTCTGACCTGTGATATACCGAAACCCATGATCCGGCTATGCGGCCGTCCGCTCCTGGCCTATACGCTCGATCTCCTTGAACGGCACGGGATCCGCAATGTCCGGATCGGCACCCGTTACCTGCCTACCGTGATTGAAAAAAGCCTCGGAGATCAATATCGTGGGATGAGCCTTGTTTACCGGCAGACGGACAGGGAGGATGGTCCGGCGGGAAGCCAGCGGCCGATGCTTTCCCTCGCCGACAGTGGGGAGACCATTTTAGTCATCAGCGGTGAAATCCTGACCGATGTCGATTTGACGGCGGCCCTGGCATTTCACCGGGCCGCAGGGGCTGCCGCAACGCTGGTGGTGACCCGTGTCAGTGATCCCCGGGAACAGGCGCTGGTGGATGTGGGAGAAGACGGCCGGGTGACGGGGCTGATGGACAAACCGGGCTGGGCACAGGCGGCGACCGACACGGCGGATACCGGCGTTTATATTCTGGAAACGGCTTTGCTGCGGACCTGGCCGGGTGAAAGGCAACTGGATTTCCTGCACGGATTGTTTCCACAGATGATGAAGGACGGCCTGCCGGTGTACGCCTATGAAGACGATGGCTATTGGAACGATCTGCGCGATATGTCATCCTACTTAAACGCTCAACGGGATATTCTGGAAGGCCGGGTACAGACGGCGATTCATCCCATCGACGGAATGGTCCTGCGCGAAGTGAAACCGGCCGGAAACTACAGCATTACCCCGCCTGTGTATATCGGTGCAGACGTACGGATCGGCAACGGCGCTCAAATCGGGCCATTCGCCGTGCTGGACGACGGCTGTCATGTCGGGCATAAAGCCAAAATCCGCGGTTCCGTCCTTCTGCCGAGCGCATATGCAGGCGACCGGGCCTCCATGACCGGTGCGGTGGTTTGCCACGGCGCCTCGGTCCGGAGGGGGGCCTCCCTATTCGAAGGGGCCGTCTTGGGAGCCGGAAGTGTGGTGGGGGAGTACGCCTCTGTCAGTCCGGATGTGCGGATCTGGCCGGATAAAAAGGTCGAGTCCAACTGCTGTCAGAGGGAGAATCTTCATAACGGTCATCAGCCGGTCTTCCAATTTGATGAAAACGGGTTGACAGGGGAGACGGGGGTGGAACTGACACCGGAATTCTGCGCGCGGCTGGGGGCGGCCATCGGCAGTTTGGCGCGGGGGGAGAAGGTGGCAGTGGGATGCAGCCATGACAAGGCGGCATCGGTCATGAAAATGGCTTTGGTTGCGGGAATTTTGTCTGCCGGAGGACTGGTGTGGGATTTCGGCCCTTGTATTGACCCCCAATTTGATTATTTCGTCCATTTCAGCATGATCCGTACCGGGGTATATATCGCAGGGGGCCCCCGGGGAGCGGTGCGCCTGTCCGCCTCCGGCGGCCTTCCGGCGCCTCGTTCACTGGAGCGGGCGGTGGAGGCCCGCCTGTCTTCGGGGGATTTTTCCAGGGCTGGATGGGACAGCCTGCGGGAGCCAACTGATATGTCGGGAATGCGGCAGTTGTACCGCCAAGAACTCATCGGCCTGGCTCCCGACGGCCTGAGCGGTATGATGGCCGAGGTTCGGGGGTCCGATATGGAGCCGGTCAAGCTGCTGTCCTCCGTTCTATCCACCATCGGCTGTTCGATGGATGGGGGCCTGCGTCTCCATCTGGGGGCCAGAGGGCGCAGGCTGTCGGTATTTGACCCGGTCGCGGGATATATCTGGCCGGAACGGGTGTTGGCGATGAACTGCTTGATCGAACTGAAATCCGGTGGGGAATTGGCTCTGCCCTACGACGCGCCTTTGGCGATCGACCAATTAGCGGCGAGCTACGGCAGCCAGGTCAAACGGTATTTGAGCTGTCCCTCAGACGAGTCCGACCGGGACGCGCGCCGTCTGGCAGCCAATCAGCCGTGGGCGCGGGACGGCCTGATGATGGCGGTCCGGCTTCTTGGCTGGCTCAAAAGGACACGCGCGAGCGTTTCCAGTCTTCTGGAGGAACTGCCCGACTTTGCCGTTACAGCGAAAACCGTTCCCTGCTCGGCAAATCCCGGGCAGGTGCTGCAAAAACTCAACGGCGGACGAAGGGAAACCCAAAGAGGAGAAGGCACCCGGTTTCGCTTTCCGGCCGGGAATATTCTGGTCCGGCCCTCCAAAAGAGGCAGGAGCCTGATATTGGTGGCGGAAGCCCGGGATTCCGAAACAGCCGCCGAAATCTGCGGGGAACTGGAACAGAAACTTGGAACGGTTTTCCTTGACATCGGAGAAGAAAAACAGTAAGATAAAGGGGATACTTGTGACCGGATTATGGCAATGGCGTTTTAGGAAATGTGTTCGGATGATACGTTGAATCGGACAGCTCCACAGCCGTGGGGCTCTTTTCCCGTGCGATATGTCCTGCCAAACAAAGAAACGGAGGATTTTTTGTGACAACCGACAATCAAAAGAAAGCGGGCGGCAAAAGCCCGGCTAAACGGCCGCCCCGTACCCCTTCAAAGGGACAGCCGGAGAGGACCCGCCCTGTCGCTCCGGCCGCCGTCCCTGCTGCGGATGCATCCGATCCGGCCGCCCGGACCAGCCGTCCGCGCCGGGGACGGCCGCCTAAAAAACAGCCCGTGCCGCCCACGCCGGTGAAACTCACTATGCTCGGCGGCCTCAACGAGATAGGAAAAAACATCACGCTGTTTGAATATGGAGACGACGCCTTTTTAATCGACTGTGGTATGGCGTTTCCGGACGATGAGATGCTCGGCGTGGATATTGTGCTTCCTGATTTCACCTATGTGGAGAAAAACCGCGACCGCATCAAGGGCATTGTCCTCACCCACGGGCATGAGGATCATATCGGCGGGCTGCCTTATCTGCTCAAACAGATGGATTTTCCCATATATGGGACGAAACTCACCCTGGCGCTTGTGGATTCTAAACTCAAGGAACACGGGCTGTCGGGCAAGGTCAAGCTCAACGTCGTGGATCCGGGCGGTGTGATTCGGTTCGGCGCCGTCTCGGTCGAGTTCATTCATGTCAACCATTCCATCCCGGATGCTGTGGCATTGGGAATCAAAACACCCATCGGCTATGTGGTACACACCGGCGACTTCAAGATTGACTGTACCCCGATCATGGGACGAATGATGGATCTGGCCCGGCTTGGCGAGATCGGCCATGCCGGTGTGCTCGCGCTGTTGGCGGATTCCACAAACGCTGAACGCCCCGGTTATACGCCGAGCGAACGGGTGGTGGGGGACAGCTTTGCCAACCTTTTCAAGAAGGCGGAAAACAAACGCATCATCATCGCCACATTTTCGTCGAATCTCCACCGCATTCAGCAGATCATTGATGCGGCGATGAAAGACGGCCGGAAGGTGGCGGTGTCGGGGCGGAGCATGCTTAATTTTGTCAGCATCGCGACGGAACTCGGTTATCTGACCGTGCCGGAAGGGATCCTGATTGATATTGATTTAATCAACCGGTATCCAAAGGAAAAAATGACCATCATTACCACCGGCTCTCAAGGCGAACCCATGTCGGCGCTCAGCCGGATGGCGTTTTCCGATCACCGACAGGTGGAGGTCGGGCCGGACGATTATATCATCATTTCCGCCACCCCCATTCCCGGCAACGAAAAGACCGTGGGGCGGGTGGTCAACGAACTGATGAAACGGGGATGCGACGTGGTATATGAGAAGATGTACGACGTCCATGTGTCCGGCCACGCCTGCCAGGAAGAACTGAAGATCGTCCATGGGCTGACCAAGCCCCGGTTTTTTATTCCGGTTCACGGAGAACAGAAGCATATGCATAAACATGCGGCGTTGGCCCGTTCGATGGGGATGAGCCCTCAGAATGTCCTGATTCCGGATATTGGCCGCGTGATTGAGATCACCCCTGATAAAATGGAGGTTACAGGTACTGTTCCGGCCGGCCGCGTATTGGTGGACGGCCTCGGCGTTGGCGATGTGGGCAGCATTGTCCTGCGGGACCGGAAGCATCTCGCTCAGGATGGCCTGATCGTGGTGGTGGCGGCGATTGATACTTCGATCGGCCAGGTCGTGTCGGGTCCGGACATTGTTTCCCGGGGCTTTGTCTACGTGCGGGAGTCGGAGCGTTTGATCGACGATGCGCGCGCCATTGCCAGGGGAGTGCTGGAGGAATGCTGCCGTGACCACGCTTACGATTGGACGACAATGAAGTCGAAGGTGCGGGACGAATTGTCCCACATGCTGTTCCAGAAGACCAAACGCAGCCCGATGATTCTGCCCATCCTGATGGATGTATAAGCCCCGCCCGCCATCGCCGTCCGCCGCCCTGAGCGGCGGACGACTATAAACGGTCAAAACGAATGGAAAGGGAGAGATGCGAATGAAAAAACAACCGTTTTGGAGCGTTTCTCCCGCCGTAATCCTTCTTGCGGCGACCCTCGTCCTGGTGACGGGGGCCACCTTTTTCCTCGAACCGGTGGTTTTCTATGTGGAGGCCGGCGTGGTGCTGGCCGTGCTGGCCGTTTGTATCTGGCGGTTGCGCCGGCTGAAGACGGATGTAAGCCGATATCTCACCCGGATCTCAGGACAACTCGATCAGACCAGCCGCGATGCTCTCGCCTTGTTTCCCTTGCCGGTTGTTGTCGCCACCGAAAAGGGAGAGGTTTTGTGGTATAACGAACCGTTTCGCAATCAGGTGCTTGACGGGAATGAACGGTTCGGGGAATCCATCGAGTCCGTCGACGGTGGGGTGCCGATGAAGGAATTGCAGAAAAAACGGTTTTTTGATATGCAATACCGGAGCCGGTGTTATACGGTCTATACCAGTACCGTCAAGGTACGGGACGCCTCTTTATATGTCCTGTATTATGTAGAGAACACCCATTTGAAGGAAATTGCCGAGGAATATGCCCTCAGCCGTCCGGCTGTCATGATGGTCTACATAGACAATATCGAGGAAGTCATGCAGGGTATTCGGGACAGTGAAAGGGCGCATATCACCGGGCGGGTGGAAACCATCCTTGAGGACTGGATCGGGGCGACCTCCGGCATTTTGCGCAAATACGGCAGCGACCGCTTTATGGTGCTGCTGGAAGAACGGCATCTCGAACAAATCATCGCCGGCCGGTTTGATATTCTCGACCGTGTGCGGTCGGTCCATACCAGCGAGAGGGTCAGCGTCACCCTGTCCATCGGGGTGGGGCAGGGGGAAACCCTGCGGGAATCAGAGGCGATGGCCAGACAGGCGATCGAGATGGCGCTGGGGCGCGGCGGAGATCAGGCGGCCGTTAAAACGAAAAACGGTTTTGACTTTTATGGCGGCGTTTCCAAGGGCGTGGAAAAACGCACTAAGGTACGTACCCGTGTGGTGGCTTCGGCTTTGCAGGAACTGATCGAGGGCAGTGAAAACGTACTGGTGATGGGGCATCGGTTTTCCGATCTCGACTGCCTCGGGTCGGCGGCGGCCATGGCGGCTGTGGCCCGCAGCCTGGGCCGGCCCGCTTATGTGGTCACGCAGCGGGACAAGACGCTTGCCAGAGAACTGCTCGACCGGTACGGCCAGGCCGGGCAGGGGGATCTTTTTATCGAGCCGGACGACGGTTTGTCCCTGCTCAACCGCCGCACTCTATTGATTATCACCGATACGCATAATCCCGATATGCTCGAGTGGCCGCCGCTCTATCAGCGTGCGGAGACCGTCGTTGTCATCGACCATCACCGCAAGATGGTCAATCATATCGACAATGCGGTGATTTTCTATCATGAACCGTATTCCAGTTCGGCGTCCGAAATGGTGGCGGAACTGGTGCAGTATATGGGGGCCCACAGCATTTCCCGGCTGGAGGCCGAGGCGCTGCTCGCCGGGATCATGCTCGACACCCGCAGTTTCGTGATGAAAGCCGGCGTCCGCACCTTTGAGGCGGCCGCATATCTGCGCCGGCAGGGGGCCGATACCGTCGAGGTCAAGCGGATGTTCTCCGAGAGCGCAGCGACTTACCGGAAAAAAGCGGATATCGTTTCACGCGCCGAGATTTACCGCCGCACCGCCATTGCGTATGACGAGGAGGGCGGCACCGAGGTTCGTATCGCCGCCTCACAGGCCGCGGATGAACTGCTGTCCATCAAGGGGGTGGACGCCGCCTTCACCCTCTTTACCGAAAACGGCGGGGTCAATATTTCCGCCCGGTCTCTGGGAGATTTTAATGTACAGCTTGTTATGGAAGCGATCGGCGGCGGCGGGCATCTGACGATGGCGGGGGCTTTTTTGAAAGACACCGGTATGGAAGAGGCGAAACGGCTCCTTCTTAAAGCCATCGACGCCTATATTCAAACGCGGGAACGGTCTTTGGCCGCCCAGAACCCACCGAACGAAGTCGAATAGAAACTATGGAAAGCGGGGATATCAAATGAAAGTCATATTGAAAGAGGATGTCAAGGGGCAGGGCAAAAAAGGGGAACTGGTCAACGTATCGGATGGGTACGCGCGCAATTTCCTGTTGCCACGGAACCTCGCGGTTCCGGCGGACGCTCAGGCGATGAATGATCTGAAAAATAAGGAAGAAGCCGCCCGCCATCGTTTACAGGTAGAGAAGCAGGAGGCGGAGGAGACCGCTCGCCGTCTGTCCGGAAAAACGCTGAAACTGTCCGCCAGGGCGGGCCAGGGCGGACGCTTGTTTGGCTCGGTGACGACAAAAGAGGTCGCCGAAGAACTCAAAAGGCAGTTCCAAGTCGAGGTGGACAAACGGAAAATCGAGATGGCGGATATCAAGGCGTTTGGATCCTATGAGATATCCGTGAAACTCGCCCAGGGAATTACCGCCAAAATGACGGTGATGGTCAGCGAATAAGAGACAAGCGAAGGAAGCCTCACAAGGAGAATTGCCATGCCGGACAACGTATATGACGAACTCAACCTTCCTTACAGCCTGGAGGCCGAGCAGGCGGTTCTGGGCGCGATTCTGATGGAGCCGGACTGCATCAATCAGGTGGCGGACATCCTGCGCCCGGAACACTTTTATCTGCCGGAACACCAGGCTGTTTTTCGGGTCATGACAGCGAAACTTCTGGAGTCTCAAACGATTGATTTCGTGACGGTCCTCGAGGCACTCAAGGCCGAACCCTTTTTCGCAGGGGCGGAGGGGAAAGCCTATCTCCTCAAACTCGCCCAGATCGTTCCTTCCATCTCCAATATTGGGCACTATGCCCGTCTGGTCCGGGACAAATACGATGTGCGTTCCCTCATCAAAGCGGCGCGGGAGATCATGGACGAGGCGATGGATCCGGCGACCGAGCCGTCCCTCCTTTTGGATGCGGCGGAACAGCGGATTTATGACATCCGGCAGGGAAAACAGACCGGCGGCCTGGTGCCGATTCAGGAGGTGCTCGCGAGCAATTACGAGATGTTCAACAAGCTCGCCTCCGATCAGCGGGATCAGTTTGTGGGGATACCGTCTGGTATCCGGGCTCTCGATGAGATCACGACCGGACTGAACCGGTCGGATCTCATCGTTGTCGGAGCCCGCCCCGGTATGGGGAAAACGAGTTTTGCGCTCAATCTCGCGCGAAACGTGGCGATTCAGCAGCACCGCACAGTCGCGGTATTCAATCTGGAAATGTCGAGGGAACAGATGGTCAACCGCCTTCTCTCATCCGAGGCGCGGGTTTCCAGCAAAAAACTGCGGGTCGGCAACCTGACGCCTGACGAATGGGGGCGGATCGCCTTCGCCTCCAGCGTACTTTGCAAAGCGTCGATTTATCTAGACGATACGGCGAGCGTTACGGTTCCGGAAATGAAAGCGCGCCTGCGCCGTCTGCGCGGTGTGGACTTCGTCGTGGTGGACTATTTGCAGCTGATGAAATCTCCCCGGCGGATCGACAACCGGGTACAGGAGGTTTCGGAGATTACCCGGGGCCTCAAAATTCTGGCAAAAGAACTGAATATCCCGGTCCTGGTCTGTGCTCAGCTCGCTCGTTCCACCGAAAAACAGTCCAACCATCGCCCGGCTCTGGCCGATCTGCGGGAATCCGGCTCTATCGAGCAGGACGCCGATCAAGTGCTGTTCCTCTATCGGGATGAATATTACCGCAACGAAAAGGAGGATCCGTCGTCGGTGGAAATGGGAACATCCGAGGTCATCGTATCCAAAAACCGGCACGGAGAACTCGGGACCGTTAAGCTTGCATGGCAGGGAGAATTTACCCAATTTACATCACTTGAGCTGCACCGAAGCGAGGGATAACACCCATGAGCGTACTGGCCAAGGCCCTTACAGCGATAGAGCGGGAGCGCCTTCTGGTTCCGGGCGACCGGGTAATCGTCGCGCTGTCGGGCGGTGCCGATTCTGTTGCCCTGCTGCATGTGATGCTGCAATTGAGGGACCAGCTCTCGTTGCAGGAGATCGCGGCGGTGCATGTCAACCATGAGCTAAGACCCCAGGAGGCCAGCCAGGACGAGGCGTTTGTCCGCGCCTTATGCCGGGAGTGGCAGGTGCCTCTCCGGGTTTTCCACCGAAATGTCGGCCTTCTCGCGCGCGAAGCGCAAAAAGGAGTGGAAGAAACCGGCCGGATGGTCCGGTATGCCGTGTTTGACGAAATGTCGGCGGCGTACGGCGATTGCCCGGTGGCGACCGCCCATACCCTGAGCGACAGTGCCGAGACCCTCCTGCTTCATCTGGCACGGGGCTGCGGTGTGCACGGCCTGACCGGTATTCCGCCAATCCACGGGCGTGTCATTCGCCCGTTGTTGTCCTGTACCCGCCGCGAGATCGAAGAGTATTGCCACCATCATGGACTGTCTTATCAGACCGACAGCACCAACGCCGATGTCCGCTATGCGCGCAACCGCATACGAAACCGTGTGATTCCGGAATTGCGGGCGCTGAATCCTCGATTTGAACAGACGGCTGCCCGTCTGATGCACCGGATGGATCAGGTGGCCGAATGGCTGGACCGGCTGGCGGAGGAAGAGCTGGACGCCGCACGGATGGCACCGGATACCTATAACCGGCGGGATCTGCAACGTTTGCCCCCTCCTGTCAAGGCTCAGGCCCTTCGTCTGGCAGCCGACAGAGCGGGGGGAAGTTGTGAGGAACGGCATGTTACCCGGCTGGAACAGATGCTGGACGAAACCGGGGGATGCAGCCTGCCGGGGAAGGTACGGGCGGCGGTGAGCGTTTCGGCGCTGCGTTTTTTCCGTGAGAATGAGGATCGAGAGGTCGAATGGGGCCCTATCCCGGTTCATCCCGGTTCATCTTTGCGCATTATAGATAAAAATTACCGCGTTTTTTTACTTTCTTCGGAGGAACTTGACAAGGAAAGGAAAATTCACAGAAAATTATTAAAAAACAGCTTCGATTATGATAAAATAGTGGGCAGCCTGAGTATTCGCCGGCGTCAACCGGGGGATGCCTACCATCCGGTTGGACGGCAGGGCGGGAAATCGTTGAAAAAACTGTTCAACGAGGCAGGGATTCCCCCCGAGGCACGAAGCCGCATCCCCCTTTTGTGCGACGATGCGGGGATCCTCCTTATCCCCGGGTTCGGGTGCGACGTTCGCGCGGCGGCTGACGCGAATACCAAGCGCCTTCTCGTATTTGAGGAATCCACGGATGAATAAGCTCGGCGAAAGGGATGAAAAACCGGCGTGAGAGGCATGCGGGACGACATTAAGGAAATCCTGTTTTCGGAAGAAAAAATTGCCTCCATTGTTCGGAATATGGGTAGGCAAATCAGTGAAGATTATGTAGGGAAGAACCTTTTTATGGTCAGTGTACTCAAGGGTTCGCTGCTGTTTATGGCGGATTTGCTGCGCGCGGTGAGCATCCCGTGTTCCATTGATTTTCTGTGCGTGTCCAGCTATGGCAACGGCACGGCCAGTTCGGGTGAGGTACGGATTCTGAAGGATCTGGACTGTTCGCTGGAGGGCAAGGATCTTTTGCTGGTGGAGGATATCTTGGATTCCGGCGTTACGCTGTCTTACCTGCTCCGGACGCTGTCGGCCAGGAATCCGGCGAGCATCCGCCTGTGTACATTTTTAGATAAGCCGGAGCGGCGCCGGGTGAAAATCCATCCCGATTATGTCGGAGCGGTGGTCCCGGATAAGTTTATTGTCGGTTATGGGCTGGATTATGCGGAGAGATACCGCAATCTGCCCTTTGTCGGTGTTTTGAAGCCCGAGGTTTACGAGGCATAGCGTGTTATCCCATGCATAAGGAGCTGAGAGAATTTGGAATCCAACAACAACGATTTCGGAAAATCCTTGCGGAACCTGGGGCTGTTTATCGGGCTTCCCTTGCTGGTCATCGTGGTCGCCTGGCTGTTTATGTCCGGGGGCAGTCCAAAGTCCGATATGGTATACTCCGATTACGTCGCGTACTTCACCAACGACCAGGTTGCGGAATTTGATCTGGACTTGGGGAGCGGCAACCTCACCATCACTCTTAAGGAGGAGTTCCGGGAGGACCGCAATAAAGACAACAAGCTGGATGAGAAGGACGATGTCATCAAATATCGTGTCCCCGACGTCAACCTGTTCCTGAAGGACGTGGAGGACTACCGCAATTTGCTTATCCAGAACGGGGGCGATTACGATTTTCAGCCGCCCAGCCAGATGCCGTGGTTTGTCAACCTCATCCCGTCTTTGCTGATTATCGTGTTTTTTGTGGCGATGTTTGTGATGATGCGGCGCTCCCTGTCCTCCATGGACGGCGGCGGCAAGGCGATGGGATTCGGCAAGGCGCGGATCAAACAGTCGGTCGATGAGAAGCGCAAAACCACATTTGCCGACGTGGCCGGCGCGGATGAGGAAAAAGAGGAACTGCGGGAGATTGTTGATTTCCTGCGTTCTCCCAAGAAGTTCAAGGAACTCGGTGCCCGGGTGCCGAAAGGCGTGCTGCTGGTGGGCCCTCCCGGCACGGGTAAAACCCTGCTCGCCCGCGCGGTGGCGGGAGAGGCGGGCGTTCCCTTTTTCTCGATTTCGGGTTCCGATTTTGTGGAAATGTATGTCGGTGTCGGCGCGTCCCGTGTCCGGGATCTGTTCGACCAGGCGAAAAAGAACTCCCCCTGCATCATCTTCATTGATGAAATTGATGCGGTCGGCCGTCAGCGCGGCGCGGGTCTCGGCGGAGGACATGACGAACGGGAGCAGACGCTCAACCAGCTGCTCGTCGAGATGGACGGTTTCGGCGCAAACGAGGGAGTTATCATGATCGCGGCGACCAACCGCCCCGATATTCTGGACCCGGCCCTGATGCGTCCCGGCCGGTTTGACCGGCAGATCGTCGTCAATTACCCGGATATCAAGGGGCGGGAGGAGATTCTCAAGGTCCATGCGCGCGGAAAGCCGCTGGCCCCCGATGTGGAACTGTCGGTTATCGCCAAATCCACGGCCGGTTTTACCGGGGCGGATCTGGAAAATTTGCTCAACGAGGCGGCTCTGTTGGCGGCGCGCAAAAATCTGCATTCCATTACGATGCCCGAAATTGAAGAGGCGACGATCAAGGTGGTCATGGGTACGGAAAAACGCAGCCATGTCATCACCGATAAGGAAAAGAACCTGACGGCGTATCATGAGGCGGGCCATGCGGTCGTCACCTATTACTGCCCGACGCAGGATCCGGTTCATCAGATTTCGGTGATTCCACGGGGGATGGCGGGCGGCTATACCATGAGCCTGCCGGAACACGACAAGTCCTACCGGGCCAAAAAAGAAATGCTCGAGGATATTCAGGTCCTTCTCGGCGGCCGGGTGGCCGAGGCGCTTGTGCTCGATGACATCTCCACCGGCGCGAGCAACGACATCGAACGTGCGACCGATACCGCCCGGAAGATGGTCACGAAATACGGCATGAGCGACAAACTCGGGCCGATTGTTTTCGGTTCTTCCGAATCCAACGAGGTGTTCCTGGGCCGTGACTTTGGCCATACTCGGAATTACTCGGAGGAGGTCGCCGCCGAGATTGATGAGGAGATCAACGCCATTATCACGGGTTGCTACGCCAATACCCGGGAAATCCTCTCCTCTCATATCGACAAACTCCATGCGGTTGCACAATATTTGTTCCAGAATGAAAAACTGGACGGGGAGCAGTTCAAAGCCCTTATGGAAGGACGGGACGTGCCGGATGCTTCAGAGACCAGTCTCTTTGCGCCGGTCTCCGGTGCAGCTGAAGCGCCTGACAGTTCGGAGCCTGCTCCGAAAGGACCGGCGGAACAGCAGCATCCTGCCGGCGGCGATGAGGAATTGCCCCACTGACGGATTTTTCTAAGGCGTCACGCCGGGCCAATGCAATGCGGCGGCGCGGGAATCCGGACAAAACAGCAGCGCCCCAGAGCGGAAAGGGTCCGCTCTGGGGCGCTGTTTTCATCATTGGTATTACGCAGTACGCTGCCGCTCAGGTACGAGCCTCTGCTTTTTGCGGCTGTTCTTTTCCATTTGTCTGCCACATTCCTGTCATATTGTCTATTTTTTCACAATCAGTCGGTCGGAAAACCGTAAATCATACAAAATTAGTATAATTTAAAAATTGTCCATGAATTTTCAGATAAACCGTGTTATACTATAGAAGAATCGGAACAGAAAGGATGGTCGCTCTATGGCGAGAAAACTGACGGAAAAGGTCTCCTGGATCGGCAAAATCGACTGGGAACTCAAACGATTCCATGGGGACGAATTCTCTACCCATCGCGGATCTTCCTATAACGCCTATCTGATTCGGGACAAAAAAACGGTCCTGATTGATACGGTTTGGCTGCCCTTCGATCATGAATTTGTGGACAACCTGAAACGGGAAATGGATCTCAAAGAGATTGACGCGATCGTCATGCAGCACAACGAGGTGGATCACAGCGGGGCCCTGATGTCGCTGATGCGGGAAATACCGGATACGCCGATTTACTGCACGGCCAACGGCGTCAAGATCCTGAAGGGTCATTATCATCAGGATTGGCATTACGTGCCGGTGAAAACGGGAGATACCCTCGATCTTGGAGAGTCCAAACTCACCTTTATCGAGGCCCCCATGCTCCACTGGCCGGATACCATGTTCAGTTATATGAGCGGGGAAAACATCCTCTTCAGCAACGACGGATTCGGTCAGCATTTTGCCAGCGAATCTCTGTATAACGACATGGTGGACAAGGGGGCGTTGTATGAAGAAGCCACCAAATATTACGCGAACATTCTCGCGCCGTTCAGCCCCATGGTCAAACGCAAGGTCAACGAAATCCTCGGGATGGATCTGAAGATAGATATGATTTGCCCGAGCCATGGCCTGATCTGGCGGGATCATCCCGAGCAGATCGTGGAACAGTATTTGAAATGGGCCGAGAACTATCAGGAGAATCAGGTCAGCATTGTTTACGACACCATGTGGAACTCCACCAGAAGAATGGCCGAAACCATCGCCGAGGGAATCAAGGAAGCCGATCCGCAGGTTACGGTCAAGCTCTTTAACGCATCGAAGAGCGATAAAACCGATATTGTGACCGAGGTGTTTCGTTCTAAGGCGGTCGTGCTGGGGTCCCCGACCGTCAACAACGGATATCTGTATGCGGTGGCCGGTATTTTGGAATTGATCAAGGGTGCC
This sequence comes from uncultured Oscillospiraceae bacterium, assembly GCA_902492045.1. Lineage (GTDB taxonomy): Bacteria > Bacillota > Clostridia > Oscillospirales > Acutalibacteraceae > UMGS1623. The sequence continues at coordinate 11,172 of CABUKB010000017.1, read as the reverse complement.
AAGTTCAAGAACAAAAAAGCGGCGGCCTTTGGCAGCTATGGCTGGAGCGGAGAAGCCCTTTCCCTGCTGAACAAAGAGCTGCAGGATGCCGGTTTCGATGTGGTGGATGAAGGCCGGAGGGTGAATTGGGTGCCGGACGAGGCAGCACTGGAAGAAATGCGGGCTTATGGACGGCTGCTGGCCGCGAAGTTTTAGGTCTTGACATGTAACGGATCTTTGTGTTATGCTGAACCCAATCTATACGAACGGAGGGATTCCTGTGCGCAGACGGTTTGTTTTGGCTATGGCAGTGGATAAGCGTCTGCGCGTGTTGAAAGGGGAATTCTGACGGTTCCGCTTTGGTGACGTGTGCAAACGGCTCTTTCGCTGCGGCGAAAGAGCCGTTTTTTCATGTAATAGGGGGGATAACGATGCTGCAACTGAACGATGTGGACATTGCACTCAAAAAAGACGGACGTAAAATCGTGGAGGGGTTCCATCTTACAATTCATCCCGGGGACAAAGCCGCGCTCATCGGCGAGGAGGGAAACGGGAAAAGCACGCTGCTGCGATGGATAGCCGATCCAGACAGTGTGGAGCCTTATGCGGAGTGCAAGGGAACCCGCCGCGTATCGGGTACAGTCGGGTTCCTTTCACAGGAAAGCGACATTCCGGCGGGAATACGGGTTTCGGATTATCTGAATGGGGTAGATCTCTACACAGGGATGCCCATACCTTTGTGGAAGATACACGGCGATATGGAGCTGTGGACCAGTGAGCGGCCCTTTTCGGTCCTGTCTGGAGGGGAAAAGATCAAGGTTCGTCTTGCCCGTCTGCTGGCCGAGCAGTGCGACTGTTATCTGTTGGACGAGCCGACAAACGATTTGGATCTGGATACGCTGATCTGGCTTGAAGCGTTTGTCCGGGAGATTCCGCAGCCGGTGCTGTACGTATCCCATGACGAGACGCTGTTGGAAAACACCGCCAATGTGATCATCCATTTGGAGCAGATCAAGAAAAAACACGAATGCCGATGTACAGTGGAACGAATGGGCTATCGGGAATATACCGAGGCCCGTTTGGGGCGGCTGAACAGGCAGGAACAAATCGCCCGCAAACAGCGAGCCGATTATGAGAGCCAACAGGCACGATGGCGGCAGATTTACAGCAAAGTCGAGTATCAGCAGGAGACCATCACAAGGGCCAATCCAGGAGGCGCGCGCCTGCTTAAGAAAAAGATTCATGCGCTGAAGTCCCAGGAAAAACGAATAGAACGGCAAAAAGAAGATTTCGAGGAAATTCCGAGTGTGGAGGAAGCGATTGCACTGAGATTCGACAACTGCCCGTCTGCGCCGAGGGGCAAACGGATCCTGGATTGGGAACTGCCGGTTCTAAAAGCCGGGGACCGGATACTAGCCCGGAACCTGAGTCTGCATGTGACCGCCGGGGAACGGGTGGCGATCGTGGGGGACAACGGCGCAGGCAAAACCACCTGCCTGCGCCGGATATGGTCCGTGCTCGCCTCCAAACCGGACCTTTGCGCCGGGTATATGCCCCAGGATTACACCGAAGTATTGGATTATGGCCTGACGCCGGTGGATTTTCTGGCACCGGACGGTGAAAAATCAGCCGTGACAAGGGCACGATCCTGTTTGGGAAGCATGAAATTCAAACCGGAGGAAATGGAACAAATGATCGGGGATCTCAGTGGCGGGCAAAAAGCCAAACTGTTGCTGCTCCGCCTTATGCTGACCGGGGCGCAGGTGCTGGTGCTCGATGAACCGACACGAAACCTGAGCCCCCTGTCCAATCCGGTAATCCGCGGGGCGCTGGCCGCTTATCCCGGGACAATTCTGTCTGTCAGCCATGACCGCAAATTTTTGAGGGAGGTCTGCACCACGGTTTACCGCTTGTCGGAGAAAGGGCTGACGCTTTATCGTCTGCCGGAAGATGAATGATCCGGCGGATTTTGGCCGTAAAAGCCCACCGGCAACCTGTGATCGAATGACCGGGGCCGACAGCCCCACAACGCTCTCCCATTTATAGAACCGGCGGGAAGGCTAGTCCGCCCTGCCTGCGGGCATACTAGACCTATCATCTGCAGGGAGGGGCCGGGAATGAAGGCGGTATTCGGGTTGGAGTGCGGACGGCCGTCGGTCAGCAAAGCGGTCAAAATGGCGCTGGGCTGTTCTTTGGCTCTTTTGATTGCCCGCGCGTTCGGCCTTTCCACCGCAACCTCTGTCGTCACCATCACGCTACTTAGCATCCAGCGCACAAAAAAGGATACTTTGCGGGCCGCCCTGCGCCGCAGTCTGGCTTATCTCGCTTCACTTGCCCTGGCCCTGCCTCTTTTCCATTTTCTTCAATTCTCCGTCTTATCCTTGGGCTTGTTTCTACTCTTGTTCGTTCCGGTTTGTCAATGGCTGGATTTGGAGGAGGGGCTGGCCATGAGTACGGTTCTCATGCTCCACGTATGGAACGCGAAAACCATCCAGCTTTCTCTTATCCTCAATGAAACCGCCCTGATGTCCATCGGTATTCTCATGGGTATGGCAATGAACGCCTATATGCCGCGCCGGACACGGGCCATTCGCGCGGATCAGCGGGTCACCGAGGAGCGGATGCGAGCCATTCTGCGGGAGATGGGAAGATATTTGCAGGGGGAAGAAGTCACAGGTGCCTTTTCATCCCGGATTCAGGCCGACATTCAGGCTTTGCGTGTCCATCTTGATGACGCCCGCCGCCGGGCGGAATCCCTCGCCGACAACACATTTCATCCCGACATGCGCTATTTTTTGCAATATGTGGAGATGCGTCGGCAGCAGTGTCAGGCATTGTCCAGGCTGGTCGGCAGTCTGGCCCGTTTGGAAGCGGGATGCGGCCCATATCCTTGGCAGGCGGATGAAATTGGCGTCTTTATCATGGAAGTCGCCTCTTCCCTGCATGAGTACAACAACGCGGTGGATCTGCTGGCCCATCTCGAGGATCGCCGCCAGCGGTTTAAAATGAGCGAACTGCCGGCGACCAGGACGGAATTCGAGATACGCGCTATACTTTATGAGGTGGCGGACGGTCTAGAGCATCTGCTGGTTCTAAAACGGGATTTTGTCCGTTCCCTGACCTCGTCCCAAATCGAGAGGTTTTGGAGCTGTTCCATGAACAGACAGCCGGACGGGGACTGATGAAAAAACAGGGGGTTCGGGCGGCCGGATCCCTGTGTTGTTTTTCAGTTCGGTAGTCTTCGAGGCCCTGGCCCCGGACACAGGGTCTGCATCCTGCGGTGGGGGTCGCTTTGGATAAAAAATGTCCCGTGGGCGGATGCCCACGGGACGGGAGATCGTTTTCAGCGTTTGTCGAGAGGCGTGTAGTCCCGGCGGACCGATACGCTTTTATAAGACGGACGGATAATTTTTCCGGCGTTGATGAGTTCCTCAAGCCGGTGAGCACTCCAGCCCGCGATGCGGGAGATGGCGAATATCGGGGTATACAGCTCGAGCGGCAGATTGAGCATACTGTAAACAAAACCGCTGTAGAAGTCAATATTGGCGCTCACGCCCTTATAAATTTTGCGCTCCTCCGCAATGACCTGGGGAGCGAGCTTTTCGATGAGGGAGTAGAGTTTGTATTCCTCCTCCCGTCCCTTTTCGACCGACAGGCTTTCCACAAAATGCTTGAATATGTTGGCCCGGGGATCGGAAAGGGAATAAACGGCGTGCCCCATCCCGTAAATCAGGCCGGCACGGTCGAACGCCTCCTTGTGCAGCAGACGGCGCAGATAGTCCACAACGGCGTTTTCATCCGTCCAATCGGACAGCGACTGTTTCATATCCTCGATCATCCGCACCACTTTGATATTGGCTCCGCCGTGCTTCGGGCCTTTGAGAGAGCCGAGCGAGGCGGCGATAACCGAATAGGTATCGGTGCCGGACGAAGAAACCACATGGGTCGTAAACGTGGAATTGTTTCCGCCGCCGTGTTCAGCGTGAAGCACAAGCGTCAGATCCAAGATTTTCGCCTCGAGTTCGGAGTACTGGCTGTCTGGGCGCAGGACAAACAGGATATTTTCAGCCGTGGATAGATTGGGCTGCGGATTGTGGATATACAGGCTGTTGCCGTCGTGATAATGGCTGTAGGCCTGGTAGCCGTAAACCGACAGGAGCGGAAATAGAGCGATAAGCTGCAGGCACTGCCGCAACACGTTCTCAATCGTAATATCGTTGGCGTTTTCATCATAGGAATACAAGGTGAGAACGCTGCGGGCCAGAGCATTCATCATATCCGAACTCGGCGCCTTCATAATAATATCCCGCACGAAGCTGGTGGGCAGAGTGCGGTAATCGGAGAGTATCTGCTGAAATTCCGTGAGCTGCTGCCGTGTAGGCAGTTCACCGAATAGGAGCAGATAGGTCGTCTCCTCAAAGCCATAGCGTTTTTCCCGGATGAACCCGCTGACAATGTCCTCCACATTGATACCACGGTAAAAGAGTTTGCCGTCGCAGGGTTTGGGGCCGTCGTCGGTCATGATGCTGGACTGGATTTCCGAGATCTCGGTCAAGCCGGTCAGGACACCGTTTCCCTTGAGATCCCGCAACCCCCGATTGACCTGGTACTTGGTGAACAGGGTGGCATCAATGGTGCTGCTTTTCCGGCATTTTTCTGCCAATTCCCGCACCTGGGGCGTTATTTCCGAATAGTTTCCCGGCATATGCCTCCTCCTCTTTATACGGATAATTTTCTCTATGATAAAATTTAGTATAGCATAGAATTCTGAACGAAATATGTCCAAATAAAAATTTTTGGTTATTCTTTTTATCCTTCGCATGGAAATGATGAAAATCTTATAAAATTTCCCTAAGAATTCGATAAGATCTCCAAAGGGTTCTTGCGTTTAGGTCCGGCATGCTTTATAATGATGCCAGAGGCAGGCAAACCGCCGACAGGTTGCCGAAACACCGATCTGACACAACGAAAGGAATGGTTCCGATATGGAAGAACGCAGATGCCCTCAGTGCGGCGCTCAAGCCGATCCGAACGCGAAGGTGTGTATATATTGTGGGACTGCTTTGGAAGGGGAAGCGGCGAGCCCCGGTCAAACGGTGCCGCCCGCACCGGCCGTTTCCACGGGCGCTCCCGCGGGAGCGCCTACCGGAGCGCCGGCCGGCGCTCCGGTCCCTCCGCAACAAAGCTATTCCCCTCCCGTGGGCCAGACGCAGACGCCCCCGCCTCCTTACGGGGCACCGGCGGCACCGCCCCCCGCTTCGGGGTATCCTCAGTACTGTAAACAGTGCGGGCGTCCCCTCGCTCCAGGCGCTGCGGTTTGCGTAGGCTGCGGCGTGCCGGTGGGGACGGGGACCGGATATTGTCCCAACTGCGGCCAGCCGGCCAATCCCATGGCGGTCGTCTGTGTGCATTGCGGCAGCAATCTCAACAATCCCGCGTATCCTTCTGTCGGGGGCAAATCCAAGATGGCGGCCGGTCTGCTGGGTATTTTCTTGGGCTCCCTGGGGGTACACAACTTTTATCTGGGTTACACAGGCAAGGCGGTGGCTCAACTTCTGCTGACCCTGATCGGCGGCTGGGCTTGTGGCATCGGCGCACTGGCGGCCTGGATTTGGGGCTTGGTGGAAGGGATCCAAATCCTCACCGGGAATATCCGCACCGATGCAAATGGCCGTCCCTTGAACGACTGAGGTCTCCTTTTCGGCCGGGGCCGATGCCCTGTCTTTTCTGTTAGGTTTCCAAAAATCTCGGTATTCCCTGGAGGAATTACCGAGATTTTTTGTTGAATTCAGCATCGAGCAACAATTGGGGATTGAAAAATTGTCATCCGGCATTTGATGGCGCTTATCCGTTGCCTGGAATAAGCACGCGATAACAATCGTCAGGAGTCAGGGCGTTGGTTGATGTTTTTATACGGATGTATTATAATAAACCCGCCGTCACCGCACCCTGCACGGCTTTTTCGCTACAGCCCGTGGGGTGTGTTCATCCAAGTGGCTGTCGAATGCGGCCTGATACAGGAAAGAATCAATGGAGAAAAGATCGGAGAAGTCGGTATGCTTGCGTATTCGTATATATCAAAAGGGCATTTTGCGCTCACAGAAAATCCGAAACCCCGGATACAGAACAGCCGCGACGCGATTGTAAAGGTCACGCTCGCGAGCATCTGCTCCAGCGATTTACATATCAAACACGGCTTCGTTCCCCGTGCCGTTCCCGGCGTCACAGTTGGACACGAGATGGTCGGCATTGTTGAAGAGGTCGGCTCAGATGTCACAAACGTAAAGCCAGGGGACCGCGTGGCCGTCAACGTGGAGACCTTCTGCGGTGAATGCTTTTTCTGCAGAAAGGGCTATGTCAACAACTGTACCGACAAATACGGCGGCTGGGCGCTCGGGTGCCGCGTGGACGGCGGCCAGGCGGAATATGTGCGTGTGCCGTACGCCGATACCGGACTGAATCGTATCCCCGATAAAGTATCCGATGAGCAGGCCCTGTTTGTGGGAGATATTCTCGCCACTGGTTTTTGGGCGGCGCGGATTTCGGAAATAGCCGAGGAGGACACGGTTTTGATTATCGGCGCCGGTCCCACCGGCATCTGCACGCTGCTCTGCGTTATGCTCAAAAATCCGAAACAAATCGTGGTTTGCGAAAGGGACGAAAACCGCATTCAATTTGTCCAAAAGCATTATCCGAATGTACTGACGGTTACGCCCGACACCGTTGAAACATGCATCAGAGAGCATACCGAACACGGCGGGGCCGATGTGGTGTTGGAAGTGGCTGGTACTGAAACCACTTTTGAGACCGCATGGAAATGCGCCAGACCGAACGCCGTTGTTACGGTCGTCGCTTTATACGACCGGCCGCAAACGTTGCCGTTGCCGGATATGTACGGCAAGAATCTGACTTTCAAGACCGGTGGCGTAGATGGATGCGACTGTGCCGAAATTCTGCGTCGGATTGAACAGGGCGAGATGGATACCACTCCACTCATCACCCATACGTTTCCACTGCAAAAAATCGAGGAAGCCTATGATTTGTTTGAAAACAAGCGTGACGGCGTTATAAAAGTCGCCATCAAGACCGGATAACCGAGTATAGGAATCCGCCTGTGAGAGAAAAATTGCCAATATCCAATTTCCGGCGAATTCGTACAGGTATTTTTTGGCTTTTTTAAGCGATGAGGCCGGCTCAGCCAAGCGTTTGGTTGACAACTTTTCCTTCCAGCAAGTTCCGGGAAATTCGGAGAACACGGCGGACATGCTAAAAAGGCGGAAACTCAATCCCGCAGTTGAAAGGAGTGCTTTGAGTCATGACAAAAGGCGTTATGGGGTTTATGAAAGGCGTCGGGATGGGTGTGGCTGTCGGCTGTATTGCCGGCGCCGTCGGAAGCCGAGCCATGCACGGGAAAAAGAGCCTGAAGAAAAACGTGGGAAAAGCCCTGCGGAATGTAGGCGAACTCGTGGACAATGTTACCGGGATGTTCTAACCCTTTGCTTTCCCGTTATAACGGGAAAGCCCCTACATAGCTTATCCGAGTTTTTTCAGGATTTCTGCCCTAAATTTCAAAATGGCTTGATTTTTGGTCCTGCAGAGTGTATAGTGACCTCGTGAGTAAGCTGCCCGGTGTCAGTTGGCGACAATCATGGCCAGCAGTTCCAGAGGACAGGTTCCGGTGTTGACAACGCCGTGTCCCTCCTGATCGCGCGTGACGGTGGCGTCCCCTGCGGCGATGGCGACGGGGGTGCCATTGTCGTCCATGACCCCTTCTCCTGAGAGAACGTAATAAAATTCCGTTTCCTGTTCGTGGATATGATAACCGATGGATCCGCCGGCGGGGATGGTGATACGGGAAAACAGCCGCACCGGGGGAATGCACTCTTCAGGAGATAAGGCGGCAAGCAGGCGGATCGTTCCCTCGCCGCCCCGCATATGCGGGCGTTCCTCGAAAGGCATGTCGGCAGCATGATGGACCATGATTCTATCTCCTCTCTGTTTTTTCTTTTTCCATTATAACACAGAATTTTCGCGGAGAATAGATGGATGGGTTTCGACATTCGGTTGGTATATTTTCCGGGCCGAATGAGACAATAATCCATAAGGAAGCAAAAGGAGTGGCAAGTATGAGTAAATGGGTTTGCACGGTTTGCGGGTATGTTTACGATCCGGAGGTGGGGGACCCGGATAACGGAATCGCTCCCGGCACGGCCTTTGAGGATCTGCCGGATGACTTCGTTTGCCCGGTTTGCGGCGTCGGAAAAGATTCGTTTGAAGAAGAGGCCTGAGAATATACCCACCGCGAAAGGGGCGTTCGGCGCCCCTTTCTTTTTTTGCCTGAACCCGTTTTCCCCATGGCCGCCGGATTATCGTTGGAAAGTGAAATTCCTTTCAGATGGTTGACAGGTTTTCCACACCTGGATACAATAGAAAGGGAAAAGGGGGCGGTGTACTTTGGCGGCTAAAATACGCAGTACGCGCCAAAAGCGGCTGATATTGTCTCTTTTAGAACAGGCCGCCGCGCCTCTCACGGCTGCAGAGCTCTACCGGGCTGCGCGTGAAAAACAGCCCACCCTGGCGAAATCCACGATTTATCGGAATCTGATGGCGATGCAGGAGCGGGGAGAGGTCATCCGGGAACCGATGGAAAATGGCGAAATCTTTTACAGTTCGTCACACGGGCACCCCCATCGGCATTATATGATCTGCCGGGATTGCAACCGGATGCAGGACCTGCCGGAATGCCCGCTTGATCATTTGGAACAGGAAATTGCCGAAACAGCGGATTTCGTGGTGACGGACCATGTGGTGCAGATTTACGGCTACTGCCGGGAATGCGCCCCGAAACATGATCCGCGCCGCCGGCCGTCGAAAAAACCTACATAAAGGAGAACCACTATGAAACAGGACCGAATCATCATCTTGGATTTGGGCAGCCGGGACAGCACCACTGTCGCGCGGGCTGTCCGGGCGCTGGGGGTATACAGCGAAATCTACCCCCACGACCTGACGCTGGAACAGTTGCATGCGATGGACAACGTCCGGGGTCTGATTCTCAACGGCGGGTCGGATCAGGACATGAACGGGAGTGTTATGAACGTCGATGCCAGTCTGTTGTCTTGCGGTCTGCCAGTGCTGTCCGTAAACTGTCCTCAGGCGGTCGGGACACGGAATCTCGCCGTTTGGCCGGAAGCCTCCGAAGCAATGCAGGAAGAACTGCGCACCTTTGTGTTCGGCGTTTGCGGGGCTGAGGCTAACTGGAACATGGTGAATTTTATAGAGGACCAGATCGAACAGGTTCGGGCGCAGGTTGGAGATAAAAAAGTGCTTTTAGCTCTGTCCGGCGGGGTAGACTCGTCTGTCGTGGCGGCACTGCTTTTGCGCGCCATCGGGGATAAGCTGACCTGTGTTCACGTCAACCACGGTCTGTTGCGCAAAGGGGAACCCGAACAGGTAATCGAGGTTTTCCGCAGCCGTCTGAAAGCCAATCTTGTGTATGTGGACGCGTCTGAACGGTTTCTCGGCAAACTGGCGGGTGTGGCCGACCCGGAGCAGAAACGAAAAATCATCGGCGCGGAATTCATACGCGTGTTTGAAGAAGAAGCCCGGAAACTCGAAGGGATCGAATTTCTCGCGCAGGGGACCATTTATCCCGATATCGTGGAAAGCGGGACCAAAACCAATAAAACCGTTAAATCCCACCACAACGTCGGCGGTCTGCCGGACGATCTGCAGTTCCAGCTTGTGGAACCGTTGCGTCAGTTGTTCAAGGATGAGGTGAGGGCTTGCGGTTTGGCCCTCGGCCTGCCGGAGAGTATGGTCTATCGTCAACCCTTCCCCGGCCCCGGTTTAGGCGTGCGCTGCCTGGGGGCCATCACGAGGGACCGTCTCGAGGCGGTGCGGGAATCGGATGCCATCCTGCGGGAAGAGTTTCAGAGAGCGGGACTGGATAAAACTGTGTGGCAATATTTCACTATTGTACCGGATTTCCGTTCGGTAGGGGTCCGGGACGGCGCACGGAGTTTTGAATATCCTGTGATACTGCGTGCGGTCAACACCGTCGATGCCATGACGGCCGAGGTCGAAGAATTGGCTTGGCCGGTGCTTCACCGAGTGACAAACCGGATCCTCAGCGAGGTCCCGGGTGTAAACCGCGTCTGCTACGATTTATCACCGAAGCCCCCCGCCACCATCGAGTGGGAATAAATGGAAGAAAGCCCGAAAGTCTTTGTTTGCAAGGCTTTCGGGCTCTTTTAATGATAGCCGCGATGCTGTTATGACGCTGAAATCAGGTTTTTAGCAGGGAGTCCAGCGTTTGAGCAAGTTCTCCTTGCTTGTGCGGGTATAGATGGGAGTAGGTATTGAGGGTCGTTTCTATGTTCTCATGGCCGAGTCGTTCGGCTATCAAGAGTGGCGAAAAGCCGAGTTCGATAAGTAATGAGGCGTGGCTATGTCTGAGGTCATGCACTCTAATCTTTTTAACTCCGCTCTGGCTGCTACCTCGAATCATTTCCCTGTATAGGGCATGCTTGGTTAATGGGAAAATGCGCCCATTATCATAGATGTGTGAGATATACTCTTTAAGTTCTTCGCAAAGAAAATTCGGCAAAGCGATAATCCGATTGCTTTTCGGAGTTTTGGGCTCCGTAATAATATCTTTCTTGCCAATTCGCTGATAGGATTTATTGATAGTTATGGTGTTTCCCTCAAAGTCAATATCATCTTTGGTCAAGGCTAAGAGTTCGCCTTCCCGTATGCCGCACCAGTAAAGGACTTGAAACGCTGAGTGCATTTGTGGTTTGTCCTCGATTGCTGCGGCAAATCTAATGTATTCGTCTTTTGTCCAAAACTGCATTTCCTTTGCGTTCTTGCGTCCTATGCTTCCCGCCTTATGACAAGGATTTTCTTTTAGACCATAATACTTAACGGCGTAGTTAAAAATCGCGCAAAGCTGATTATTGATGGCTTTTAGGTATGTTTCGGCGTACTCGTCACCCATGAGCTGATTTTGCCATTGTCGAACCGTTGTTGCTTTAATGTCGCTGATTTTCATTTTGCCGAAATAAGGCAAAATCTTTGTCCTTATTAGGTGCTCCTTGTTGTTCATGGTTGACACCCTGAGTCGGCTTGCCATATCTGTATTATACAGAGAAATTAGGCTTGCCATTGTCATTTGCGGATTTTCCTGCAATT
>CABUKB010000016.1 GCA_902492045.1 uncultured Oscillospiraceae bacterium | reverse complement strand
GAATGGTTTGTCGTCCCCAACACACACGAAGCGATCATTGACAGGGAAACATTCGAGAAAGCGCAAGCCCTACATAAGCGCGACACAAGAACGGCACCGGGTAAACAGGAAGTTTATTTATTGTCCGGTTTTGTCCGTTGCGCTGACTGTCAAAAAGCCATGCGGCGCAAAACAGCCCGCAATATTGCCTACTATTCTTGCCGCAGCTACACCGACAAAAAGATTTGCAGCAAACATTCTATCCGGCAAGACAAGTTGGAAAACGCGGTATTAGCAGCGTTGCAAATGCAAATTGCCCTTGTAGATCAGCTTGCGGAAGAAATTGAACGTATCAACAACGCGCCTGTAATCAACAGGGAAAACAAACGGTTATCCCATTCGTTGAAACAGGTAGAAAAGCAGCTAAAACAGTACAATGACGCTTCCGACAGCTTGTACCTTGACTGGAAAAGCGGCGAGATCACCAAAGAGGAGTACCGCCGCTTAAAAGGCAAGATTGCAGAACAGATACAGCAGCTTGAAGCTAATATTTCCTATCTGAAAGAGGAAATGCAGGTAATGGCTGACGGTATCGGAGCCGACGACCCGTATCTAACTGCCTTTCTGAAATACAAAAACATTCAGAGCCTAAACCGCGGAATAATGGTGGAACTTATCAAGGCGGTTTGGGTGCATGAGAACGGGGAAATAACGGTTGACTTCAATTTTGCCGACGAGTACCAGCGAATTATTGATTACATTGAGAACAACCACAACATAATTACGGTGATTGAGAGCAAGGCGATATGACGGGCTTTCTATTCACCGCAAAACAAAAGTTAATGTTGTGCATAAATAAACGGCGCTACAGGTCCGACCGGCCCTACCGGTCCTACGGGTCCTAGCGGCGGCCCCACCGGTCCCACAGGTCCCACCGGTCCTACGGGTCCTACCGGTCCAACAGGTCCGACCGGTCCCACTGGCCCCACCGGTCCGACGGGTCTTACCGGTCCTACCGGTCCTACCGGCCCCACGGGTCCGACCGGTCCGACAGGTCCTACCAGCCCGACGGGTCCCACCGGTCCTACGGGTCCGACAGGTCTTACCGGCCTTACCGGTCCAACAGGTCCGACCGGTCCTACGGGTCCGACAGGTCCTACCGGCCCTACCGGCCCGACGGGTCCGACCGGCCCTACTGGTCCCACGGGTCCCACAGGTCCCACCGGCCCGACGGGTCCGACAGGTCTAACAGGTCCTACGGGTCCGACCGGTCCTACCGGCCCGACGGGTCCCACCGGTCCGACAGGTCCCACCGGTCCCACCGGTCCGACAGGTCTAACAGGTCCGACTGGTCCTACGGGTCCTACCGGCCCTACCGGTCCCACCGGTCCGACAGGTCCTACGGGTCCCACCGGTCCAACAGGTCCGACCGGTCCTACCGGAACCGCTACAACGTCGGCATTGCTATCTGCCTACTCCACGCCTTCTGCCCCCGGCTCTAACGGTACGCCGCTAAAGTTTGATCTAAATGGACCGATCATCGGCTCCAGCATCACCCATACGCCCGGCAGCACGGATTTCTCCATCTTGGCCTCGGGTATCTATTCCGCCGCATTTCACGGAAATATTGCCCCGGCTTCGGGAGTAAACTTCCCTTTGAATATCCTGTTGTCCCTGCAGTTAAATGGAAATGATGTACCGGGAGCTTTTGCGCAGCATACCTTCCACACCTCCGGCGATAGTGCCACGGTGTCTTTCTCTTTCCCAGTGCAGATAACCCGAGTTCCCTCTACCCTCCGGGTTGTAGCCCAAGGCGGAAACTTTATCTACAGTGGGGTATCCCTGACCCTTACCAAACTAGCCTAATATTTTTACGGGCTCTGTTCCTCTGCCCCGGAAGCGGCCTCGCTGTCCGGGGCATCTTTTTGTAAAATAGTAGCTATTCCTCTTTGTCTTGGCTGTACTGCCGCAGCACCAGGTCGCTGACCAGAGCGGCGATGATGCCGCTGGCCATGACCACAGGCGCGATTGAAAGAAATCCATCTGAATAGGTCAGGGCTTGGAAAGAATCCGGAACATAGGGGGCAATCCGGTATGTAATGCCGGCGGAAAGATATAAAACGGCCGTAAACTGGAAACTCCCGTGGAGAATATACCGGGTAAAATCGTGAAGATTCCGGTATTGTTTTTGTATGAAGGAAACACAGGCTCGGATGATATTCAAAATGACCACCCCCTTGCTCTTTTCATCGCGGATCGGGCATGCTATACTTATAGCCGGCCTATCCCGGTTTCTCTTTACTTAAATTGTAGCACGGCGGCATTTTTGCCTCAATGGATAAGATTTACCATGGAAGGGGTTGTCTTATGATCGAGATTGGCGCATCCACGTCCAATTTTTATCCGGAGTTGACAGAAAACGCGTTGGACAGCTTATTGGCATGCGGCTTTCGCACCCTGGAAGTATTTATCAATACGGAATCGGAACTGAACTCGGATTTTATCCGTCAGCTTCGCAGGAAGGCCGATGCAGCGGGAGCTAGGATCGTGTCTGTGCATCCCTATTCCGCCGGAAACGAGCCTTTTCTTCTTTATTCGGCCTACAGGAGGCGCTTTGAGGACGGCAAAGCCCTGTACAACCGATTTTTTGAGGCGGCGGCGGAGTTAGGGGCCTCTATCGTCGTGATTCACGGCGACCGTCTGGACAGCCCGCTCGCGCTGGAGGAGTCCCTTTCGCGTTATGAGGAATTATACGATTGTGGAATGCAGTATGGGGTCTGTCTTGCCCAAGAGAATGTGGTGCGATTCCGGTCCTCCGACAACGCCTATTTGCGGGCCATGCGAGACAGGCTCGGTCCGAAGGCCCATTTTGTCCTGGATCTCAAGCAGGCCCTCCGATGTGGACACGCGCTCGGAGAGGTCTTGGATGCGATGGAAGGCCATATTGCCCATGTGCATGTCAGTGACCATAATGCCCAGCAGGATTGCATGCCTCCAGGACGAGGCATCACCGACTTTAAGCAGATTATCGCCGATCTGGAGAAACAGCGCTTTCAAGGAGCTTGGATTGTGGAACTGTACCGCCACAATTTTCAATGCGCTCAGGATCTGATCGAATCCCGCCGTTTTTTTGAAGAACAGATAAAATAAGAATGTGAATTTTATACTCTTCATTTTTGCGATTTTCTTTAATTTATCGGGAATATTGATGCCAACTATTCCACATGTTTAGCCAATATGTGAGAAAATATGTTCTGCAAAGGAATAACATTGACAAGAAAAAACCGAGATGATATTTTAATTAGCGGTGAAAATAGTGCACAAATCATATCATACGGGGATGAGTGTAGGCATGGCGATCGCGAGTGTCGATGATTACGAAATAACGGCTGGCATATGCCGTACAGAAGGAGCGGAAGAAAAAGAGAGTTTTGATGTACACCTCATCATGCGGGGGAGGCCGGATGTAACGGTTTTCGATCTTGACAGGAACCGCGATGTGGCGGCCGGCTTCGGCAAAAGACTGATACACAAAACGATTGATCCGGACGGGATTTCCGAATTGATTGATGACTATTTGGGCGAGGTTTACGGGCTGCCCTGAAAGCGATACGGGTGGGGCGGAGTAATCGAGAAACCGCGACAAAAAGCGGGGGATTTCTCACAGAAAGCGGCCGAGGGCCACGACGGTTGCAGGGACCGGTTTTGGGAATAGCACGATGTCTCCGGGGACGTTATCGAATCCTGCTTGTTCTGCCGGGGGCATCATCTCCACTCGGATTATGTTTAGAAGGCCGGTTTTCAGCAGAAGGGAGAATTCGTCGGATTGGACCGGACGCTATAATTTGACAGTGGCGAGGCAAGGGATTTCCCTTGCCCTTTTTTGCGTTTGATGGTATAATCAAACGTAAAGCATTTATTTTTGAGGGCCGGGACATGCCGGAATGATAGCGGTCCATGGCCTCAACTGGGAGCTAGGAGGCTTATCATTGCGTATAGGAATCGACATTGGCAGCACGACAGTCAAGGTGGTGCTGCTGGACGATCAGGATACAACCGTTTTCCGTACCTATGAGCGCCACATGTCAAAGGTGCGGGAAAAAACCGCCGAAATGCTTCGGCTTTTGCGCCCCAAACTCTCCGGGCAGACGGTGCAGGTCGCCATTACCGGTTCGGCGGGTCTTGGAGTGGCCAAGGCTGCCGATTTGGAATTCGTCCAGGAGGTTTTCGCCACTGCCGGCGCAGTGGAACGGTTTATACCCGACACCGATGTGGTGGTGGAACTGGGCGGCGAGGATGCCAAGATCATTTTTCTGACCGGCGGCCTGGAGGAGCGGATGAACGGTTCCTGTGCAGGCGGCACGGGGGCCTTCATTGACCAGATGGCCACGCTGTTGGGCATTACGGCGGATGAACTCGACCTCCTGAGCCTCGGGTATGAGAAGTTGTATGCGATTGCGTCCCGCTGCGGCGTGTTTGCCAAAAGCGACATTCAGCCGTTGCTCAACCAGGGCGCCCGAAAAGAAGATATCGCGGCGAGCATTTTCCAGGCGGTGGTCAACCAAACCATTGCGGGCTTGGCCCAGGGACGGAAGATCGAGGGTAAGGTGCTGTTTTTGGGAGGGCCGCTTTACTTTTTGGAGGGGCTGCGGCGGCGGTTTGTCGAGACGCTCCGTCTATCCGATGAAAACGCGGTATTTCCGGAAAACGCCGATGTGTTTGTAGCGGTGGGTGCAGCCTGTTATGCATCCAACAGCGCGCCGATGCTCTTCGATGAGTTGCTCGAACGGATTGAGCACGCCTCCACGCAGCAAAACACCACCAACACGCTGCAGCCGCTTTTTTCGTCACAGGCGGAATACGATGCGTTTCTGGCCCGGCACAACGCTCACTGTCCCCCTCCTATGGACGCAGACCACTATCGGGGAGAGGCTTATCTGGGGGTGGATGCCGGTTCCACCACCACGAAGCTGGTACTGATTTCCCCCGACGGGGGCTTGCTCTACAGCTATTATGCATCCAACGAGGGCAATCCGGTTTCGGTGGTGCTGGAACAGCTGAAGGAGATTTATCACCGGTTCGGGGACCGGATTGTCATCCGGGGCAGTGCCTCCACCGGCTATGGCGAGGATTTGGTCAAAAATGCATTCCACATCGACCGGGGCCTGGTGGAAACAGTGGCTCACTATCGTGCCGCCCGCCATTTTAATCCGGACGTGGACTTTATCATTGATATTGGCGGGCAGGACATGAAATGCTTCAAGATCCGGGGCGGCGCCATCGACAGCATTCTGCTCAACGAAGCCTGTTCTTCCGGATGCGGCTCCTTTATCGAGACGTTTGCCAGGGCGCTGGGGTATGATATCGCCACCTTTTCCAAACTCGGCCTGATGGCGAAACACCCGGCGGATTTGGGATCCCGGTGTACGGTGTTCATGAATTCCTCGGTGAAACAGGCGCAAAAGGAAGGGGCTTTGGTGGAAGACATTTCGGCGGGCCTGTCCATGAGCATCGTGAAAAACGCCATTTACAAGGTCATCCGCGCTTCCAGCCCCGAGGAGTTGGGCCGGCATATCGTGGTACAGGGCGGCACGTTTCTCAACGATGCGGTTCTGCGCAGTTTTGAACTGGAACTCTCCGCCGAAGTGGTCCGGCCCACAATCGCCGGCATCATGGGCGCATACGGCGCCGCCCTTTACGCCCGCGATCAGGCGGTGCAGGGAAAACTGAAGGGGGAGAGATCCTCGATCCTGACCGCCGAGGATCTCGAAAGATTTGAACATACCGCCAAAACCGCCCCGTGCGGCCTGTGCGGAAACCATTGCCTGCTGACCATCAACCGGTTTGACGGCGGTCGGAGTTATATTTCCGGCAATCGCTGCGAGCGCCCTCTGGGAAAAGGGAAACAGAAGGATGTTCCCAACCTGGTTCGTTGGAAATACGAACGGCTCCGCGGCCTGCCGGCGGTCGATGACCGTTTCCCGGCACGGCTGGGTCCCGACGGCAAACGGCTGCGGATCGGCATTCCCATGGTTCTTAACATGTACGAAAACCTGCCTTTTTGGAATGCCTTTTTCACGCATCTGGGGTTCGAGGTGGTGCTGTCCCCCGAATCCAGCCGGGAATTGTATCAAGCCGGACAGTATACCATCCCTTCGGATACGGTGTGTTATCCGGCCAAGCTCGCTCACGGGCACATGGAACGGCTTTTGGATGAGGGCGTGGACGCTATTTTCTACCCCTGCCTGCCGTATAACTTCGACGAGAAAAAGGGCGACAACCACTACAACTGCCCGGTGGTCGCCTATTATCCCGAACTGCTGGCCGCCAATATGGAACGGCTGGAAACGGTTCGGTTTCTCCATCCCTATTTCGGGCTCCACCGTCCCCGGGACTTTGCCAAAAAAGCGGCGGCATATTTTGGACGGGAGTTTGGGATTCCCGCACTCGAGATAAAAAAGGCGGCTGCGGCGGCTTACGAAGCCTATGCCGACCATGTGAACGCCGTGCGGGAAAAGGGCGGCGAAATGATCGCCTTTGCCCGCAACAACGGCATGCCGATCATCGTGCTGTCCGGCCGTCCCTATCATATGGATCCCGAAATCCATCACGGAATTGATTCCTTAATTGCCTCATTCGGCCTGGTGGTGGTCACGGAGGACGCGGTTGCCTGGCATTCCCCCAAACAGCCGGTCCATGTTCTCAACCAATGGACCTATCACAGCCGTCTTTACAGCGCGGCGGAATATGTCACGACGCAGCCGGATATGCAGCTTGTGCAGCTGGTCTCCTTCGGCTGCGGGATCGACGCGATCACCACCGATGAAGTCCGTGCGATTTTGGAGGATAAGGGCAAGCTGTATACCCAGCTCAAAATCGACGAAATCACCAATCTGGGGGCGGTGCGCATCCGTATCCGCAGCTTGATCGCGGCCATGGAAGCCAAGGCAGATGCGGCGGAAAAAGAGGCGCGCCCCGCCTGATGCCGACAGTGGGAAAGGTTTTGATACGATGGCACAACTGGTTTACAATGAGCAGGGTCGCCTGCTTTTTACCGAGGAAATGAAACAGGAATACACCCTCCTGATGCCCCAGATGCTTCCGGTGCATTTCACGATGCTCAAACGGGTCATCGAACTCCATGGGTATAAGGTGGATATGCTCACCACCAATCACCGTGGAATTGTCAATGAGGGGCTAAAGTACGTCCACAACGACACCTGTTATCCCGCTCTGCTGGTAATCGGCCAGCTCATCGACGCGATCAAGAGCGGGAAATACGATCCTCACAAAGTGGGGCTGTTCATCACCCAGACGGGCGGCGGCTGCCGCGCCTCCAATTATATCCATCTGTTGCGCAAAGCACTCAAAAGGGCGGGATATGAATACGTTCCGGTGGTGTCGGTCAACTTGTCGGGACTGGAGAAGAATCCCGGATTTTCTCTGAATTTCAAGATGATCGTCCAAATGGCCTATTCCATGATTTACGGCGACATTCTCGTCAATTTGGCAAACCAGTGCCGTCCCTATGAAATCGTGGAAGGGGAAACCGACCGGCGCATTGCCAAATGGGTGGACCGGCTGGTGGCGGAATTTCCGAAAAAGGGCGGGTTCCGGCGGCCGCATGTGGTGGAAAACTTCAACGCCATTGTGGACGATTTTGCGTCGATCCCGGTCCACCGTATCCCCAAACCCCGGGTGGGGGTCGTGGGGGAGATCTACATCAAATATGCGCCGCTGGGCAACAACAATCTGGAGCAGTTCCTGTTTGACGAGGGATGCGAGCCGGTGGTGCCCGGCATCATGGATTTCATCATTTTTAAATGCGACAACCGGGTGGAAGACCATTTGATCTACGGGGGAAAAACCGCCACCTATATCGGTGCGGGCTTTCTGAAAAAGTACTGCGAAGGCTTGCAGAGAGACATGATTGCGGCTATTGCCCGCCGTCCGGAATTCCGGGTCCCCTGCACTTTCGCCCATCTTAAGAGTCTGGTGAAGGATTATCTCGGTTACGGCAACAAGATGGGCGAGGGCTGGCTGCTCACCGGGGAAATGCTGGAACTCATTGATTCGGGCACGTCCAATATCGTGTGTACCCAGCCGTTCGGCTGTCTGCCCAACCATGTGGTCGGCAAGGGGATGGTGCGGCAGATCAAAAACCGCCGGCCTGAGGCCAATATCGTTTGTGTGGATTATGATCCCGGGGCGACCCGCATCAATCAGGAAAACCGGATCAAGCTGATGCTGTCCAACGCCAAACTGGCGGGAAAAGGGGAAAAGGTTCCGCCGGCACCGAAATCCCCGCAACCGTCTCCCGAAGCCGCGCCCACAGCCAGCCGACCGTAAGCCGCGCCGGCCCCGGCTTGGGACCGTGGTGTGAAAAATCTCCCCGAATCGCGGCTGCGCATATTTCGCCCATCCACGGCGAACACTAGCCGTCGGAGAGGTGATCGTTATGAATCGGACCGAGACAAAACCGGCCGCGAATCATCAAAACGCGCAGCCCGCCGAAGGCCCGGAAGAAGCGACGGCGGTACAGGAGCAACTGAAAGATGTGGTGGAAAACGGCTCCGTAACCACCAACAATGGGCGCCATGTCATCCACTGCCTGACCATCATCGGCCAGATCGAGGGGCATTATGCCCTTCCGAGCGAAAACAAGACCACCAAATATGAGCATGTGATTCCCCAACTCGTGGCGATCGAAGAAAGCCGGGAGATCGAGGGGCTGCTGATCCTGCTCAACACCGTCGGGGGGGATATCGAAGCGGGCCTTGCTCTTGCGGAACTGATTGCCGGGATGAAAAAGCCCACCGTATCCCTGGTCCTTGGCGGGGGCCATTCCATCGGCGTTCCCTTGGCCGTGGCGGCCAAAAAATCCTTTATCGCCCCTTCCGCCACCATGACGATCCATCCGGTCCGAATTAACGGCTTGGTGCTGGGAGTTCCGCAGGCGTTTACCTATTTTCAGCGGATGCAGGAGCGGATTACCCGGTTTGTCACCGACAACTCCCGCATGAGTTTCGAGCGGTTCACCGAACTTTGCATGAACACCGATGAACTGGCCACCGATGTGGGCAGCGTCCTCGACGGGGAGGATGCGGTGCAGGAGGGGCTGATTGATTCTCTCGGCTCGTTATCCGACGCCATTGCGGCGCTGTATGCCATGATTGACGGCTCCAACCCGGCCGGTGTCTAGCCGGACGGGTTGCGGAAAAATTGTCTTGAAAAGCTTTGCCGGTTGTTGCCGAGCGGGGCTTTTTTTGATATGATAAATGGGAGAGGGTTTATCATGACAATCATGAGATAGCATCTCCGTTGGGGTGGACCGGATGAGATCATCACAGAAGGGAAAAGAGAGGATCGCTCATGGCACAACGAAAGAAAACGTCGGCACGCAGGCCCGCATCCCGGAAAACGGCTTCGCAGAAAGCGGCCGGAGGCCGGGCCGATAGCCAGGCGGTGGCAAGCGCCCGGCATCAGACGGCGGCGGTGCTGCTGTTTGCGGGGGCGATCCTGTTGCTCTGCCTGGCCCTGATCAAAGGCGCCAATCTCTGGCTGTGGCTGCACAATCTGGTGATGGGTTTGTTTGGCGTTTGCGCGTATATATTGCCGGTTCTTATGGGATATATTGCGGTTGTCGCGGCACTGGAACGGCCGATTGGCAGTCTGCGCAGCAAGCTGTGGCAGTGTCTGCTCCTGCTCGTGATGATCGGAAGCGCCATCCATGTCTTTACGGTGGATATCGCCGAGGGACACTCGTATTTCGCCGCTATCGGGCAGGCCTGGAAGGATGGGACGGCGGTGCGCGGCGGTGGCGTGGCGGGTGTTTTGCTGGGCTATCCGCTCGAGTATTTTTTCACCGATATCGGGTCCAAAATCATCCTTTGCCTGTTGATTTTTGTGTTTTTGATGTTGGTCACCGGCACCACCATTCTGACTTTGTTCCGTACGGTATGGAAACCGGTTAAAAAAACCAAGGAAAGCATTGAAAACGCGATGATCGCCGGCGCCGACCGCCGCCGGAACGCGGCAATTGACGTGGAACTGGGCGAAGGGTATCCCGACCCATCTGAGCCTTTGGGCGACGGGGACAAAGCGGAGGAGGACGCTCAGGTATCGGACAAGCTGGCCGCCTTGCGGAAGACGGCCTCGGAACTGGCCGATGCGGAAAAACCGGCGCCCCGGGTCGAAGATCTGCTGACCAAAAAAGGCACAGCCGGGGAAGAGGCCGGAGAAGAGACGCCGGATGCGGCCGAACCTGTGAAAAAAAGCGGGAAGATCCCCCCGGCCTATATGGATACAGAGGCCGACAGCTACCGGTATCCGCCTATATCCCTGCTGGATGAATCCAAGGGGGTGGATCTCTCCCTGGCGGCTTCGGAGGAACACACGACTGCCGAACTGCTGGTCAACACCCTCAAAGAGTTTGGCGTGAGCACCCGGGTGATTGATGTCTCTCACGGACCGACGGTTACGCGGTATGAACTTCAGCCCAGCGCCGGGGTCAAGATCAGCCGGATCACCGGGCTGGCCGATGATATCGCCCTGCGCCTGGCGACCACCGGCGTTCGCATCGAAGCGCCTATCCCCAACAAAGCGGCGGTGGGGATCGAGGTGCCCAATCGTGTCGCGGGTGCGGTCTGCCTGCGTGAGCTAATTGATTCCCCCGAATTCTCCGCTGCCAAAGGCAAGCTGACCGTGGCGCTCGGCCGGGATATCGCGGGGAAGATTGTGCTCGCGGATCTGGCCAAGATGCCTCATCTGCTCATCGCGGGCACCACCGGATCGGGCAAGTCGGTGTGTACCAACTCCATGATCCAGAGTGTTTTATACCGGGCCAGCCCCGGCGATGTGCGGATGGTTTTGATCGACCCGAAACAAGTCGAATTCGGCATCTATAACGGCATTCCCCATCTGCTGGTGCCGGTGGTGACCGATCCGCGTAAAGCGGCGGGGGCCCTGGGCTGGGCCGTGACCGAGATGCTCAACCGGTATAAAACGTTTGCCGAGAACAACGTCCGGGACCTCGCCTCCTATAACGAACTGGCCCGCCGCAGCGAAACGCTTCAGCCCATGCCCCTGATCCTCATCGTCATTGACGAGCTGGCCGATCTGATGATGGCGGCAGCCAGCGAGGTGGAGGATGCGATCATCCGTCTCGCCCAAATGGCCCGCGCGGCCGGGATGCATCTGGTTATCGCGACGCAGCGCCCCTCGGTGGATGTCATCACGGGGCTGATTAAAGCCAACATCCCATCCCGCCTGGCCTTGACGGTGGCTTCGGCGGTGGATTCGCGGACCATCCTGGACACGGGAGGGGCGGAGAAACTCCTGGGGAAGGGCGACATGCTCTTCATGCCGGTGGGGTGTCCGAAACCGATGCGGGTGCAGGGGTGTTTTGTCAGCAACCGGGAGGTGGAGTCGGTGGTGGACTTCCTCAAATCCTCCCAGGACAACGAATACGACGAGGCCATTATGCAGGAGATCGAGCGTCAGGCGGAAAGCAGCGGTACCGGCAAAGCCAAAGTCAAATCGGGCTCCCGCGACGAATTGCCGGGCGACGACACCGGGGACGAGTTGATTCCCCGGGCCATCGAAGTGGTGGTTGAGGCGGGCGAAGCGTCGGTCTCCCTCCTCCAGCGGCGACTTCGCCTTGGCTATGCGCGCGCCGGGCGGCTGGTGGATGAACTGGAGGAGCGGGGAATTGTCGGACCACGCGAGGGCAGCAAATCCCGCCGTGTCCTCATCACCCGCCAGCAATGGCTGGAGATGAATATGAACCGCCCGGATGGGGAAGAGGAGTAAACATCTCTTACACGGCCGGCGCCGTGGGCTGCCAGGCTGCCGGTTTGGTTCGGGTACATATAGGAGAAAACTATGCCGTTTTTACCATTGACAGCCGAAGAGATGCGGGAACGCGGATGGGTCTGCCCCGATGCCGTCGTGGTGACGGGCGATGCGTACGTGGACCATCCGAGTTTTGGCGCCGCCATCATTTCCCGGGTGCTGGAGGCCGAGGGCCTACGGGTCTGTGTCCTGGCGCAGCCGAGAACTGCGGCGGATTTCACCCGGTTTGGCCGGCCCCGGCTCGGCTTTTTTATCGGCGGGGGCAACATCGACTCCATGGTCGCGCATTACACCGCCGCCAAGCGGAAGCGAAGCGACGACGCCTACACCCCCGGCGGCCGGGCGGGAGCGCGGCCGGACCGGGCGGTGCTCGTCTATTGCAGACAGGCGCGAAAGGCGTATCCCGATGTTCCTCAGATCCTTGGCGGGCTCGAAGCCTCTCTGCGCCGTTTCGCCCATTACGATTACTGGGACGACCGGGTGCGTCCGTCTATCCTCATCGAGAGCGGAGCGGATCTGCTGGTGTTCGGAATGGGGGAACGCCAGACCGCCGAGATTGCCCGCCGTCTTCAGAAGGGAGAGGCGCCATCCGCGATAACCGATATCCGAGGTACCTGTTTTGCCGTTCCAGTCCAAGAGTATGTGCCGCGTCCCGCTGCGGAATGCCCCCGTTTTGAACTGGTTGCGGCGGCGACCGAGTCGGGAAAGCGGCAATACGCCGTTTCCTGCCGGATTCAGCAGGAGGAACAGGACGCCGTGCGGGGAAAAACGGTGATCCAGCGGCATGGGGACCTCATGCTGGTGCAGAATCCGCCCATGCCGCCGCTGTCTACGGAAGAATTCGACCGTGTGTACGAGATGCCCTATATGCGGGATGCCCATCCGTCCTATGCGGCGCTGGGCGGAGTGCCCGGCATTGAGGAGGTGCGCTTTTCGATCACCCACAATCGGGGCTGTATCGGCGGGTGTCACTTTTGTTCCCTGGCCTTTCATCAGGGGCGGCAAATCACCTGCCGCAGTGAGGACTCGGTGGTGCGGGAGGCCGAAAGGCTCATCCGTCTGCCGGGGTTCAAGGGGTATATTCACGATGTGGGGGGGCCGACGGCCAATTTCCGCCATCCCTCCTGCAAAGGCCAGTTGACCCGGGGCCTTTGCAAGGACCGGCAGTGCCTGGTTCCTTCGCCCTGTCCCGCTATGCAGGTGGATCACAGCGATTATCTGCACTTGCTCCGCCGCCTGCGGGCGCTGCCGGGGATCAAGAAGGTGTTTATCCGTTCGGGGATCCGATACGACTATCTGATGGCGGATCCGGATGAGAGCTTTTTCCGCGAATTGGTGGCTCATCACATCAGTGGTCAGCTCAAAGTGGCACCCGAACACTGTTCGGCCCATGTACTCGGGTATATGGGAAAGCCGTCCATCGAGAGTTATCAGGCTTTTCAGAAGCGGTTTTATGAATTGACCAAAAGCATGGGGAAAAAGCAGTATCTCGTGCCCTATCTGATGTCTTCCCACCCGGGCAGTACCCTGCGGGATGCGGTGGAATTGGCCCTGTTTCTCAAGCGGGAGGGCCTCCATCCTGAGCAGGTGCAGGATTTTTATCCCACCCCCGGCACCATTTCTACCTGCATGTTCTACACGGGATTGGATCCGTACACGTTGGAAAAGGTGTATGTGCCCCGTACTCCGGAGGAAAAGGCGGAGCAGCGGGCGCTGCTTCAGTATTTCCGCCCTGAAAATCGGGAGAAGGTGCGCCGGGCACTCCGCCGGGCAGGGCGCGGGGATTTGATCGGCAGCGGCCCCCACTGCCTGGTCCCGGATGAGCGATCCGCTCGAAAACCCGGCGCGTATACCCGGCACCCGAAGCAGCGCAGGCCAGAGCCGGGACGGCGGGGACCGGTAAAAAAACCAAAGAAGAAATAGGCATATGGCGGTGAGGGGAATATGAGCAGGAGACGGACGGCTCATAAAAGGCGGAATGGGCGGCGGCTGAGGATGTTTATCCTGCTGCCGTTGGTGGCTGCGTCGATGCTTCTGGCGGGGCTGGTAACGGTTAGCGAGCGGATGGACCAGCCTTTCCTGCCCACGTGGGATGAGATTTTCGAGAGAGCCGGTCTGCGGGAAACCCCGCCCCTTTCCGACTTGGAGAACGGACTGCGTATTGATGTGATTGATGTGGGGAATGCGGATGCGATTTTGATCCGGAGCAGTTCGCACAGTATGCTCATAGACGCGGGAACGAATCCCGCCGGGCCGGAGGTAGTGCGCTATCTTCACAATCAAGGGGTACAGGGGCTGGATTTGGTGATCGCCACCCATGCGGATGTCGACCACATCGGCGGTATGGACGATGTGATCGAGGCGTTCGGGGCCGGCACGTATCTCATGGCGTCGATGCCGCCTGGTCTGGAGCCGACAACCAAAAGCTATTCCAGCGTTTTGCAGGCGCTGGAACGTCAGGATATCGCCGTTACCGAGGCGGAACCGGGGGCGGTCTATGCGCTGGGCGAGGCTGAAGTGGAAATCCTCGGCCCGGCCGGGGACTTTGAAGACGGCAATAATCAGTCGGTGATTTGCCGAATAGGTTATGGAAAACGCCGTTTTCTTTTTATGGGGGACGCGGAAAAGGAGGCGGAGGCCGCTCTGCTCGAAACCGGGCGGGATCTCTCCGCCGATGTCATCAAAATCGGTCATCACGGCAGCAACACCTCCACCACCGCCGCCCTGCTCGACGCGGTGGATCCACAGTATGCGCTGATTACCTGTGGGCTGGACAATCCCTATAACCATCCACATCCGGATACGTTGGCCGCGCTTGCCGAGCGCCGCATCCGCGACTACCGCAGCGATCTTTGCGGGACAATCGTGGTGCGCTGCGATGGGGATGCGATCACGTTTGAAACCGAACGGTGAATCAGGAGGAACCACATGTATTACAGTCTGGATCGTTTTGAGGGGGAACTGGCTGTCCTGGAGGATGACGGTGAGCGGACGAAGACGGTCCCGCGGGTTTTGCTGCCGGAGGGTTCCCGCCCGGGCGATGTGTTCCGGCTGGAAGGGAACCGCTATCTTCCGGATCCCGCAGAAACCGACCGCCGCCGGAAAGAAATCCGCCGTTTACAGGATAAACTCAGACGGCGGTGACCTCCCAAGACTTCTCATTGCGCAGGAAACGGCAAAAAGGGCGGCAGCCTCAAGGACTGCCGCCCTGAACTATCTCTGCCGGGCTCGGCTATTCTCTGACTTTATGCAGTAAAGCCGCACATATTAAAGCGGCCGCCCCCAAAATCAACAGAAGCGGTAAACCTGTTTCGGGCTGAAAAACCGGATTTTCCATCAGCTTATATCCCCAGGTTGCCGGAAACAGCCCTCCTATCACCTGGAATGCGCCGGGGAGCAGGTCATTCGGAAACAATATGCCCGAGAGCAGGATGGACGGTAAAAAGACCAGGATGGAGAACAAAGAGGTTTTGGCCTGGTCTTTCACAGCCAATCCGATGATACTGGCGACACTAAGCGAGACAACGATCAAAAGGCCAAGGCTAACGAAGTAGTACCCCGTATTCTCCGGGATGTCCGCGTCAAAGGCCAACGGTGCGGCGGCATAGAGGATCAGGCTCATGAGAAACAGATGGACAAATGCCGAAAGGTTGGTTATCACAAAGCCAAGATAGAGCGGGACGCCGTTTGCTTTGTAAACTTTCTTTATATCGCTTCCGTAAATTTCGACAAGAGAGGGGGGCAAGCCAATCATCGCCCCCATTGTCACACCAAATACCGTCATGGATTGAATCAGCGTTTCTTTTGCTTCCGGTACGATGGCGGTGAGGATACCGCCCATAACGGCGAAAAACAAGAGGGGAACGAGATAACAGGTTATGAGCAGGGTTTTGCTTCGTATGTCCATTTTCCATTGCAAGGATACACCATATAGAAAAGCGCCCATGCGTCAGTTCCCCTTTGCAATTTTCATAAAATGTTGTTCCAGTGAGCCACGGTCAATCTGAATGTCGTAAACGACGGTTCCCTTTTTCTTGTACTGTTTAAGCAGCGAAAGCAGGGTATCTCCGATATTCTCTGCCTCATACTGTTCGGTTCCACTGTCGGTTTGAATCGAAATACTGTAATGTTTCCCGAGCGTTTTATGGAGCTGCTCAACCGTGCCGATAAAGGCCAAGTTGCCCCCGGTCAAAATGGCGATCCGGTCACATAGGCTTTCGACTTCGGCCATATCGTGACTGGCCAATACGATGGTCTTTCCTTTTGATTTGAGCTGCCGAATCAGCTCATGAAGGGAAACCCGGCCTTCGACATCCAGTCCGGCAGTCGGTTCGTCAAGAATGAGGATATCCGGGTTGCCGATTAGAGCAAGAGCCAGATGAAGGCGGCGTTTTTGGCCTGTTGATAATTGAGAGTACGGCTTTTTTGCCCATTCGTGGATGCCGAGGGTCTCCAGCATGGCCCTGTCGGGCTTGGTTTTATTCCATTTTGCGAACAGTTGGACGGCCTCCATCACGCGCATATGTTCTGGCAGAGAGGCGGACTGCAGCTGAATATCCATTTTGCCCTTTACGGTGATGCTCCCACTGTCGTATTTTCTTAAACCCTCCATACATTCCAGGGCGGTGGTTTTTCCGGCGCCATTCACACCGAGCAGAGCCAAAATTTCCCCTTGGTAAACCGAAAAGTCGAGACCTTTCAGTACCGCATGGTCCCCGTAGCATTTCTTCAGGTTGCGGATTTGTATGGCGCTTGTCATGTTGCCCCCTCCTCAAACGGGTCAACGCCCAACCTGGAAAAGTAAATGCCCAATGCCTGTTCAACATAAGCATTGGCCAGGGCCTGCCTCTCCTTCCACCTTTCATCTATACCCTCGAATTGTCCGAGTTCAACGAGCTTGGAGAGCATGCGCAGATCTCCCCCGGTAAACTCTGTTATCATGTTCCAATAGGCTTTTGCAAATTGCTGTCCCGTATCACTGTCCGCCGGAATACCCGAATTTTGAAGCTGTATCGCTTCTTGTTGAAGATGTAGAAAAGTATTCATAAAGGCGGTCCCGCTCTCTTTGTCAAAGCGGCTGCGAATATGGTCAAGCGTCTGGTCATCAAAGTGTTTGATAAGCCAGTAAAAATTGTTTTTCATCTGAAGGTTTGCAATGATGTCCGCGTATTTTTTGAAGTTGACGGACTGCATTTGCAGCACTTCTTCTCGCAATGCTTCCAGTTCTCTCAACGATTCGGAGAGCGTTTCGATTTTCTTTTGAACAGCGGCTGCCTGCTGGGTGAGAACTTCGGCGATTTCAGCCGGGGTGTCAAGGGGGATCAGCCGGTTTTTGATATCGTCCAAGGAAAACCCCAGATGCTTGAGCGACAAAATCTGATGGAGCTTTACAATGTCTTTGTCCGTATAAAGCCTACGCCCTCCCTCGCTTATGGAGGAGGGGGAAAGCAGCCCCACCCGATCGTAGTGCTGCAAGGTGCGGACAGTGATGTCCATTTTTCTGGCAACGTCGCCCACGGTCATATAGCCTTGGGGAATGGCCCTGTGTTTATTCAACTTGTGTCACCTCTTGCTTATAGCGTATCCCATTACGTAACGTCACAAGCAAGCCTTTTTGAGGAGCTTTATGTGGAAATTTATAGGAATTTTACCTGCCCCGGTTTCAAAATACCGGGAGGCCGCGGGCGTTTAAAAGGGAGCCAGGCATTCAGGGGATTGGCTTTTCATCAATCCTTTTTCCCATAAACCGCTGCGGCCTCCCGCCGAAATTGGCGGCCTGAACAGCCTTCAGAATATCCGCCTTCCGGCTTTCTGCATCGGGCAGGTCGCAGACGATATCATGCAGATCATACGGGCCGTTGCGGAAATGTCCCACCGATGCGCCATGAAACTCGCCGTCAATCAGCAGATACTGCAGGGGCTCGTGGTCATACTCCAGTCCCTGCGTCAGTTTTTTGGCCATTTCCTTCAGAATGTGTTCGTGAGCTTTATAGAGAAAGTCGTTCCGGTGAATAGCATAGACAAAGTTCATGGCCCGAGGCTCATAGCTTGCGAGCCGATCCGCATCGCTTTTCAGCAGATAACCCGATCCCGCCGCAACCAATACCCCCTGGTCCACCAGTCCGCTGACCGCCAGATGGATGTCCTTTTCGGGCAGCTTATAAAAAGACTTTGCCATTGCCGTATCGAACCACACCAGACGGTATGCAAAGCGCTGCAACACCCTTTGCAAAGCGTCCAACCGGCTGTATCTCTCTGTATTGACGTTCGGGAACATTTCCGCAAATTTGTACCAGCCGCGGTCCCATTCGCCGTCATATTGGTCCTCGTAAATCAAAAACGCTTCCTGCAGGCGGTGCAAAGCAGGTGTAATCTCTTTCACCAACAAACCTGTTTCTTCTTTGATTTGTTGGATGTTGAGCGGTCCCTCCCGCTCAATCAACTCCAAGACCCGCAACTGTATTTCAGTTGGTTTTACAAGCGGCTTGCGATAGAGAGCGATGAACAGCTCCATATCTTCCGGCACAATCCATCCTAAATTCCCGCCGGAAAATCTGCCTTTTATCAGTTTTCGTTTCAGCTGACGGTCACGATTAAATTCAATATCATCAAAATTAGCACGAAAAGAAAGTGTCGGGGGCTGTCCGAATCCATTCCAATATACATTCTGTCCCGGCTGGGTATCACGGTATAATTTTATGTATTCGTCTTCATCCGCTTTATGAATGAAGCACTGGCGCTCCATGCGGAGAGAGATTATCTTTGCATCCATTTTAATTCTTTCCTTTCGACTTGGCATACCACCGCTTGCATTGCTCGATTCTGGCGCCCTGAGGAGTATCGCCATACTCAGGATCACATGAATACTGCGTCAGAAGCTCGCAAGGGATATCCGGACATTCACCACAGTGTACAATGCCTTTATCTTGGCAGCATACGGCAACGGGACATTCACCGTGGAAAGGCTGCCCGTTTGTTTCTATGCAGCCGCCGCAGCCGCAGGTTTCCTTATATTCACATCCGGTGCAGTGAAGCCCGCATCTTGAATCTATTATTGAATTCTCGTTTTTCCACCTATTCAAATTTGTTAATCGGTCGGGGTTGTGTCCG
Organism: uncultured Oscillospiraceae bacterium; assembly: GCA_902492045.1. Taxonomy (GTDB): domain Bacteria; phylum Bacillota; class Clostridia; order Oscillospirales; family Acutalibacteraceae; genus UMGS1623. Next base: position 13,297 of record CABUKB010000016.1, on the reverse strand, counting down.
TTTTCGATAAATTGAAGTAAGTCTTGACATGGAAGTTCTTGACACTCACCGCAATGATGAAAGCCTTTATTTGCCACACATGTGTAAATATCACATTCACCCCAAAAAATCTTGCCCTGCATTTTTTCACAGCCGCCGCAATGAAACGTTTCTTTAAATGGACAACGGTTGCATTCCGTCCCACATTTCCCCCGAATTACATTCACAATAGTTTATCTCCTCTTCTTGTAAACAATAATATCCGCATCGGATCCGTCACTGCCGGATTCACATACCATAAGATAATTTTCGTCAGCAAGCAGGCCATAGAATCTGTCACTGTCCTTTTTTCTGAGCTGATGCCCAATATAAATCCTATTATCATCCCAAAACTTCATGGCCTGTCCGTTGGGGAGAATGTATTCCAGGTTGGCAAAAGATCCTTTGAGAGCATGGAGACTTGTAACTTCTTCCATATCTTCCAAGCCCAATGCGTTAAATTCAGCGATCAATTGCTCTTTCAGCTTACAGGGAGCCTCAAATGCTTTTCCGCAATTCCCGCAGCCTTGATCATGGCAGCATTCCGCAATCATGCAAGCGCCTCCAAACGGATGCCCATTTGTTTCTGCGCATCCGCCGCAGTTGTCTCTCAATCCGCATTTGCCGCAATCTAATCCACACAATGTCCTCATCCTATATTCCCCTCCGTTTCTTATAAAAAGGGCAATTCATTTCGGGTTTTTGCTGTAAATAGTGATGCCGCTACACTGAAAATTCATAGCGAACAACCTCCCGACTTTTTGCTATAACTATAGCGCCATAAACACGACAACTGTATGTCATGATTCATATAAATTTTTTATCGAGTCCAGTGCGGATTTCATTGTTTCAACCATTTCCGGTGGACCGAGAACTTTTACTTTGTCTCCGAAGCTCAGAAACCACTCCACAGCACCGTCTTGTGTTGTAAATCCCCACTCGGTATACAGCGTTCCGTCCTCTTGTTCGGTAAAAGAGGTGTGGCCGTATTTTTCGACCAACCGATACTTCACGGATGCGTCGTAAACCGCAGTTATCATATAGTCATCGGCCATATTGGAGCCGAACCGCTTTTTCTCTTCCGGAATCTCTCTGATGACAAACGTCTCGTCGGCGATCCGCAGATCCCACAACCGGCGGAGTTTGTACATCCGGAAATCCTGCCGTTCCTTGCAGAACCCAAAGACATACCAGTCTGACCATTTGAACACGATCAGATATGGCTCAATCCGCTTGTCCGCTTCGCCCTTGTTATAACAGTAATGGAATGTAATGCACTTCGATTCTCTGATCGCTTGCTTGATTTGCTCCAGCTTCGGAGCAAGGTCATCTTTATAGTGGGAGGACAGGTCGATAACCATGTTATCCGTCAGTCTGATTGCCGAACGGCCGCCGATCTTCTGCGCCAGTTTTTCCGCAGAGGCAGAGTAGGAAACACTGTCGAGCGACTGAAGCCCTGTAAAAATGGCCGCCAGATCCTCCTCGGTAAACACGGTGGTATCGAGCGAGAACCCTTCCATGATGGATATACCGCCGCCCGCGCCTTGCGTGGTGACGAGAGGAATACCCGCCTTGCAGATGTCTTCAATATCTCGGCTTATGGTGCGGCGGGATACCTCGAATTTTTCGGCGAGATAGGGGGCCGTAACCATTTTTTTTCTGTTGTAAAGTGGTGATGATCCCGATCAGGCGGTCAATTTTCATGGTATACCCCTTTGTATTTGATTAGACGGTCAATTCCATATGAGCAGAGGAGCCGCCCGCCTCCTTGATACAGCCTCATCAAAAAATACGGGACCGGCAAGGCAGCCGGTCCCGTCTGATGCCGACGGCAGTGCCGTCAGGCATTCTTTTCCGCCACTTTTTCAAAATTTTCAGGCTTGCAGGATTTGATGGCGCGGTCGACATAGGAGACCTCCAGGGTCTTCATGTAATCGGTGACCTCTTTGTTGTACTCCTCATACTTAGCGCCGTAGATAATGTCGCTGCGTTTATCCTCAAAATAACTCTGGCCGTCTTCCCGATCCTGTTCCGGGTCCATGCGGTAGATCAGGGCGATGGTATCGGTCGATCCGCCCTTTTTGTATTCCTGTATGGAGGCCTTACCGATCTCCACCTTTTTGACCGCGTTGGTGAAATCCTCATCGCCGTAGACATTTGCGTCGATATCCATGCGGTTGGGATCGACGGTGGACTCCGTATCGTCCGCATCGGAGCCGTTATCGGGTTCACCGGTGCCAGAGGGGTCCGTCGCTGTGGTGGTGTCCGATGAGGAGGTGGTGGTTTCTTCCGGCGGAGCGGTGGTATCGCCCGCATCGGAGGACGTATCGTCAGGATTCGACGAGGTATCGCTGGAATCGGAAGAGGTGCCGTCCGTCTCGTCCGCCGGAGCGTCGTCCTCTTCTTTCATCTCGATGATGGTATCAAAATTCTCGCTCGTCATGCCGAGTTTTTCAAATTCCGCCAGATATTTGTCGAGACGGTCGCGGTAATCCTGGATCTCATCGTCTTCGAGAGGCTGGTTCGAACTGTCCACGAGTTGGAATTCGATGATCTTGTAGCTGAGGAAGTTCTCATCAAAATATTGGCGGATTTCCTCTTCGGACATCGGGTTGGTGCCGTCCTTGTCATAGGTGCCATAGAACAAAGACCAGTCGTTGAGCTGAGTGGCCTTCAGCATTTTGGCAAAGCTCTCGTCGCTGATCCCATAGGGCAAATAGGCATTGGGTTCGATGCCATCCAGGATTTCCTCCACTTCGGCGAGCATGTCCTCGTCGAGGGGGATATTTCTCTGTTCCAGCAGGTTTTCCAAGGCTTTTTGCCGGATGATGGTATCCTGGGCCGTCCGTTTGATATACTCGGCGGTCAAAAGTTGTTCCGCGTCGTCGCCTTCTCCGTACGGGATGGTCTGCTCCCACGGGTCCATGCCATACATCTGGTACATGGCCATATTCTGCGCCACGGCGTAGTATACGTTATACAGATAGGCGAGGTATTCGCCCGTGGTATAGGACTTGCCGTCCACCGTCATGGCGTATTCCGGTGTGGAACAGCCGGTCAGCGCCATGAAACACACGAAGCACGCCGCTATGACAGCGCAGACCATGCGTTGAATCTTCCTCATATAGGTACCTCCTATCAATGTGGCCGCACGATTTTTATATTATACAGGAAGGCGGCGGATTTGTCCACTGCTTTTCCGGCAGAAAATTTTGCAGAATTTTGCGGACAGCCTTATGGCCGCTCGATTCAGAAACGCTCCGTCGAATGCGCCGAAATCCCGCAATCGGATCGCCCCAACTTTTTCCTGGCCTCCACTGGTGTTTTTCAAAAGGCTGTGGTATACTACAACCGTATGTTGTGTTTGGCCGGGCGGCGGGAGAGCTGCCGTGGTCGGGAAAGGATGGGTAAACGGATGGATGTTTCAAAAAAGAAACAGCTGACAGCGACGGCGACCCGGATCCGCATGGCTGTGATCGAAGGCACGTTCCATGCGAAAAGCGGGCATCCCGGCGGGTCCCTGTCGGTGGCGGATACGCTGGCGTATCTTTATTTTTCAGAACTGCGCGTAGATCCCTCCCGTCCCAAATGGGAGGGACGGGACCGGTTTGTTCTCTCAAAAGGTCACTGTGCACCGGCGCTTTACGGCGCGCTGGCTCTCAGGGGCTTCTTCCCGGAGGAAGAGATTAAAAAACTGCGCAAAAGCGGCGCGATGCTTCAGGGGCATCCCGATATGAAGGGCACACCCGGCGTGGACATGTCCACCGGTTCGCTTGGCCAGGGGGTCTCGGCGGCGGTCGGCATGGCGCTGGCGGCGAAGCTGGACGGCGCGGATTGGCGGACCTACGCGGTTCTGGGGGACGGCGAAATCGAGGAAGGACAGGTGTGGGAGGCCGCCATGTTCGCGGCCCATAAGAAGCTCGACAACCTGTGTATCGTTGTGGACAACAACAACCTGCAGATCGACGGGACACTGGAGGAAGTCAATTCCCCTTATCCCATCCCGGAAAAATTCCAAGCGTTCGGTTTCCATGTGGAGACCATCGACGGCCACGACTTCGATCAGATCGAGCGGGCGTTCGAGGCGGCGAGGGCCTGTAAGGGCCGGCCCACGGCCATTATCCAGAAAACCCATAAGGGCCGCGGCGTCTCTTTTATGGAAGATCAGGCGAGCTGGCACGGCTCGGCGCCCAATGAAGAGCAGTATCATCAGGCGATGGCAGAACTGGAGGCCGCGCTCGCCAAGGTTGAGGAGGCGTAAAGATGGCGGATGTAATCAAAAAAGCCACGAGAGATTCGTATGGGGCTGCCCTGGTCGAATTGGCACAGGAGTACCCAGACTTGGTGGTACTCGACGCGGACCTTGCCGCAGCGACCAAAACCGGTGGATTCAAGAAGGCGTATCCTGACCGTTTTTTTGACTGCGGCATTGCGGAAGCGAACATGATGGGCATCGCGGCCGGCCTTGCCGCCGCGGGAAAAAAGGTGTTCGCCTCGACTTTTGCCATGTTTGCCGCCGGACGCGCATTTGAACAGGTGCGCAATTCCATCGGCTATCCGCACCTGAATGTCAAAATCGGCGCCACTCACGCGGGCATCTCGGTGGGCGAGGACGGTGCTACCCATCAATGCTGCGAAGACATCGCTCTGATGCGGACCATTCCCGGCATGACCATTCTCAATCCCGCTGACGATACCGAAACCAGACAGGCGGTTCGCGCCGCCCTGGAAATGGACGGACCTGTGTATCTGCGTCTGGGCCGTCTGGCGGTTCCGGTGCTGTTTGGGGAGGATTACCGGTTTGAAATCGGCAAAGCCGTTCAGATGACGGAGGGACACGATGTCACGGTCGTGGCGACCGGACTGATGGTGAACGAGGCGCTGGGCGCCGCGGAGACTTTAAAAGGCGAAGGAATTGCGGTCCGCGTAATCAATATGGCGACCATCAAGCCAATTGACCGGGACTGCATCGTGCGCGCGGCGAAGGAAACCGGTGCCATCGTCACCGCCGAAGAACACAACATCATTGGCGGACTTGGCGGCGCGGTGGCGGAAGCGGTTTGCGAGACGGTTCCGGTTCCGGTTCTGCGGGTGGGTGTGAACGACACATTCGGCAAATCCGGACCGGCGCTCGAACTGCTCTCGCTGTTCGGCCTGACCGCCGGACATATCGCGGAGGCAGCCCGCGAGGCCATTCGCCGCAAAAGATGATTTCTCATTCAATACGGATGCTGGAATGGTTTCCGGCGCGGCGGTTTCCCTGGGGCGGGAAGCCGCCGCGCATTTGCCGCCATGGAATTTTTGCGGGACTATGCCATAAAAACAGTTCCAAACAACCCTATATGGTATGAAAGAGTCTGTGTAAATCTTAAGATTTCCATAACAACAACGATTTTTCCAACTTTTTGGGGGATCCAAAACTCCCTATATACAGGAGGGTAAGCTGCCATGAAACGGTTGTCGGATATCGAAATCGCCCAGAGCGTCAAGCCGGTACCGGTGGAGGAAATTGCGGCACAGCTCGGTTTGTCCGCACAGGAGATCGAGTTTTACGGCCGCTATAAAGCCAAGGTGGACCTGTCTGTTTTCGACCGGCTGCGGGAGAAACCGGACGGCAAACTGGTTTTGGTGACGGCTATTACGCCCACCCCGGCGGGAGAGGGCAAAACGACGACTACGGTAGGGCTGGGGGATGCACTGCGCCGCCGGGGGAAAAAGGCGGTTCTCGCCCTGCGTGAGCCCTCTCTGGGTCCGGTTTTCGGGATCAAGGGCGGCGCGGCCGGCGGGGGCTGGGCCCAGGTTATCCCCATGGAAGACATCAATCTCCATTTTACGGGAGACATGCATGCCATCGGAGCGGCGAACAACCTGCTCGCGGCTATGCTGGACAACCACATCCACCAGGGCAACGAACTGGGCCTCGATGTGCGGCGGATTACCTGGAGGCGCTGTGTGGATATGAACGACCGCCAGCTTCGGGGAATCATCGACGGGTTGGGAGGACGTCTGGGCGGCGTCCCGCGAGAAGACGGCTTTGATATCACCGTGGCCTCTGAAATTATGGCCATCCTCTGCCTGGCCACGGGAATTCGCGATCTCAAGGAGCGGCTGGCCCGGATCGTGGTGGGCTACACGCGGGATGACCGGCCGGTAACCGCAGGGGAGCTCAAGGCTCAGGGGGCTATGGCGGCTCTCCTCAAGGACGCGATCAAGCCCAACTTAGTCCAAACCCTCGAGCATACTCCCGCGTTTGTACACGGCGGTCCGTTCGCCAACATCGCGCATGGCTGCAACAGCATCACGGCCACCCGTTTGGCGCTGAAGCTGGGGGATATCGTGGTGACAGAGGCCGGATTCGGCGCCGACCTGGGCGCGGAAAAATTTCTCGACATCAAGTGCCGCATGGCCGGAATCCGGCCGGATGCCGTCGTGGTGGTGGCGACGGTGCGGGCGCTCAAACACCATGGAGGCGCGGCCAAGGACACCCTGGAACAGGAGGATCTGGCGGCGCTGGAAAAGGGCCTGCCCAACCTGCTCGGGCATCTTGAGAACATGACGGTCCGGTTCGGACTGCCCGCTGTGGTCGCCCTCAATCGGTTTCCCACCGATACTGAGGCGGAAATCCGCTTCGTCCGGGAAAAATGCGCCCAACTGGGTGTGCGGGTTGCCCTGTCCGAAGTGTGGGCCAGGGGAGGAGAAGGGGGGGTTGAACTCGCCGACGAGGTGCTGTCCCTGGTGGAGCGCCCCTCCGCTTTTCGGATGCTGTACGAAGAGACACTCCCGCTGCGGGACAAAATCGAAACGGTGGTACGGGAGATCTACGGCGGCGACGGGGTGGATTTCCTGCCCGGCGCGGCCAAAGAGCTGGAACGGCTTCAGGGCCTCGGTTTTGGCACCCTGCCGGTCTGCATCGCTAAAACGCAATATTCCTTCTCGGACAACCCGGCCCTTCTCGGGCGGCCCCGGCATTTCCGTGTAACAGTCAAGCAGGTGCGTCTTTCGGCGGGCGCCGGGTTTGTCGTGGTGCTGCTCGGGGATATCATGACCATGCCGGGTCTGCCCAGGGTGCCGGCCGCCGAGGCGATTGATGTCGATGACGACGGCCGGATTCACGGGCTGTTTTAACAGCCCGGGTGCGGCGTACATAGAACTTTTCAGGCCGGACAGAATAGAACGGGAACGGCTCTCTTAGGAGAATGCACGGCTCAACCGGATGGAAAATCCGACGGATTTCTCCAATTTTTTCGGTTTTCCGGTTGATGAACTTCACGCGACGTGATATGATAAGAAGACTTGGCAAGAGCCGATGGCCTTCAGCGTATGATGGGAGATGTCGGAGATATGGCAAATCAATCCAAAAGAAAGCCGTCTCATGCGGCCGCACAACGCAAGAAAAGAAAACGGTATTCCAAAAAGGTGCGCGTCACCACCATTGTCGGCGTCAGCATGATGGGCCTGATGGCGGCTTTATGCATCGGCGTGGGCGCTTTTGTCTGGCAGATGCTCGATAAAGTGAATTATACCCCGGACAACGACTGGTCGATGCTCGAGTCCATTCCTCCCGACGAGGATGCGGTGTCCGGCGAGATCCAGAATTACGAAGAAGATTATCTGAAGGCGCAGACGCTGGCCGATATTCCACTGCGTACCAACGAAGGGCCGATTACCAATTACCTGCTGCTCGGCTATGACGGGAATACCAACCGCGGGGTGCGGTCGGATACCAATATCATTCTCTCCATCAACGACCAGAAAAAGACCATCAAGCTGATCTCTCTGCTGCGGGACACGTATGTGTCCCTGCCCGGCCGGGATTCCAACAAGGATGGAAAGGACGACTGGGGCAAACTGAACTCGGCTTATGCCTACGGCGGACACGACATGCAGTTTCGGATGATCCGGGACAATTTCCGCCTGGAAATCAATCAGTATGTGGGGGTCAATTTCACCAGCCTGCCGATTGTGATCGACGCGGTGGGGGGATTGGATATCGAACTGACCAAGGGCGAGATGAACCTGATTCCCGCAGCGGGGGTGAAAGCGGTCCCCGGCGATGCCAACTGGAAACCCATGTCGGGCAACGCGGGTGTCTATCATCTCGACGGCTTCCAGGCTCTGCAATATGCGCGCATCCGCTATATCGGTTCCGATTTCCAGCGGACCGCCCGCCAGCGCCATGTTGTGACCCTGATGCTGGAAAAGGCCAAGACAATGGGGGTTCTCGAACTCATGGGGGTGGCTACGAAGGCGCTCGAGTGCATCGACACCAATATGACGCCGGACGAACTGCTGGGCTTTGCCTCCAACGCGCTCAAGTATAAAGACTATACCATTATCAACGATTATTATCTGCCGCAGCCGGACGACTATGTCAGCAAGACATATAAAGGGGTGGGCTCGGTTCTGGAACTCAAAAACCAGAAGGCCTCGGTCGAGGCGCTTCACCATTATATCTATGACGAATGAAGGACCGCCTTATCTTAGAGAAACACAAAGCCGCCCCTCCGGATTTCCCGGAGGGGCGGCTGATGTTATTCCTTGGGAGGAATCAATCCTCCTGATTCCAGCTATACAGCTTGCGCAGTTCTTTGCCCACGGTTTCGAGTTCGTGCTCGCTTTCGATCCGGCGGCAGGCATTAAAATGGGAACGGCCCACCTTGTTTTCGTTGATCCATTTGGAGGCAAAGGTGCCGTCCTGGATCTCGGACAGGATCTTTTTCATCTCTTTCTTGGTTTCATCGGTAATCAGGCGTTTACCAGTCTCATAATCGCCGAATTCGGCGGTGTCGGAGATGGAATAGCGCATCATAGAGAAACCGCCCTTGTAGATCAAGTCGACGATCAGTTTCATTTCGTGGATGCACTCGAAATACGCGTTCCGGGGATCATAGCCGGCCTCAACCAAGGTCTCGAAGCCGGCCTTCATCAAGGCTGTTACGCCGCCGCACAGCACGGCCTGCTCCCCGAACAGGTCGGTTTCGGTTTCCACCTTAAAGGTGGTCTCGAGTACGCCGGCACGCGCGCCGCCGATGCCTGCGGCATAGGCGAGAGCGATGTCCAGAGCGCGGCCGGTGGCGTCCTGATGGATGGCGACGAGACAGGGCACGCCCTTCCCCTCCACGTATTCGCTGCGGACGGTATGGCCGGGGCCTTTGGGCGCGATCATGAACACGTCCACATTGGCAGGCGGTACGATCTGGCCGAAGTGAATGTTGAATCCATGAGCGAAAGCGAGAGCTTTGCCGGAGGTCAGGTGGGGTTCAATATCTTTTTTATACAGGTCGGCCTGGCGCTCGTCGTTGATGAGGATCATGATAACGTCGGCGGTTTCAGCGGCTTGAGCTGCGGTCATGACCTTCAAGCCCGCCGCCTCGGCTTTGGCCCAGCTTTTAGAGCCGTTATACAGGCCGACGACAACGTCCACACCGCTTTCATGCAGATTGAGCGCGTGGGCATGTCCCTGCGAACCGTAACCGATGATGGCGACGGTTTTCCCCTTGAGAACACTCAGGTTGCAGTCGTTTTGATAGTAGATCTTTGCCATGATATGATTACCTCCTGTGCCGGTTTGCGGCAAATTTATGGGTTTAAACCCGTTGTTTTCAGCCAAGGCCCAAAACGACGGGCAAGCTCATTCGGAAGGGGCGGCGGTGTCCGCCTTCGGCTTATCCTTTCGGGTGGGCTCGGCGCCCTTTTCGATGGCGATAATGCCGGTGCGCACGATTTCCCGAATCCCGTAGGGACGAAGGAGGGCCTCGAGCGTCTCGGTTCGTTCGGCGGTGTCCGCATATTCCAGGGTGAGGGTGGAGCGGGTGGCATCCGCCACCTTGGCGCCCATCAATTCGGCCGCGCGGATGATTTCAGGCCGTTGGCCGGATCCGACCGCCACTTTAATTAAAGACAGGGTGCGGGCAATGGTGCCGCCGGGTTCAAGGGTTTTGACCTTGATGACCGGGATCAGTTTATTCAGCTGTTTTTCCAGCTGCTCGACAATATACTCGTCCCCATCCACCACAATGGTCATACGGGAGACGGCCGGGTCTTCGGTAACGCCGACCGCCAGGGAATCAATATTAAAGCCACGGCGGGAAAAGAGCCCCGAAACCTTGGACAGGGTGCCGGGATGATTTTCCACCAGCACGGACATGGTATATTTCATCGGTGTTGCCCCCCTTCCGGTTACAATGAAGGATAATCGGGCATGACGCGGCATTCGAGCAGATAGGGCCGGTCGTCGGCGAGCATATCGTCGATCGCCGCCTCCGCCTCTTCGTTGGAGGAGACGGACCGGGCACGGATGGAATAGGCCTCCGCGATTTTGACAAAATCGGGGCTGACGGTAAGATCGACGCCACTGTGCACCCCATGGTATTGATTGTCCTGCAATTCCCGGACCATCCCCAGGCGGGAGTTGCGCATCACAACGATTTTGACGCCCATCCCCTCCTGGCAGATGGTGGCCAGTTCCATCAGGCTCATCTGGAAAGAGCCGTCTCCGCAGGCCGCGCAGACCTGCAGGTCGGGGCGCGCCATTTTGGCGCCCAGGGCACAGGGGATGGAGTAGCCCATCGTCCCCATGCCTCCGGAGGTCAGAAAACGTCCCTCTCGGACTGCAAAATGATTCGCGGACCAGATCTGGTTTTGCCCCACATCCGCGCACAGAATGCCATCGGCCTGCATCCGGCCGGACAGAGCCCGCATGAAGGTTTTGGGTTCCACGTATCCCTCCACCGGGGGAATGGGCTTCGCGGCATACCGCTGCCGCCGCTCGACAACGGTCTTTACCCAGTCATCCGGTGCCTGGATTCCGGCGGTATGGCGGACGAGTTCCGCAAGCACCTGGCGGAGATCGCCGACGATGGGAATATGTACCGGCAGATTTTTGCCGATCTCCGCCGGATCAATGTCGATATGAATGACCTTGGCTCGGGTGGCGATCTGGCCGGGAGCGGCCACCGCGCGGTCCCCGACCCGGGCCCCCGCCATGATGACGAGATCAGCGTCCCGCACCGCCTTGTTGGCCGGGGCACCGCCGTGGGAACCGAGCATGCCGAGGTTCAACGGATGGGCCGTCGGCAGGGCGCCGATGCCCATCATGGTGGAGACGGTGGGCAGATTGACCTGCTCAACCAATGTGCGCAACGCCCCTTGAGCACCGGCGGAAAATACGCCGCCGCCCGCACAGAGCACCGGGCGTTTACAGGAGGCGAGCGCCTCGGCCGCTTTGCGAATCTGTAGGGAGTGGCCCTGGGTGCGGGGTTTATAGCCGAGGATATCGACCGGACGGCTGTAATCGAAATTCCCGATGCTCTTTTGCTGCATATCAATGGGAACGTCGATAAGCACGGGACCGGGCCGTCCGGTGGAGGCGATATGAAATGCCTCTTTGAAAATCCGGGGCAGATCGGCTGCCCGCTTGACAATATAGCTGTGCTTGGTGAACGGCTCGGCCGCGCCGGTGATATCGGCCTCCTGAAAGACATCCCGCCCCAGCAGGTCGCTGCGCACCTGTCCGGTAATCACCACCAGGGGGATCGAATCCATGTAAGCCGAGGCGATGCCGGTGAGCAGGTTGGTAGCGCCTGGACCGGAGGTGGCCACGCAGACACCGGCCTTGCCGGAAATCCGCGCGTAACCCGATGCGGCGTGGGCGGCGTTTTGTTCGGTACGCACCAGAACGTGGTGGAGCGAACTGCCGGCCAATGCGTCGTAAAACGGGCAGATCGCTGCGCCGGGATAGCCGAACAGGACGCGGACCCCTTCTAATTCCAGGCATTTGACCATAGCTGCGGCGCCGGACATCATGGCGAACGCCCCCTTTCCCGTCGTTTCCGAATCCACCCCAGCGGAATTCAGAGATTGCGGATATTATACACCGAGTAAGGAAGAGAAGTCAAGACATTTTTAGATGCTAAAGCGGAAAAGCGTCTTGGGCGGAAAGCAGAATCTCGGACAAATTGACGGTCAATTCCCGTGGCGGCTGCCCGTACTTTTTGCCGGCCCTCTCCAGGGCGGCGCGTATGGCAGTGGCCGGGATGCCCGCACAAGCGCGGTTTTCCTCAAACAAGCGGGCGAGATACTCCCGGACGAACAGGACCCCGGTGCCCGCTGCTGTGAAACCGGCCAGTGGATAAAGGGGAAAGGCGACCTCTTCGGCGGCGTAAAATTCAGGGTCGTAGTTGCGCAGAAACACCGGGATATCCTGATCAATGAGGGTATTATAGGAGAGGAGGGAGGTGGGCAAACGGCTGGCCTTCACCGCCGCGTAAAGGAACCGGCACCGCCGCACCTGCGCCCGCAGATACGCAAGGGCGCGGGGATAAAGGTTGTCCAGATCTATGGAAGGATCCACCGCTTCTTTCTCGCTCAAAGCGGCCAAGGCATATAGGATAGAACGGGCAATCTGCTCGGCGGTCTGGATCCGGACGGAACTGCTTCGAAATCCGGTGTAGCGCAGGATTTGACGGCTGAGAAGAGCGGCGAACGCCTCTTGGGGAATGGGGTTCATGGCCGGATGGAAATTGAGAAGTTCCATAGGATTCCGCTCCTATTCTATCGAAAGTCTGTCTTTCTATCATAAGCAAAAGGTGCAGGCTAAGGCCTGCCGGCGGACCCTAAGTATCGAACCAGTCCGGAAGCGCGGCGTAGTTGTCACCGGCGCGGCCGAGGCGACGCTCCCATTCCCGTTCCAGCAGATCCGGCTGCCCCATGCAACGGTGGTCAAAGGCGTATCGCATCCAGTCGATCAGCTCGTCGTCGGAGAGGGGGTGCGGTGCGGCGTTTTTGAAATGGTAAAACCAGCCGGTCAGATCGCCCAGCAAGGAGGCAAAATCTTCCGGATGGGCATAGGGGGAAGCGGCGAAGGAGGCGGCCAGTTTTCGCAGGACGGTACAGCCGATTTCCACCCGTCCGGTGTCGAGCAGGGCCTGCCTTTGTATCGCCATGAGCTGCCGCGCCTCTTCTGGTGTCATGGTAAGCCCGTGTGCATGCACGCTTTCACAAAGCGCCGCCAACTGGTACGATTCCTCATTTTGGCTGGGAGCGAGCAGAGAATAAAGGGCAGAATCCATACGCAGCCTCCTTAAAAAATGTCGGTTAGTCAATGATGTGTTACAAAATTGGGGAAAGAGAATAAGACCTGTTTAGGAGAGCGCCAGTTGAGAGGACGGATGGGGAAATTGTTGTATTGACGCTGCCGGAGGGCAAGTTGAGCAGCAAAGTCAGCGAAAGAGAAGAACTTGTGAGAAGCATAGAATTCTTCATTGTCCTTGCGGTGGCT
>CABUKB010000015.1 GCA_902492045.1 uncultured Oscillospiraceae bacterium | reverse complement strand
TTGTGTTATCGTATTCATAGCGGATAGGGTGGCACCTGCCTTTCGGTTTTGTCTTGGCAACTCAACCTTAACACAGGCCATCCCTATTCGCTATCTTTTTATTCCTTATCTGTCACACATCATTGTATCACCTACAAATCCATACGCAGCCTCCTTAAAAAAATAGTTGACAAAGCAAGAGATAAGTGATATAATGATATGGGTAATTGTAAGAATCATTATATTTTAATCTAGAATTTTATTATAAGGCGGAAGCGGCCGTTTGTCAACGGCTTTCCGTTGGGTTTTGTCATATCGCGGCGGGAAGCGGTTTCTCCCGCCAGCCGGCACAGAGATCGCATGAAACGGTCGATATGTTCTCGAGATAGTCAAGTCCCGCTCCCCGGAAAAATCCGGGGAGCGGGACTTTTATGCTTTGGGAACCGGGGACGGTCGCCATGGGAACGCTCATTCTCCGGCTTTCATAGACTCGACCATATCAATTTTGCGTAGTTTACGGGCCATAACCACATCCACCAGGGCGGAGAAAGCGAGCGTGAGAATGGCGGCGAGAAGGAAACTCATAGCGTAGATTTCCCGGCCGAACATCACGATCTCCACTTCCGCCGTGCGGACCACAAACGCGTGCAGGAAAATGCCGAGGATAAGCCCCACGCCGGTCCCGATGACGCTGAGGATGCCGGTTTCCCGGAAAATATAGGCGTTGACTTCCCGGTCGTAAAAACCGAGCACCTTGATGGTGGCGATTTCTTTCTGACGTTCGGTGATGTTGATATTGGTTAAGTTATAAAGAACCACAAACGCAAGCAGTCCGGCCGACACAATCAGCACGATGACGATATAATCAATGTTTTTCACAATATCATCAAAGGAACGGCTGATATCGGTGGTAAAGGAGACAGACGCTACCCCGTCCACTTCCAACAGCGCGGTGGCGAGCGCATCCCGATTGGTTTTTGAGTCGTCCGTCACCTTGGCGGCAACGAGATTGTAATCCGGCTCGGATCCAAAAACAGAACGGTAGAGGGACGGCGTTATATAAATATAGTTGTAGACGTAGTTTTCGGTGATGCCGCTGACCGTGACCTGCGCCGTGCGGTTGTCGCCGTCTTCGAGAGTGAGGACATCCCCCGCTTTGACGCCGAGCTTTGTCGCCAGCTTCTCGGTCAGCAGGACCCCCTCATCGGTGAAGGGCACGGCTGTGCCGCTCCTGCGTTCGCGCAGGGTGATAAACTCATCGAGCCGTCCGGCCTCTTCCGGCACGTACAGGTAGGCGGATAGGGTGCCGCCGTTTCCGGTGGCGTCCACACTAGTCTGTTGTGCATAGAGATAATCGGATGCGGCCCCGTCGAGGATTTCACGCAGGGCCTCGTCATCCCGGCCGGATTGGAGACCGGCCATCAGATTGTAGCGGGCGATCTCGCGGAACTGTTTGCCCACAATATCCGAAATAGAATCCCGGAGGCCGAACCCGGTCAGCAGCAGCGCCGTACAGCCGGCGATGCCGATCACCGTCATAAAAAACCGCTTTTTATAACGGATGAGATTGCGGGCCGTTACCTTATGGGTAAAGGTCAGATGATTCCAGATCAGCGGGATCCGCTCCAGAAAAACCCGTTTCCCGGCTTTGGGGGCCTTGGGCAGCATCAGGCGGGCGGGATTTTCACGCAGGGTGCTGATACAGGCCGACCAAGTGGCAAACATGGTACACAATATGGCCGCTGCCGACGACAGCGCCGCGTATTTTACATTAAAGGAAATCACCAGAGGGGGAAGGTTGTACATGATTTCATATGCGCCCCAGATAACGGTGGGGAATATCCAAAACCCGACCAGCAGCCCGAAAATACAGCCGCATACGGTGGCTACACCGGCATAAAGCATATATTTGAACATGATCGCGCCCCGGCTGTACCCGAGGGCCTTCAGGGTGCCGATCTGGGTGCGCTCTTCTTCCACCATGCGGGTCATGGTGGTCAGAGCCACCAGTGCCGCCACCAGGAAGAAAAAGACGGGAAAGACCTGCGCAATGGCGGCCACTTTCTCCGCGTTTCCGTCAAAGCTGACATATCCGGCGTTGGAGTCCCGCCCCAAAACATACCATTTCGCATCGTCAATGCTGTCGATCTGGCGTTGCGCGTCGTCGATCTGCCGTTCGGCATCGGCAAGCTGCTCGTCGGCTTCCTGTCTGCCTTGTTCGTAATCCGCCTCACCCTGTTCGAGCTGCGCTTTGGCATCCGCAAGCGCGGCCTCGCCTTCCTGAAGCTGCCGGCGGCCTTCGGCAAGCTGGGATTCGCTTTCCTCGATTTGACGCGCGGCCTCATCGAGATGGGCTTGGGCGATGTCGAGTTCCGCCTTTGAGGAGTCGAGTTTGGCCTGCGCATCGGCAAAGCCGGTTTCAGCCTCCTGTTTGCCGGCATTTAGCTCCGCTTCGCCCGCCAGCAGTTCCTGTTCTTTGGCATCGACAAGCCCGACGGAGGATTCGTATGCCTTTAGTCCTTCGGCATAGGCTTCTTCCTGGGGTGCCAGTTTCGCGAATTCTTCGTCGGCTTGTTCCTGTGAGATCAGGCCCTGGGCGAGAGCCTGCTGGATCCCCTTTCGGGCAGCCTCCAGCTTTTCGCGGCTCTCATCCAGCATCCGTTTGGTTTCCGCCAGTTCCTCACGGGCGGCGGTAAGAGCCGCCCGGCCGTCCGCGATCTCCTGCTCCTTTTCTTTTATGGCCGTCTCATATTGGCGGCGCTGCTCCTCGAGCTGGCGTACCCCGTCCTGCCAGGCCGACAGACCCTGGGAATATGCCTGAACTCCCTGTTCATAGTCGCGCCTGCCGGTTTCGAGCTGCGCTTCGCCGTCCTCAAGCGTCCGGCGGTTTTCCTCGATTTCCTTTTCCCCGTCGGCGATTTCCGCCCTGGCCTGATCGAGCTTGCGCAATGCCTCGCCGAGTTGAGCCTCGGCTTCGGCTTTTTTCGCTTCGTATTCCGCCCGGGCGTCATCGAGCTCGTTCTGGGCGCTGCCTTTCACCTCGTTGAGACGCAACGCGGCCCGGTCCCCGCCGAGGGCTTCCAGGGTATCCATCAGCGGTATCACCGCGTTGTCGTATTCCTCGGAAAAGGCGGTTTCGGCCTCCGCGCCCCCGACGAGAATATAAGAATCGGTATAGACCTCCAGGGAAAAGGCGTCTTCCCCGGTATAGAGAACCAGGGAGACTGTGCCGTTTCCGATGGTGCTCGATTCGGTTTCAATGGAAAAGTAATAGGCGCTTTCGACCTTGCCGACGACGGTAAAAGAGGAGAGGGCCAGCGTATCGGAGAGATCGGCGTTGCCGGGAGAAAGGGTGAGGGAATCACCGATTTCGATGCCCCGGTCGTCCATTTTTGAAACATCGAGTACGCATTCCCCCGTGTTCTCGGGCATCCGGCCTTCGAGCAACGTGACCCGGTTTTGATAGGCGGGAGAATCCGTATCCAGCAGAGAGAGGGGGAGAGACTGGATGCGGGCGACCAGGTCATCCCCCTCTGGAATCCGCACCAAAGCGTCGGTGGTGTAGGAAGGCATGACCCCCTTTACCCCATCCGTATTCCGCAGCGATTCGATATCCTCTTCCGTCAGGCCGAGGGTGGAGATCACCCGGATATCGAACATCCGGGTCTCGTCGTAATACCGGTCGACCGACGCCCGCATATCCGGGGTGGTGGCCATCAATCCGGCCAGAAAACCGACACCCAGCGCCACAATGCCGAATATAGCGAGAAACCGGGAGAGCGAATGGGTCACTTCCCGGATAATGACTTTCCAATAGGTTTTCTTCACCTGTCAAGACCCGCCCTTCCTGCGGAGTTCCTTTCCGCCAAACCAACCGAGGCTTTTGGCTCCATCGCATCCGTCCGGGATTCTCTTACCATTCGATCTCCTCCACCGGTGTGGGATGGGGGTTGCGTTCCGATGAGAGCACCGTGCCGGATTTGATCCGGATCACCCGGTCGGCCATTGCCGTGAGTGCTTGATTGTGTGTGATGACGATGACGGTTCGCCCCGTGTTGCGGCAGGTGTCTTGCAACAGTTTTAAAACGCTCTTGCCGGTTTTGTAATCCAGGGCGCCGGTAGGTTCGTCACACAGAAGAATTTTGGGGTTTTTGGCCAGAGCCCGCGCGATTGCCACCCGTTGCTGTTCCCCGCCCGAAAGCTGCGCGGGGAAATTCCCCATCCGGTCTTCCAGCCCCACTTCCCGCAGCGTCTCGCGGGCGTCCAGATGTTCCCGGCAGATTTCGGAGGCCAGTTCCACGTTTTCAAGGGCGGTCAGATTCTGTACCAGGTTGTAAAACTGGAAGACAAAGCCCACGTCGTAGCGGCGGTACTCGGTCAGCTGTTTGCGGTTGTAGCGGCTGATTTCCTTTCCGTCGAGGCGGATGACCCCTTCGTCACAGGTGTCCATGCCGCCGAGCATGTTCAAAACGGTGGTTTTACCGGCGCCACTGGGGCCGACAATGATGGTGAATTCACCTTTGGCGATTTGGAAACTCACTTTATCGGCGGCAACGATCCGATGGCTGCCCATCTGATAGTATTTGCACACGTCTTGAAATTCAACAAAATGGTCCATATCTGCGGCCTCCTTGCCGGAATTACAGCCAAATTCGATGGATTTCTTTCATTTTAACAGATGATGGCGGATCAGTTGTGAATGGAAAGCAAATTTTTCTCGCAGAATTTATGAGGATGGAAGAAAGGCTCTGAATCCCACCGCATAGGAGAGAGGGATATGGAAAATTTCGTTGCCGATTTGACAATCGGGCCCGCACGTGTTATACTTACCCCTGCTCAAATAATTTGACAATCAAAGTAATTAGCGAAGGAGGGGCATTATGTCTGTGGTGATTATCACCGACGGTGCCAGCGATCTCGACGCGGCCGAACGCCAGCGCCTGCGGGTGGAGGTTATCGGTATCCGTGTATTTTTTGGTGAGAACGCCTATATCGAGGGGGAAAACATGACCGCAACGCAATTCTACGGCATGTTGTCGCAAGCGGCCGAACTGCCCAAGACCGCACAGATCACCCCTTTGGAATTTGAAGAGCGGATTCGTCCCCACATAGAGGCAGGGGACGACGTGGTGGTTCTGCCTTTGTCCAAGGAACTCAGCGGCACCTATGGGAACGCTTTGGCGGCCGCCGCCCAGTTTCCGGAGGGGCGGGTGCGGGTGGTGGACACCCGGCAGGTGACGTTCGGGCTGGCGCTGATGGTACAGGAAGCCGCGGCGATGAGGGATGCCGGGGCGGATGCCGGTTCCATCGCGCAGGCAATGGAGGCGCTGTCCAGCCGTATCCGCCTTTACGCGGTGGTGGATGACCTCAAATACCTGCGGATGGGCGGGCGGCTTTCCTCTGCCGGCGCTATGGTCGGCACCCTTTTGGGAGTAAAACCGATTATCAGCATCGAGGACGGCAAGGTGGCGTGCATCCAGAAGGTACGGGGACTGAAAGCGGGCTATGCCGCTATCCTCGAGCGGGCGCGGCAGGAAGCGGATCCGGAGCGCCGGTTCTGCCTCGGCCATTCCGACGCCCCCGGCCTGATGCAGGAATTGGCCGCCGCTGCAGGGGATTTGCTGGAGGGTGTGCCGCTTTATTGCAGCAGCATCGGCCCGGTGGTGGGGACCCATGCAGGGCCCGGCTGCACCGGGATCGCCTTCATTGCCAAAGAGACCGTATAGCGGAGTCCATAGTCCATTCGCTTTAACAGACAGCGCCTTTACGCGGCGATCCGCCGCGCGAGGGCGCTATTTGCGTGTGTGGCTCCTTGGTCGGTTAAACGACGGGGACGAAAACGGCGAAAGGACTTGCCGCCATACTTTCCTTGTGATACAATATGCACGATATTCCTAGGATCGGAAAACCGCCCGGCAGCGGGCATGTGGGAGGGAAGCCGTTATGGCGGACAGGAAAGAACTGGCGAAAACTTACGATCCGGGCGAGGTGGAAGATCGAATTTACGCCTTCTGGATGAAAGGCGGTTATTTTCACGCGCAGGTTGATCCGGAGAAAAAGCCCTATACCATTGTGATACCGCCCCCCAATATCACGGGTCAGCTTCATATGGGGCATGCTCTGGACGAGACATTTCAGGATATATTGATCCGCTGGCGGCGAATGCAGGGGTATGAGACTTTATGGCTGCCCGGGACCGACCATGCGTCCATTGCCACCGAGGCCAAGATCGTCGCGGCCATGGCAAAAGAGGGCTTGACGAAAGAGAAACTGGGGCGGAAAGGCTTCTTGGAGCGCGCCTGGGCCTGGAAGGAGCAATACGGCGGTCGAATCGTGGAACAGCTCAAAAAGCTCGGCTCCTCCTGCGACTGGGAACGGGAACGCTTCACGATGGATGAGGGCTGTTCAAAGGCCGTGCGGGAGGTGTTCGTCCGCCTGTATGAAAAGGGCCTTATTTACCGGGGGGAGAGGATTGTCAACTGGTGCCCCCACTGCCGGACCTCGATTTCGGATGCCGAGGTGGAATTCGAGGAGAAGGACGCCTTTTTTTGGCATCTGCGCTATCCCATTGCCGACGAAGAGGGCCGGCCGGCCGGCGAGTATCTGGAACTGGCGACCACCAGGCCGGAAACCATGCTGGGTGACACGGCGGTGGCGGTTCATCCCGATGATGAACGGTATCGCCATTTGGTGGGCAGACAGGTGATACTTCCCCTTGTAAACCGCCTGATACCGGTGGTGGCCGACCCCTATGTGGAAATGGATTTCGGCACCGGCGTGGTGAAGATTACCCCGGCCCATGACCCCAATGATTTTGAGGTCGGCCTACGCCATCACCTCGAGGTGATTACCGTCACCACCGAGGACGGTCATATGAACGAATGCGCGGGAAAATACCGGGGGATGACCATTCTGGACTGCCGCAAAGCCATTGTCCGGGATTTGGAAGAGCAGGGATACCTTGTCAAAACCGAGCCTATCAAGCACAACGTCGGCTCGTGCTATCGCTGCCATACCGTGATCGAGCCGCGGGTTTCCATGCAGTGGTTCGTCAAAATGAAGGAGCTGGCCGGACCCGCCATCGAGGCGGTGAAAAACGGCGAGACCCGCTTCGTGCCCGAGCGGTTCGAGAAGGTGTATTTCCATTGGCTCGAGAATATCCGGGACTGGTGCATTTCCCGTCAGCTCTGGTGGGGGCACCGGATTCCGGTGTGGTATTGCGACGACTGCGGGGAGATCGTGGTCGGCCGGGAGGAACCTTCGGTCTGTCCGAAATGCGGGAGCGCCAAGCTGCGGCAGGACGAGGATACGCTGGATACCTGGTTTTCCTCCGCCCTTTGGCCGTTCTCCACCCTGGGATGGCCGGAGAAAACGCCGGAACTCGGCTACTTCTATCCCACCGACACCTTGGTCACCGGGTATGATATCATCCTTTTCTGGGTGGTGCGGATGATGTTCTCTGGGCTCGAGCATATGGGGAAGGTCCCCTTCCGCACCGTCTTCATCCACGGGCTGGTGCGGGACGCTCAGGGCCGGAAGATGTCCAAGTCCCTGGGAAACGGCATTGATCCTCTGGAGATCATAGAGCAGTACGGGGCCGATGCGCTTCGTTTCAGCCTGTCCACCGGCAACAGTCCGGGCAACGACATGCGTTTCACGGCCGAAAAGGTGGAGGCTTCCCGAAACTTTGCCAACAAGCTGTGGAACGCGGCCCGGTTCCTGTTGATGAATTTGGAAGGGCACGAAACGGCGTTTGGGCTTCCCGATACCCTCACGCTGGAGGAAAAATGGATCCTCTCCCGCTATAACGCCCTGGTGAGCGCCGTGACCGAGAATCTTGAAAAATTTGAGCTGGGCCTGGCGGTGCAGAAGCTGTACGATTTCATCTGGGATCACTACTGCGATTGGACCATTGAATTGAGCAAGTCCCGCCTGACCGGCGGGGACGAGGCGGCCGCGGCGAATGCCCGCCGGGTGCTGCTGTATATCATGCAGGGGCTTCTCAAGCTGCTCCATCCTTTTATGCCGTTTATCACCGAAGAAATCTGGCAGGCCCTGCCCCACGAGGGGGAAGCCCTGATGATTTCATCCTGGCCCGTGTACGATCCGGCCCTGTCCTTCCCGGAGGAAGAGAAGGAGATGGAGAGGCTGATGGAGGCGATCCGGGCCATCCGCAACCGCCGGGCGGAGATGAACGTTCCGCCCTCCCGGAAGGCACAGGTCTATGTGGAGACGGCGTTTGCCGACACCTTTACCGGCGGTGCGCCCTTTATGCAGCGGCTGGCGTCCGCGTCCACGGTCCAGGTGGGGGAAAGCTTTGATCTGCCCGGCGCGGTGAGCATCGTCACCCCCGACGCCACCATCAAAATTCCCATGGACGAGCTTACCGATAAAGAAGCCGAACGAGCCCGCCTCCAAAAAGAACGGGACAACGTGAAAAAACAGCTCGACGGTGTTTTGGCCCGCCTGTCGAATCAGGCGTTTACCGAAAAGGCGCCGGAGGCGGTCGTGGCCGGGGCGCGGGAAAACGCCGCCCGGCTTCAGGACAAATTGAACCTGCTTGATCAGAGCCTGGCGGCTCTGTCTTGACGGACAAAACCGGGAGATTCTCCCGGTTTTGTTTTTGGAAAACCAAGCGGCCATGGCCGCAATCAAGCGACATACGGTCTCCGGATGCAAAGGCGGATCTGGGGATGCCCACGTCGTTAAAGGGCGGTTTTTCTCCCCTATGATTTTGGGCATAAGCGGCGCCGGGGGTGGGAAGATAACAAAGAGAAGACCGCCAGCCCGTCAAAAAGAATTTACAAACGGACGGTTGCAATCGGCGCCTTTGTATTGTACAATAAAATCATCGAATGGGAAGAAAGCGGAGGGAAAACAGCGCATGTCGACTAGATTGGAAACCCGCTACCTGGACGGTTTCGTCCGCAACCACGAGTGGGAGGCGATTCAGCCCCAGGTGACGGCGGCCCATGAGCTGCTGACCAGCGGCAAAGGCCAGGGAAATGATTTTTTGGGCTGGATGGATTTGCCCGTTCGTTATGACAGGGAAGAATTTGCGCGCATCGAGGCCGCCGCCGCCCGGATCCGACAGGATACCGATATTTTCATCGCCATCGGAATCGGCGGCTCCTATCTGGGCGCCAGGGCGGCTATTGAGTTTCTCAAATCCCCTTATTACAATGCGTTGAAAAAGGATACCCCCGACGTGTATTTCGCGGGCAACAGCATCAGTTCAACCGCTTTGAACGACCTGCTGGCGCTGTGCGAAGGACGGCGGGTGTCCATCAACGTCATCTCCAAATCCGGCACCACCACCGAACCGGCCATCGCCTTCCGGGTGTTCCGGGAGTATCTGGAAAAAACCGTCGGCCCGGAGGAAGCGAAGAAAAGGATCTATGTCACCACCGACCGGGAAAAAGGGACCCTCAAGGGACTGGCCGACCGGGAAGGGTATGAGACCTTTGTCGTGCCCGACGATGTGGGAGGACGATTTTCCGTCCTGACGGCGGTGGGCCTGCTGCCGATTGCCGTCGCCGGCTGTGATATCGGAGCCTTGATGACAGGGGCGGCCAGGGCCAGAGAAGAGCTTGCCGACCCGGACATCGAAAACAACGACTGCTACAAGTACGCGGCGGCCCGTCATATTCTGTACCGCAAAGGCCGCGCGGTGGAAATGATGGTCAGCTATGAGCCCGGTTATGCCATGATGGGCGAGTGGTGGAAACAGCTCTATGGCGAAAGCGAAGGAAAGGACGGCAAGGGGCTGTTTCCGGCCTCTGCGGTGTTCTCCACCGACCTGCATTCTCTCGGCCAGTTCGTACAGGATGGAAGCCGCCTGCTGTTTGAAACGGTGGTTCTATTGGATAAGGCGCAGAAGGAATTGACTATCGGCCATGATCCCGAGAATGTGGATGGACTCAATTTTCTGACCGGCCGCGCCATGGCGGATATCAACCGCAAGGCGTTTGAAGGCACCGTCCTCGCCCACAGCGACGGCGGAACGCCCAGCCTTGTGCTTCATGTTCCCGCTGTATGCGAGGAAGAACTCGGCTACCTGATCTATTTCTTTGAGAAGGCCTGCGCCATCTCGGGGTATATGCTGGGGGTCAATCCTTTCGATCAGCCGGGCGTGGAGAGCTATAAAAAGAATATGTTTGCCCTGCTCGGGAAACCCGGTTATGAGAACGAGCGCGCTGCTTTGGAAAAACGTCTGGGCCGGTGAGCGCCGTTGGTTCGGCAGAAACCGCTCATTTGCGGTTATCATATAGGTAGGAGGAAAACAAAATGATCACGCTTATCCTCGGAAAGAAAGGGTCCGGCAAGACCAAACGGCTGATCGACATGTGCAACGCGGCTACCGCGGAATCCAAGGGCAATGTGGTGTTCATCGAAAAAGACAGCACGCTGACCTATGATATCAGTCACAAAGCGCGTCTGGCTGTTGCCGATGAATATGGCATCAAGGGATTCGACAGTTTTTACGGCTTTATCGCCGGCATGTGCGCAGGCAATTACGACATCACCGACATTTTGGTGGACTCCACCCTGAAAATCGGCGGAAACGATCCGGAAAAGCTCGCTTCGTTTATTGAAAAGCTCAAAGAACTATCGGACAAAACCGAAACCAACCTTGTGCTTTCGGTCTCTGCGGATAAGGCCGACATTCCCGCCCGAATTGCGGAGTTCGCGGTGGAAATCTGACGATAATGCGTACAGGCGGAAGGACGGAGACGGCGCGGCTGTCTCCGTCCTTCGCTCAAGATCGGGGCTGAGTGAGGCGGCGACAATCGTCTGAAAAAGTGGTTGACAAACCCGGTATCTATCGGTATAATATTCTGCGTGACACTTGAGGTGGATTATGCTTTTGCAACTTAAACCCCTGTTTATGGGGGAAAAGGAATCCCTGCCCCTGCATTGTGAACTGGATTTTTCCGCGCTGACAATCGGGGACTCCCATCCATTCTCGCATCCTGTTCTGGTGGAAGGGGAGGTTCGGGTATCCGCCGACGTTGTACGGCTGCAGGCAAGGGCCCGCTATCTGTTTGAAGGAGCGTGCGACCGATGCCTGCGGAACATCCGCTGCGAACGGCTCGTGCCGGTCGAGCATATTCTGGTGACCTCTCTGAATAACGAGGACAACGGCGAATTCGTGCTGGTGGACAATTATCGGCTTTTTCTCGACAGTTTGGTGGAAGCGGATCTGATTCTCAATCTGCCGTCAAAAGTTCTTTGCCGTGAAGATTGCCGGGGGTTGTGTCCCCACTGCGGCAAAGATCTGAACGAGGGTCTGTGCGGATGCACTCCTCGGACTGCCGATCCCCGTCTCGAGGCGCTGGGACAATGGAATCACTCGTGATGGAGTAGGCTTCAAGTAGGTTGAAGGAGGTGCTGACGGTGGCGATAGTACCCAAAAGAAAACATTCCAAGGCGCGCCGGGATAAAAGACGGAACAATGTCTGGAAAATCGAGGCTCCGGCGCTGGTAAAATGCCCGAATTGCGGCGAATACAAGCGTGCGCATCGTCTTTGCGGCAATTGCGGCTATTACAACGGCAGACAGATCGTAAAAAAAGAGGCCTGATGCCCGTGAAAGGTTCTCCAATTCGGGTGTCGGGTTCCTATTGTGCCAAACGGAGGGTGTAACCTGCAAAGAGGTTGCGCCTTCTATTTTTGTCGTAAAGAAGGGAGGGCGCCGGATGGCGGTGACGATCCGAGGGGTGCAGCCGGGAAGTCCGGCGGCCCGCAAATTGGTCCGGCCGGGAGACCGGCTGCTGACGCTCAATGGGCATGAAATCGCCGATGTGCTGGATTACCGGTTTTATCTCGACGAGCCGAATCTATCCGCCGTGTTGGAAACGCCTTCGGGAAAACGGGTGATCCGGTTACATCGGGATGCCGACGGGGAAACCGGCCTGGTCTTTGATACCTACCTGATGGATGAACAGCACAGATGCCGCAACAAATGCGTGTTTTGTTTCATTGACCAGATGCCCCCCGGTATGCGGGACAGCCTTTATTTTAAAGACGACGACAGCCGGTTATCCTTTCTGTTCGGTAACTATATCACCTTGACGAATCTTACCGAACACGAGGTCTCCCGCATTATCGAGATGCATATCAGTCCCTTGCATGTGTCGGTTCACACCACCAACCCGGAGCTGCGCTGCCGGATGATGCATAACCGTTTCGCCGGAGAAAGCCTCTCCCTGCTTCGCCGCTTCGCGGATGCCGGTATCCGGTTAGAATGCCAGCTCGTTCTCTGTCCGGGGATGAACGACCAAGACGAATTGCTGCGAAGCATGCGTGATCTCGCGGCTTTGGGAAACGCGGTGGAGAGCGTGGCGGCTGTGCCGGTGGGATTGACCAAATATCGGGATGGGCTCGAACCCCTGCGCCTTTTTACCAGGGAGGAGGCCGCAGCCGTCATTGACGCGGTCGAGGGTTTCGGCGGCCGGATGCTGAAGGAGCGCGGGAACCGGGTGTTTTATCCGGCGGACGAATTCTACATCAAGGCCGGACGCCCGATCCCCGACGCCAGCTTTTATGGCGAAATGACTCAGCTTGAAAACGGCGTGGGTATGGTCGCGCTGCTGATCGAGGAGTTCCGCCGGGCGGTGGCAGCCTGCCGGTCGGCGCCGGCAGGAACGCCCATGACGATTGCCACGGGAACGGCAGCGGCCCCGCTGATGCGGATGCTTATTGACGAGGCCGGGAAAAAGTGGGATAATCTGCATGTGGATGTCGTGGAAATCCGCAACGAGTTTTTTGGAGAAACGATTACGGTGGCGGGGCTGATCACCGGCGGCGATTTAATCAACCAGCTTCGGGGCCGGTCATCTTCCGTCCTTCTAATCCCCGATACCATGCTGCGGCATGAGGGAGACCGGTTTTTAGACGATGTGCTGCCCGGTGACGTGGAACGGGAACTCGGGGTGGAGCTGCGGGCGGTGCCTGTGGACGGAGCCGCGCTGCTGGAGGAACTGCTGCGCTGAATGAAACCGGAGAATCCGGACAGACTGGCTATGGCAAAGGAGGGACGCACATGGCAAAACCCGTGGTTGCGGTCGTCGGCCGCCCCAACGTGGGAAAATCCACATTGTTTAATAAACTCATCGGTCAACGGTTATCCATCGTCAAAGATACGCCTGGTGTGACGAGAGACCGGGTTTTTGCGCCCTGTGAATGGCGGGGCCGCACTCTCCTTTTGGCGGATACCGGCGGTATCGAGCCGCAGACGGAAGATCAGCTTCTCCGGCAGATGCGGTACCAGGCCGAACTCGCCATAGAACAGGCAGATGTCATAATTCTGGTCGCTGATTTGCAGGCAGGGGTCACCGCCAACGATGCCGACGTGGCGGCCATGCTGCAAAAGTGCGGAAAGCCGGTGGTGCTTTGCGTCAACAAATGCGACCGCATCGGCGGCCTGCCGCCCGAGTTTTACGAGTTTTACAATCTCGGACTGGGGGATCCGGTGGCGGTTTCTTCGATACATGGCACCGGTACCGGGGATCTGCTCGACGCGGTATTCCAACGGCTGCCCCCCGAATCGGAGGAGGAGGAACCGGACGACGCGGTTAAAGTGGCGGTCATCGGCAAGCCTAACGCCGGGAAATCCTCCCTGGTCAATGCCGTGTCGGGGGAGGAGAGGAGCATTGTCTCCGACATCGCCGGAACCACGCGGGATGCGATTGATACCGAGGTCCGCAACCGGCACGGACGCTTTATTTTTATCGACACCGCCGGTTTGCGCCGGCGCAGCCGAGTGGATGACGCCATTGAAAAATACAGCGTCCTGCGCGCCCGAATGGCGGTGGAGCGGGCAGACGTGTGTGTGATCCTCATCGACGGGGTCGAGGGGTTTACCGAGCAGGACAGCAAGGTCGCCGGTCTTGCGCTGGAGGCGGGAAAAGCCTGTATCGTTGCGGTCAATAAATGGGACGCGGTGGAGAAGGACGATAAAACCATGGACCGGATGCGCAAAAGGCTCCGGGAGGAATTGAGTTTCATGACTTACGCGCCCATCGTTTTTCTCTCGGCCAAGACCGGACAACGGCTGGACCGCCTGTTTGAGGTGATCCGGTATGTCAACGAGCAAAACAGTATGCGGATTTCCACCGGTATGCTCAATGATCTTCTCGCGGATGCCACTGCCCGGGTACAGCCCCCCACCGATAAAGGCCGGCGGTTAAAAATTTACTATATGACCCAGCCTTCCACCCGGCCGCCTACTTTTGTCTGTTTTGTCAACCGCGCGGATCTGTTTCACTATTCCTACCAGCGATATCTCGAAAACCAGCTCCGCCAGACCTTCGGTCTTGAGGGCACCCCGGTTCGCTTTGTCGTGCGGGAACGGGGGGAAAAGAACGGGGCCTCCAGGTAATCCGGCTCTATCCGCCGGTTTTTAAGCGGCCCTGTGCCCGATCATCCCGGTTTAAAGGAGGAAATCCCATGTTTCTGGAATTCCTGAAAAACAGCTGGCTTGCCTTGCTGCTCACCATGGCGATTGCTTACTTGCTCGGCAGTGTCAATTCCGCGATCATCGTGACCAAGCTCTTTGCCAAAGAGGATATCCGGAAATACGGAAGCGGCAATGCGGGAGCCACCAACGTGCTGCGGTCCCAAGGCAAACTGCCTGCCCTGCTGACCACAGCCGGTGATCTGCTCAAAAGCTTTTTGTCGGTATTGGCGGGGGGATGGCTGCTGGGCAACCTCCAACTTGCCGCCGCCCCGGTTACGGGAACACAGGAACTGGACGGTTTGGTATTGGTCGGTCAGTATTTAGCCGGGCTCTTCTGCATTATCGGCCATTTGTATCCCCTGTATTTTCGATTCCGGGGAGGCAAGGGGGTGCTGACCACCCTGGGGATGATGCTGATCCTGGACTGGCGGGTAGCCCTGATTTGCCTCGGATTCTTTATACTGGTGGTTCTGATCTGGAGAATGGTCTCCCTGGGTTCGGTAATCGCGGCGGCCCTGCTGCCGGTTTTTACCTTTCTTTTCCGAATGTTTGTCGATCAGAAGGCGGCCGGGACGGTGTGGTTTTGCACCGCTATGTCTTTGCTGATCGCGGCAATTTTGATTGCCAAACATATACCGAATATCCGGCGTATCATGAACGGGACGGAGAGCCGGCTGGGGAAAAAGTCCTGAGAAACCCGGCGGTTTGCTGGAGCTTCAGCAGACGGACGATTTACCGATTGCCTGAACGGGGGAGAAAGAATGGCGCGAATTGCGATCTGCGGGGCGGGAGGCTGGGGTACCGCCCTGGCGGTTATGGCCTCCCGGTTCGGCCGGGATGTGGCTCTGTGGTCCCCTTTTGAAGAGGAAATCGAGGGGATCCGGCGGCACGGGGAACAGAAAAAACTGCTGCCGGGTATTCCGGTGCCTCCTGAGATCGAATTGACCACCGATCTGGCCTGCACGGCGGATGCGGATCTGGTCATGCTGACCGTCCCCTCATTCGCGGTAGGGCAGACGGCTGCCCGGCTGCAGCCTTATCTCCGCCCGCATACGGTTGTGGCCAATGCCGGTAAGGGGCTGGAGGAAACCACCCTTCGCCGGTTTAGCGAGCGGATTGCGGAAGAACTCCCCGGCATTCGGGTGGCGGTCCTGTCCGGTCCTTCCCATGCGGAGGAGGTGGGCCGGGGCGTGCCGACTTCAGTGGTCAGCGCCTCCGCCGACCCGGAAGCGGCGGAAATCGTACAGGATCTGCTGATGAATCCCACTTTTCGCATCTATCTCAGCCAGGACGTGGCGGGGGTAGAACTGGGCGGGGCGCTCAAAAACGTCATTGCCCTGGCCGCGGGCATCTGCGACGGCCTGGATATGGGGGACAACACCAAAGCGGCCCTGATGACAAGGGGCCTTGCCGAGATGGCGAGGCTGGGCACCGCCATGGGGGCAAACGCCGAGACCTTTGCGGGGCTGTCGGGGATGGGCGATCTGATCGTGACATGCGGGAGCATGCATTCCCGCAACCGGCGGGCTGGTATCCTGATCGGCCAGGGGATGGATCCGACCGAGGCTGTGCGGCGGGTGGGCACGGTGGAAGGGTATCTGGCCGCGGGCGCGGCCTGGAAGCTGGCGCGGCGGGAAAGCGTCTGCATGCCGATCACCGAGCAGTGCTACCGGGTTTGCTATGAAGGGCAGCCTCCGGCGGACGCGATCCGCCTTTTAATGGACCGTCCCAAGCGGCATGAAGGGGAACAGCCCTGGCTTTCATCGTAAAGGGAAGCCTTCAGCCCAGGCGGTGCGAAAACGGTTGATGGGATCCGGCCAATTCGTCCGGGAAGCTCTTTCGTGCCGAAACCGGCCGGCACCTGGAAAATGGCAGGCCCGGTTGGTGACGGCGCGGGACGGTTTTGGATGGAGATTGTATCGGGGATAACAACATACAACGGGAGGTCAGTTTATGAAAAAAGTCAAGATTACCGTGCTGAAAACCACCCTTGACAAGGAACTTGCCGAACAATACGGTACGCCCGGGCTGACCGCCTGCCCCATGCACCTGGAAGGGCAGACCTTCTATGCGGATTACGCAAAGCCGGACGGGTTCTGTGACGAGGCGTGGAAGGCGGTGTACCAATACGTTTTTGCTCTGGCCCACGGAGCCGGTGACGGCGTTTTTTACTACGGAGACTGGATCCGGACGCCGGGGGTGGCCATATGCAGCTGCAACGACGGCCTTCGGCCGGTGATTTTCAAACTGGAAGCCACCGATGAGGATGCGGAAATGGATTATCAGCCGGTGCGCTGAAAAAACCCCCGCCGGAAGCCTGTTTCCGGCGGGGGTTTTTCAGTCGTTGGTCATGAACAGTACGCCGAGGGTATTGGGGCCGCAATGAGAAGAGATGGTACAGCCGGCACGGGTGATGAAGATCTCCTTGAAATTCGCGTATTTCTTGACAAGGCCGTACACCATGTCGAGGCGTTCCTGGGAGATGCCGGAATGGGTGATGAAAACCCGGTCGGTCTTCAGATCCGTTCGCCCTTCCAGTTTATCCCGTACATACTGGGTCAGGGCTTTGTCGAGAGAGCCACGGTACTTCTTCCCCACGTCCATCGAGCCGTCGGCGGGATTGACCTCAATACAGGGCTTGAGCTGCAACAGATTAGCCCCCAGCATTGCCAGGGCCGAACAGCGCCCGCCTTTATACAAAAATTCCAGGTTATCGAGGACAAAGCTGGCGTGACAGCGCGCCGTGAGTTCCTGTACCTCGCGGGCGACCTGCGCCGCCGGCATGCCGGCGGCAATGCGGTCGGCTGCCTCGAGAACGGCAAGCCCGGAACCGGTTGAGAGGCTGCGGCTGTCCACCGCGTAGACGCCCGGCATTTCCTCGGCGGCCAGACGGCAGTTATTGAAAGTGGCCGACAGGCCGGAACCAAGCGTGAGATAAACCACTTCGTATCCCTGGTCGGTGAACTGTTTGAAAAAATCCATATATTCGGCCGTGTTGATGGCGGCGGTTTTTGGCAGGATATGTTTTTCGCGGTATACGCGATAGATTTCATCCGGAACCAAGTCTACCCCGTCCGAATAGGTTTTGCCGTCGAGAATGACATGAAAGGGATAATAGTGTACATGATACTTTTCGCGCAGTTCGTCCCCTAGGTCGCACGTGCTGTCCGCGCACAGGACCGTTTTTGTACTCAAGTACCGATACCTCCGTTTCGCAAATTCTGACCAAAGTCTCTTATACTATATCATAGAACCTCAATAATTACAATATCGTTACCAGACCGAAATGGGACTTGCTTTTCCGGATGGGTATGCTAGAATGAACTCAACGGATAGGAAAGCAGGTGCGAAGCATGATGGACAACAAAACGATAAGCCGGCGCCTGCTCGCTGGTCTCGTGAGCGTATCGGTGCTGCTGGTCCTCTCTCTGGCAGGGGGCGGTGTCTCGGTCTATCAAGCGCACAAGCGGGGCGCACAGGTGGACCGTCTGTCGGAGGAGAACCGGGAATTGACCGAACAAACCGCCTCCTTGGAAAAGCAGATGGAATCGCTCAGGGAAGAACTGGCGTCGCTGACAGGGCGGGAAGAGGCGCTGGAATCCGAAAAGGAAGCACTGGAGGGCCAGCTCAAGGAAGCGCAGGATAAGATCGCGCAGCTGGAACAGCAACTGGTGTCATCCGGCGTTATCCAAAACGTCCCCACGGCTTTCGTCACCGATTCCGGAGAGGTGGAGCTGCAATTCTATAAACCCGCGTATACAGCCGAAACCAAACTGGTCGCTTTGACGTTTGACGACGGCCCCGGGAAATATACGGACCGGCTGCTCGATGAACTGAAAGCCCGCGGCCTTCACGCGACGTTTTTTGTGGTGGGGCAGAATGCGCAGCACTATCCCGACGTGCTCAAACGCATGGTCGAGGAGGGACACGTCATCGGCAACCATACCATGAATCACAAAAACCTGACCAAACTCTCGGAAAGCGAGGTGCTCCAGCAGATCAACGACTGCGCGGACATTGTGGAAAGCGCCAGTGGAGTGCGTCCGTATCTGCTCCGATGTCCGGGTGGGAATGTCAACGAGGCGGTCAAAGGCATACTCCGGGATCAGCACCTGGCTCTGATTAACTGGTCGGTGGATACGCGGGACTGGCAGAGCCGCAACACGGAAAAGGTGCTGGAAACTGCTTTCCAAAGCGGGGCTTACGGGATCCGGGATGGCGCGATTGTGCTGATGCACGACGTCTATGAGACCACGCTGAACGCCGCTGTCCAGATGATGGACCGCCTGATTGCCGAAGGCTACACAATCGTCACCGTGCCGGAGCTTCTTGCGGCCCGTAACGAAGTCGTGTACGCGGGAGTACAATATCACGCGGCTTTTCCGGCAGAATAAACAGTGTCGAGCATTGAGCAATAACAAACCGGCATGTCCGTCTCAACGGCACATGCCGGTTTTGTGCGGGATAGCCATTAAACGGCAGAAACCAAAACCTCCCGGAGGTTCACCCGAACCTCCGGGAGGTCTCAAAGCACGACGAAGGGATCGGAGCCGTCAGTCCTTCTTTTCAGAACGGTCTTCGCCATAGAGATTCAGGCGGAACAGGCGGGTTTCATCTTCCGGGTTTTTGCAGGTGACCGTGGCTTCTCCGATATTGCCCCAGTCGATGGCGCTGGACAAAGCCAGAAGCTGCGTCAGGCGGCTTTTGAGATTGAGAACGTCACCGTCACGGGTCTTCAAATAGACATCCCCCTTGGCGGTAGACGCAAACTCCATCAGTTTGTTGAAGTCGAAGTTATGAATCTGCAGATCGGCCATGATTTTCGAACTCCTTTCAAAAGGAAATCCAGCTTGGGAAATCCATGGTTATGGTTCCGACTCTTTCATTATATACGACCGGCTTCGGTTTATCAACAAGTAAAAGTGCCGAACTTTGGCGGGCCGGTCCATGCATTCTATTTCCAATGACAAAATGTACCGGTCGCTCCATGTGCAGTTTGTACAGTCCTCACCGAAAAGCAACGGCGTTAAAGAACACGGGTTTTAACAAAAGATTCACAATTTGAATATTGACAGAAGCGCTGGGGAATGGTAGAGTATAGATGTTAGCACTCGACATGCAAGAGTGCTAAACTTTGACACTGAAGCCCGCCCTTTGTTCGGCCCTGCGGCCGGAATGGTAGAAAGGAAGATGGTTATGGAGCTGGGGGAACGCAAACAGAAAATCCTGGCCGCCATCGTGGATGCGTATATTCAGACCGGCGAACCGGTTGGCTCTAAAACGGTCGTGGAAATGCTGGACCATGCGGTATCTTCGGCCACTGTCCGCAACGATATGGCCGATTTGGCGGCGGACGGCTATCTTGAGCAGCCCCACACTTCCGCGGGAAGAATACCCACACCGAAGGCGTTTCGCCTCTATATTGATTCTCTCATGCGGCGGCAGCCGTTGCCGGAAAAACGCCGCCGGGAGATCGAGGATATGCTCGCCGGCGCTGCGGGCGATCCGGAGCGCCTGATTGAGGCCGCTTCACAGGCGCTCGCCGCAGCGACGGGATGTGCGGCTGTCACCACCACCCCCGATCAGCAGGGGTCCACCATCCGCCGGATTGAGGTAATGCGCTCCGGGAACCGGAGCGCGGCCTTGCTTCTGATGACCAGTTCGGGGGTGTTGCGCAGCCGCTTGTGCCGGTTTGACGGCGAGGTAGGTGCCCCGTTGCTCGACCGGCTGGCCAAAACGCTGAATGCCGAGTTTTTAGATCAGCCTCTGGCGGCGGTGGGCCTGCCTCAGGTACAAAGCCTGTTGGTTGCGCTGGGAGAATATGGGCTCGCCTGTGCCCCGGCGCTGACGGCGTTTGTCGAACTGGTGCAGGATTCGGCGGAGGCGGAGGTGCTTTTGTCCGGGCAGTTGAATCTGCTTCAACATCCCGACTATGAACTGGAACGGGCGCGATCCCTGCTCTCGTTTTTGTCTCAGCGGGATCTGCTTGCCAGTATGCTGACCGCTCATTCGGGCGGACTGCGGGTCGTCCTGGGAAATGAAAGCCCACGGTCGGAACTGAACGGTTCGAGTATCATCATCACCCGGTATTCCCAGGGGGGAGCGGCGAACGGCTCCATCGGGATCATCGGGCCTCTGCGGATGAATTATGCTGCGACGATCCCTCAAATCGAGTATTTCGCACAGACGGTGAGCCGCCTTTTAGGAGACCTGACCAAAGACGGATGACACGGTGGGGAGGATGTTAGAGATGGATGAAACCAAAACGTGTCCGCAGCAGGAGCCGAAGCCCGCTGAGGAAAAGGCTGTGGATGCCCAGC
This sequence comes from uncultured Oscillospiraceae bacterium, assembly GCA_902492045.1. Lineage (GTDB taxonomy): Bacteria > Bacillota > Clostridia > Oscillospirales > Acutalibacteraceae > UMGS1623. Next base: position 17,878 of record CABUKB010000015.1, on the reverse strand, counting down.
CGGTTTCCCCGGAACCCGCGGCGGATAAACCGGAGAAGACGAAAAAGGGAAAAAAGGAAAAACCTGGAAAAGAGGATGCCCGGCTGCTGGATCTCAAGAGCCGGCTCGAGAAAACCGAGCAGGAACTGAAGGATATGAAGGACCAGTACCAGCGGATGCTGGCGGAATATGCCAATTACAAGCGCCGCACCGAGCAGGAGAAGGAACAGATCGGGCAGTTCAGCCGGGGGGAGATCCTCAAAGCCCTGCTCCCGACGGTGGACAATCTCGAACGGGCGGCGGCCGCACCCGACGGCGAAGCGTATAAACAGGGCGTCGATATGGTCATCCGTCAGTTCCATGAGGAACTGGTGGGGCTGGGACTGGAGGAGATCCCGGCGGAAAAGCAACCGTTTGATCCCGAAATGCATCATGCGGTCATGCGGGAGGACGCCGACGGCGTAGAGCCCGATACGGTCACGGAGGTATTTCAAAAAGGGTATCGTTATCATGGGCGGGTGCTGCGTCCCGCCATGGTCAAGGTGGCCAATTAGCCGGTAGAATCCGGGCATGAAGAAGTCTGTACCGGACTATACTGGAAATAAGGTGCATCCGCCGCCTATCCGGCGATGCTATATAGGGGAATACAACATCTGGAGGTAATAAATATGGCAAAAATCATCGGCATTGACCTTGGTACCACCAATTCCTGTGTGGCGGTCATTGAGGGCGGCGAGGCAGTCGTCATTCCCAATGCGGAGGGCGCCCGCACCACTCCCTCAGTTGTGGCGTTCAAAAAAGACGGCGAGCGCATCGTCGGCCGGGTGGCGAAACAGCAGGCTGTTTCCAATCCGGAGCGGACGATTTCGTCCATCAAACGGGAAATGGGCTCCAATTATAAAGTGAAAGTCGACGGAAAGGACTTTAGTCCTCAGGAGATCTCCGCCATGATCCTGCAAAAGCTCAAGCAGGACGCGGAGGCGTACCTGGGCGACAAGGTGACCGAAGCGGTCATCACGGTGCCGGCGTATTTCACCGACGCCCAGCGTCAGGCCACCAAAGACGCGGGGAAGATCGCCGGAATGGAAGTCAAGCGGATCATCAATGAGCCGACCGCCGCCGCTCTTGCTTACGGTATCGACAAAGAAAAAGACCAGAAGGTCATGGTTTACGATCTGGGCGGCGGTACGTTCGACGTGTCCATCATTGAAATGGGAGACGGCGTGCAGGAAGTGCTGGCCACCGCCGGCAACAACCGCCTGGGCGGCGACGATTTCGACCAGAAGATTGTGGACTGGATAATCGCGGGCTTCAAGGCGGATACCGGCGTGGATCTTTCGAACGATAAAATGGCCATGCAGCGGCTGCGTGAGGCGGCTGAAAAAGCAAAAATCGAGCTGTCCGGCGGCCTGTCCAGCAACATCAGCCTGCCCTTCATCACCGCCGATGCAACAGGGCCCAAGCATTTGGATATGACCCTGTCCCGGGCCAAGTTCAACGAATTGACCTCCTCTCTGGTGGATGCCACCATGGGCCCGGTCAAACAGGCTCTCTCCGACAGCGGTTTATCCGCCTCCCAGATTGATAAGGTTTTGCTGGTGGGAGGCTCCACCCGGATTCCCGCCGTGCAGGAAGCCATCCAGAAATTTATGGGCAAGGAACCTTTTAAGGGAATCAATCCGGACGAATGCGTCGCGATGGGCGCTGCGCTGCAGGCGGGCGTACTCGGCGGCGAGGTCAAAGGGCTGCTTCTGCTCGACGTTACCCCCCTCTCGTTGGGCGTCGAGACCATGGGCGGCGTGATGACGAAGGTGATTGAGCGCAATACCACCATTCCCACCAAAAAATCCCAGATTTTCTCCACGGCGGCCGACAATCAGCCGTCGGTCGAAGTCCATGTGCTCCAGGGCGAGCGGGAATTCGCCAAGGACAATAAGACCCTTGGGGTGTTCCATCTCGACGGCATCGCGCCGGCCCCCCGCGGCATTCCGCAGATCGAGGTGACGTTCGACATCGACGCCAACGGCATCGTGAATGTCAGCGCCAAAGATCTCGGAACCGGGCGGGAACAACACATCACCATTACCTCCAACACCAATATGTCCAAAGAAGACGTGGATAAGGCGGTCAAGGAAGCGGAGCAGTATGCGGCCGAGGATAAAAAGCGCCGGGAAGCGGTCGAGGTTCACAACGGAGCCGACCAGGCGGTGTATCAGTGTGAAAAGGCCCTGACCGATCTGGGCGACAAGGTGGATGCCACCGACAAGACCGATCTGCAGAGCAAGATCGAGGCTCTTAAGGAAGCCAATAAGTCCGACAATCTGGACGAGATCAAGCAGAAGCAGGAAGACCTGATGAAAAAGTTTTATGAGGTCTCGGAGAAGGTATACAAGGCCGCGGCGCCTCAGGATGGCGCAGCGCCTGCCGGCGACGGTTCGACACCGCCCCCTGAAAACGGCGGCGACGGTTATTACAACGGAGAGGTCCATTAAACACCGATTTCAAATCCCCGATTTGCACAGCGCAGAGAGCCAGCCGGCGGACCGGCTGACTCTTTGCCTGTGTTTGGATGGAGTGGTCACACATGGCGGACAACAAGCGCGATTATTATGAGGTACTCGGTATCGCCAAGGGTGCTTCGGAGGACGAAATTAAAAAAGCCTACCGGCAGATGGCGAAAAAGTACCATCCGGATCTCAATCCCGGCGATAAGGAAGCGGAGGCGCGTTTCAAGGAGGTCAATGAGGCCTATGAGGTCCTCTCGGACCCGCAGAAAAAAGCGCGGTACGACCAATACGGGCATGCCGGGGTGGATCCGAATTTTGGCGCGGGCGGCTATCAGGGCTATGGTTTCGACGGGATGGACATCGACCTGGGCGATATTTTTTCCTCCTTCTTCGGCGGCGGTTCCCGCCGGGCCAATCCCAACGCGCCCCGGCGGGGCGCTGACGCGTCGGCCTCGGTGGTCATTTCCTTTGAGGAGGCGGCCAGGGGCTGCAAAAAGCAAGTGGATGTCCGTCTGGTGGATACCTGTCCGGATTGCCGCGGTTCCGGCGCTGCCAAAGGCAGCACACCGCAGACCTGTCCGTCCTGCAACGGCACCGGGCAGGAGCGCCGCCAGCAGCGTACCCCCTTTGGGGTCATTCAAACCCAGACAGTTTGTTCCCGATGCCGCGGCAAGGGAAAAATCATTGATAGGCCCTGCCAGACCTGTTCCGGCACCGGGCAGGTGCGCCGTCTTTCCTCGGTGGGGATCAACATCCCCGCCGGAATTGCGGACGGGCAGGTGATCACGATCCGGGGCAAGGGCAATGCGGGGACAAACGGAGGACCCGCAGGAGATCTGGAGATTCAGATTGCGGTCCGGCCTCATCCTGTATTTGAACGGGAGGGGTACGATATCCATTGCGAACTGCCTCTGACCTTTACCCAGATGGCTCTCGGCGCAGAGGTGCAGGTCCCCACCCTGGACGGCAACGTCTCCTATCCCATCCGGGAAGGGGCCCAGCCCGGCGAGACCTTCCGGTTGAAGGGCAAGGGATTTCCTTTCATCAACGGCCGGGGCCATGGCGATGAAGTGGTCCATATAACGGTCGAGGTGCCCAAAAACCTGACTGCGGAGCAGAAGAAGCTGCTGCGTGCCTTCGAGGAGTCTCTTGGTGAGAAGAACTATCAAAAACGACGCGGCTTTTTTGACAAATTGCGGGATGCCTTCAATTCATGATCCCTTGTTGGGATGGACCTGCCGCACAAGGGTTTAACCGTATGAACCGGGGATAGGCGGGGATTCGTATTCATAGGATGCGAAAGACGGCTCACATTATGGCCCGCACGGGGTTCGTGGGGCGGATGCTAAGAGAATGCATCCGCCCCTTTTTATGGCGTCTCGGGGCATGGCCTCCGCCAATGCGACGACAGGCGCGGCTTGCTCGACAGTGTAACCGATCCGGCGGCCCTGGATCTTCATAAATTCTTTCCTTGTATTTACAGGGGAGAATTGGTATACTGTCGGTATGACGGGATGCTCCCAAACTGCTAGGAAAAGAGGCGGCATATGAAACGCTTGAAGGGTCTTGCTCAGTGGCTTTCCCTGTTCCTGCTCGCGGTGGCGATCATCGCGGTTTACAAGACCTTTGACAACCTCGTGGAGATCGGTGGATTTTTCTCCAAGCTGCTGGACATCCTCAGCCCGTTTGTCATCGGGTTCGGCATGGCCTTTTTGCTGTACGGCCCATGCAGCAAGATCGAAGGGCTGTTCCTCCGTTCTCCGAAGCCGGTCATGCAAAAATTGGCGCGCCCGACGGCGGTGGTCATTGTTTATCTGCTCCTGTTTGGTCTGTTGACTTTGATCGGGTATCTGGCGCTTCCTGCGCTGTATCACGCGATTATGGATTTTGTATCGGCAGTTCCGGGGTACTATAATAACGTAATGGCTTTTTTGGCCGAATATACCAAGGAAGGCGGCCTTTTAGAGGGGCTACACCTGGAGGAACGCATCCAGGATCTCTATGCCTGGATCAGCAGCCAGCTGACGGCCGACCGCATTTTCTCCTATTTTCAGGGGATTCTCAACTTCACCACCTCCCTGCTGGATATTTTTATGGCGTTCATCATTTCGGTGTATATGCTGCTCGGCCGGGAATCCCTGATCCGGGCGGTCAAAGCGGTGGCGGGGATCGTCATCAAACCCCGGGGGATCGCCTTTTGCAGCACCTACACGCATAAGATTACCAAAATTTTCTACAGCTATTTCTACAGTCAGGCGATCGACGCCTGCATTGTCGGAGTGCTGGCGACCATCGGCTTGCTCATTGCCAGGCTGCCCAATGCGCCTGTACTCGGCATGATGCTTGGCATTATGAACATGATCCCCTATTTCGGGGCGATCATCGGCGGGGTGATCTGTGTGCTGGTGGCGCTGCTCTCCGGCAACATCTATGGGGCGGTCTTCGTCGCCATCTACATTCTCGCCATGCAGCAGATCGACGGCAACATCATCCAGCCCCGGATCGTCAGCAATTCGGTTGGGATTAAAGCGATCTACGTGCTGCTGGCCATCACAGTGGGGGGCGGGTTCTTCGGTTTCTGGGGAATCTTCCTGGGGGTTCCGGTCATGGCCATGATTCAGATGCTTGTGAAGGATTTTATTGATTACCGAAAACGCCGGGAAGAATGCAAGATCCGCGCGGGCGGAGAGGGCGAAAACCGGATGCCGTTTGGCGAGGACGACGATTAGAGGAAAGGCGGCATGCGGATACGGCCCACTGTATGACTTATAGGGACTGACGGGAAACGGTATTCTGGAAGGGCATTTTGAGAGCAAAAATGGCTTGAACATGCATGTTCAAGCCATTTCTTTACGGTATCTATATCGGGGACGGCAGAAGCCATGGGTTTGATACGCTCAATCCGCGGTCCCGAGGGCAGCGGCGGTGAACAGCGTGACAGTCTCCTGGGTGATGGCCTCCGCTTGTTCCCAGTCCATGGCCGCGACGTTGAATTGTTCCATTTTATCGTGCAGGGCTTTTGCTTCGGCGGAGATCGCCACCGCCTCTCCCAACAGTTCCCGCGCGGCCCGGCGGTTGAAGGAGAGCAGTTGGCGTTTGAGCCGTAGTTTTTCCGAGTCGGTAAAACGCGCGGCATGAATCCGGCGGTATACCGGGAAATCCGCCTTATGCCACGGATTGGATGTGGTGAAGCCAATCCCCAGCGAGGGGACGATCAGGTGTTCGATTTTGTCATAGGGGGCGAGCGGACAGGTGCATGTCACGATATCCAGTCCGGCTGCGAGTGCGCGCTCGCGCAGTTCGGCAAAAAAGAGGCGGGAGGCGGCGCCGTAATCGTCTTCCACCGCATAAATGCGGGGACACAGGGCTTGCAGCGTTTCGTGGAATGTGATCAGTCCGTCAGGGGTTATGGCGCTGAGAAACCGCCGTTTTTCCCGTCCGGGGGTCTCGGATAAAGGCCCAAATTCCCGGGCGGCGATGCGGGCCGCACAACGGATGGCTTTGGCGGAGTCGGTGCATTCCGCCGCGATGCGGGTGCTGTCCCCAATCAGGGAGGCCGCCGCACCTAGAAATTTTCGGCAGCGGGCATGCATCGCTTTGTTGGCGTCCGTCGCCGCGATGATGGCCGGCGCCTTACGGTGCAGCAGCGCGGTATCCATGCACCCGGCCAGAGGTATGATCTGTTCCACGGCGCCCCAGTAGGCCGGTTCCATGACATGGGGAGCGGTGCCGTCCAAAATGCACATCTTCAGCCCGGGGAAGATCACCCCGTCGAGAGACTGAGGATCGGAGGAGCAGCAAATGACTTCTGCCTCCTGCCCCAGTTCCGTCAATTGTTCCAGCACGGCCTTCATCAGGGAGGACTTGCCCGTGCCGGGACCGCTTTTAATGATGTAAGCCTGCCATCCGTCTTTGGCATCGTACAAATCGTCTATGTATCCCACGAAGCCCCCCGGCGTATTCGCTCCCAGAAAGAAACGGACCGGCGCATGAATTCCCGACATGGTCATCCCTCCAGCGTTTTTGTTCGGCAGGCTGCCGCAAATATTCTCACGGCTCCGGCCCCTACTGACATGGTATTCGGGAACGAAAAATGGGTGACAGGATCCTCGACAAATCTCTGAAGTAAGAGCCCTAAAAAAAGATTGAAAAGGCAAAAAGGTTATGCTAGAATGGCAGCGGCGAACACCGCCGAACACAAAAAACGGAGGGAAACATATGGAATTGCCCAAACCCCTGAAAGGATGGAACACCTGGAACACTTTCGGCGCCTCTATTAACGATGCGCTGGTTCGGGAATCGGCCGAGGCTATGGTAAAAAACGGTTTGCAAGATGCTGGATACGAGTATATCGTCATCGACGACTGCTGGTCCCTCAAGGACCGGGATGGGGAAGGCCGGCTGGTCCCCAATCCGGATCTATTCCCCCACGGCATGAAAGCCCTGTCCGACTACATACACAGCCTGGGGTTTAAATTCGGTATGTATTCCTGCGTGGGGACCAAAACCTGCGCAAATTATCCCGGCAGCTTTGGACATGAGTTCCAGGACGCGCAGACTTTTGCCGACTGGGGCGTGGATTTCCTGAAATACGATTATTGTTATAAGCCGGATTCGATTGATGGGCGGCTGCTCTACAACCGGATGAGCATGGCGCTTAAAGCTACCGGCCGGGATATCGTATTCAGCGCCTGCAGTTGGGGTGTGGACGACACCGCCAAGTGGATCCGTTCCACCGGCGCGGATATGTGGCGTTCCACCGGGGATATTGTGGATTCCTGGGAATCGGTGAAATCGCTGTTTGAACAGCAGCGCGATATTCTTCCCTACGGCGGCCTCGGCTGTTTCAACGATATGGATATGCTGATTGTGGGGATGAACGGCAAGGGGTATGTCGGCGTAAACGGATGTACGCTGGAGGAATACCGTACCCATTTTACCCTGTGGGCTTTTATGAGTTCCCCTTTGATGGTGGGGTGCGACGTGAGGTCGATGGACAGCGCCGTCCGCGATATGCTGACGAACCGAGAGGTTCTGGCTATTCACGCCGACGCGAAGTGCCAGCCTTTCCAGGTCACCAAATGTATGTGGGGCGGCGCGCCTTTCGCCTGGGCCAAACAGCTTTCGGACGGTGGGTATGCGCTCGTATACGCGAACATGACCGATGTGGATCAGCTCATTAATACGAATTGGTGGGATTTGGGCCTGCCGCCCATGTCGGGATTTGCCTTTGCGGTCCGGGATGTCTGGGCCGGAAAGGATCTCGGCGTGTTTGAATCGGATTGTCCCCTCCTGGTCAAACCGCACGAGTGCCGCTTGCTGCGGCTGAAGCTGGTGCCAAGTCAAGGAGCCAAGGCGTGAGCGAGGCACGCTGTGCCCACTGCGGCCGTCCTCTCGACGCATACGATGTCGGCGCATTCAGGCGGTTGGTCAATCGGGGTGCCGCCTCCGGATTTCTCTGTATACCCTGTCTGGCCCGGCGCTTTTCCTGCAGCGAAAGCCGCATCTGGGAGAAAATTCGGGAATTCCAGGAAACGGGCTGCACCCTTTTTCCGCCACTTGGGGAGACTTGACACCGTTGTCCATTTCATTATAATGAAGGAACAGGCGTTTGGCTGGAAAGAGAGGTGGGTCGAATGGATAAACAGCGGATTGAAGCGGCGGTGCGGGAATTGCTCGAGGCAATCGGGGAGGATCCCGGCCGTGAAGGGCTTTTGGAAACCCCTCGCCGTGTGGCCGATATGTATGAGGAGATTTTCTCGGGAATCGAAGAGGATCCGCGCCGGCATTTGAAAATCTTTAACGAAAACCAGCACGATGAGATGGTCACAGTGCGGGATATTCCGCTCTATTCTATGTGCGAACATCATCTGCTGCCTTTCACCGGGGTGGCCCACATTGCCTATATCCCCCGCGATGGGCGGGTCATCGGTTTGTCCAAGCTCGCCCGCATTGTGAATAGCTTTGCCCGGCGCCCGCAGTTGCAGGAACGGCTGACGGCTCAACTCGCCGATTTCCTTGAGCAGGAACTGAATCCGCAGGGGGTGGCCGTCATCATCGAAGCGGAGCATCTGTGTATGACCATGCGGGGCGTGCGAGCGGCCGGGTCCCGCACCCAAACTTCCGCTCTGCGGGGGCGTATGAAGGCGGACGCCCGATCCCGCACCGAGACTTTATCCCTGTTGACAGGACGCGGATAAACCGAAAACTCTCCGATTTTTTCGGAGAGTTTTCTTTTTAAAAGCGATTGCGGGTACGGGTGGGCTTTTCGCGGACCGGGCGGCGGTGCTCTACCCGTACCGCAGGATTCCCTTCCCGGATCCCCTCGCGTTTCAATACGTATTTCACCGTGACCCCCAGAATCTTCCAATCCAGCCCCAGAGTCAGGTGGCGAGCGTAATACCGGTCGTACAGGGCCTTGCGGTGGATAGGAAGTTCATCGCGCCCGCGAATCTGGGCCAGTCCGGTGATGCCCGGCCGAACCCGGTCGGCTCCCCATCGGGCACGCAGGGCCAGCAGACGCCGCTCGGTCAGAACGACCGGGCGGGGACCCACCAGACTCATATCGCCCTTTAGCACGTTCCACAACTGGGGCAGTTCGTCCAGGCTGGTCTGACGGAGAAAGCGGCCCACCGGTGTGATATAGCGGTCAGCGCCCATGAGTTCGGCTGTGGCGACATCCCGCGGGGCGCTGCGGTACATGGTACGAAATTTGTAAAAGGTGAACGGCCGGCTGTATAAACCTGCACGTTTTTGCTTAAATATAACCCCTCCGGATGAATCCGCCGAAATGGCCAGCATAATCACGAGAAAAAGAGGAGATAATACCAGTAAAAGCAAAGCCGACGCAAAAATATCAAAAAAACGTTTCCAAAATCGGGTCAAACAGGCATCCTCTCCTCTCGGATTTCTCGTCAATAGTATGCCCCACTGTACCCGATCCCTGTCAGCGGATTGATGGATAAACGAGAAATACTTTCCGATTATCAATAAAAACAGGGGCCGAAATGGAAGATGCCGCCGGTAAAATACCCCAAATAATAATATAGTTTGTACAAAAAAGAGGATAGGCAGCCGTGCAAAGATGGCGTTACCTACAGACTTCCGGAGTGTTACAAAAATGAAACTTGATTTTTGTAGGGTGAGATAGTATAATGCCTTCAACAGAGCGTATGGGGCGCTTTTTGTGATTTTGTTTACTGATTTTTAACTATATAGATTGCTCAGGACGTCCCCTTAGAGGAGGCAACATTATGCAAAAAATTGTTCCCCTGTCCGGTTACTCGGACAGCGTCAAAAAGCAGAAGCGATGGTATGCCTTTGTAAAACGCCTTTTTGATATAGTGGTATCCCTGGTGGCCTTGGTGGTTTTGTGTCCGTTGTTTTTGGTGGTATCCGTTATCTGTGCGCTGGATACCAAAGGGAAACCGCTTTTTGTCCAGCAGCGTATGGGGAAGGACAACGTTCCATTCACGGTGTTCAAGTTCCGCACTATGAATGTGGCGGCGCCCCGCGAGGTGGCTACCCACAAGTTGGAGAATCCGGGCCAGTATATCTCCCGCGTAGGGGAGATGCTGCGGAGGCTGAGTATTGATGAACTGCCGCAGCTTATTAACGTATTCATCGGCAATATGAGCATTGTGGGGCCCCGCCCGGTGGTCCTGACCGAAACCGATTTGATTGCCCTGCGGAAGCGCAACGGTGCCAATACGGTCCGCCCGGGCATTACCGGTCTTGCGCAGATCAGTGGCCGGGACAACGTGACCATTCAGGAAAAAGCTTGGCTGGACGGCGAATACGCTGCCAACCGCTCGGTCGGCCTGGATTTGAAAATCCTTCTGAAATCCGTCGGCTATGTTCTGAAGTCCAAAGGGGTCTGTGAGGGGGCGAATCCCCGCATATCATCCTGCAAGGAAAAAACCGAACGGTCGGCATAAAACAGTTAAACAAAGCGTCTGCGCAGGCAGGCGCTTTTTTGTGGGCAATAGGCAGTTGTTCTTTTCGGAATCGAATGGGTCGGATTTGACTTTCCTAATCCGCGGAAGCGTGCTCGTTTCGCCGTTTTGCTCGGGCGGGAAAGACCGCCGATCCAATCGGGTCTCTTGATTTTCCGGGCGGAATGGCATATACTATCCAGAGGCGAATGGAATTTCGCTTAATTTTGCATTTTCAGAAGCGTCAGACAAAGACAAAATCCCTTTTAACGGGTAGCGATACGGAAAGGATGGGTATTATGAGCGAAACGTGCGGGCATGATTGCGAAAGCTGTCAGGAAAATTGCGCCGAACGGGATCCTCACGCCAAGCTCGGCGAATTCAGCAGCATCAAGAAAGTTATCGCCGTGAGCAGTGGGAAAGGCGGTGTGGGAAAGTCCTCTGTGACGGCGATGCTCGCCGTTCTTCTCGCCCGCAGGGGCTGGAAGGTCGGCGTCCTTGATGCGGATATCACCGGCCCCTCCATTCCACGGGCCTTTGGCATCAAACGCAAGGCGCGCGGCAGCGAGATGGGGATTCTGCCGGAAGAAACCGCCATGGGGATCAAAGTCATGTCCACCAATCTGCTTCTCGAACACGAAGACCAACCGGTGGTCTGGCGCGGTCCGATTCTGGCGGGCGCCGTGACTCAGTTTTGGACCGATGTGGCTTGGGGAGATTTGGATGTTCTGCTCATCGACATGCCGCCTGGAACCGGTGACGTGCCCTTGACGGTCTACCAATCTTTGTCAGTAGATGGAACGATAGTGGTTTCTACGCCCCAGTCCCTGGTACAGATGGTGGTGGGAAAAGCCAAAAAGATGGCGGATATGCTGTCCATTCCGGTCATCGGAATGATCGAAAACATGAGTTATGCTGTCTGTCCGGACTGCGGCCGGCGTATAGAACTGTTTGGTTCCCCGGAAGGCCTCAAAAAAGCGGCGGACGGCATGGGGGTGCCGCTGCTTACCCGCCTGCCCTTGAACCCGGATGTCGCCCGCCTGTGCGATGAAGGAGAAATTGAACGGGTGGTTTGCGATGAGATGGAACCCGCTGTAGATGCGGTGGACCGTCTTCTGAAGGAATAAAGACGGGTTGAATGGTGGCCGAAGGAGGGGTGCCGGTTGACGGTTCGGTTTTATTCAACGGAAGAAAAGAGGGAACTGAACTTTGCGGTGATCGCGGCATCCGCCGGAGAGGGATGGATATTCTGCCGTCACCGGGACCGGACGACCTGGGAGATACCCGGCGGTCATCGGGAACCGGGGGAGGCAATCGATCAAACGGCTGTGCGGGAACTCTATGAAGAAACAGGGGCGGCGGATGCCGCTTTGACGCGGGTGTGTATCTACGGCGTGGACCCGCAAGACGGCGGAGCCGAAACCTGCGGGATGTTGTATTTTGCCCGGGTGGACGGGTGGGGGGATTTGCCGCCGGAATCCGAAATGGCGGAGCGGGTGGTGTCCATCTATACAGCCCTTGCTGCTCGAACGGGCTGCGGTGTTGCGAAGAGAAACGGCCAATAGAGATAAATCGGCTTCCCTGCCGCCGGTGCCGCTCTGAGCGGCACCGGCGGCCAGCCTCCAGCCGGAAATTGAGAAGAAGCGATATTCGCGGAAAAGCCGCGTCATCAGTCAGAAATCCCCGCCGGATTGTCTGTCCGGCGGGGATTTGCATTTTACATGGCCAGAACGCCCAGGTCATCTTTCATGAGGATCAGGATCTGTTCCTCCAGACCCGATTCCACATTGACGTAGACCAAAACCTGGTCGGGCTCTCCGGAGCCGTCGCCCGGATCGCCTGAGCAGGAAAACTCGTAACAGAGGGCCTCGGTCTGCTGCGTCGTGGGGATGAGCGCCAGGCGGCCTTCTCCCTGCGCGGTCAGATGGGGGCTTAAGCGGCCGCGCGCCTCCGCCTCATCTATCAGGATCTCAGGCAGATCACGGCTGGTATGGTTCATCAGATACCCATTCGCATCGAAGCTGACAAGTTCGCCATTGTCCATGGCAATGCCGATTTTAATCAAATCCGGATAGAGAATGACCCCGTCCTGCACAGCGGCGTAGTTAATGGCAAGAACGCCGTTGTTCAGGCTGTAATACCGATAGGCAAAATCCCCGAGGCCCGATTCCCGCATGGCCGCATCCCCGGCCGCCAAAGCTTCTTCCACCGATAGGGAGGCCTCTCCGAGCGGCCTGGAATTGAGAAAGTAAACCACTTTGCCGCCCTGTTTGGATACCGTGGCTGTAAAGCGATCGCCGGCAAACTGATAGCAGGGCATATTCCCCTGTGTCTCACCCGCGTATTGGATCTCGCTTACGCCGCTGAGTTGTTTCAGCGCATCCTGAGCGAATGACTCCGGAAATTCGGACTGCCCTTCGAGCGCACGAGGTTTTTGCTGGTAGATATGATCGGAGAAAGGACCGTCATAGATCATGGTGGGGTAATCCGCCAGTTCCTCTTCCATCTCGAGAAAATCTTGTTGCAGGTCTGGCACGGCGGCTTCGTCCAGCCCGGCCGACTGCAGATAACCGGAAACCTCTCCAAAAGTCAGGGAGCCGGTACTCAGGCCCGCCTCCATCTCGGAGAGGCGCATCGTCATGTTTTTGGCATAGGCGGACAACTGCTGCAGGGCTTCGGTCTCCTCCGTGGTGATGTCCCCGCCGTTGGCCACACGATGGCTCAACGACATGCAGAAATTGCCTACCTGAGACAAAAACTTGTTGATTCCGTCGAGATCTCCCCCATCCAGGGGAAGCTGTTCCAGGCAGCTTTTGGCACTGCCGGCATCCCGCCAGAGTTTGGCCGCTAATCCCTGTAGCTGGTTTTCGGAGGTGGCGTACCGTCCCTTTTGTAAGGTGATATCAAGATTGCTGATATACTCGCCGAGTTCACCAAGGGCGCGCTGATAGCCGTATTCAATGGTGGTGCGGTACCGGTTGGCGGCCGCGTAGCCGCCGGCCGCTGAGACAGCCAAGGCGACGACGAGAGCAGCCGTGTAACTAATCAGCCGGATCATTCCCCGGCGGCTGATGATGGTCATGGCGTTTCCTCCTGTTTCGATGAACAAATCAGAGATAGAACCCTCAATATCCCATTCCCATGATTTGTCCGATGAGGGGTCTTTTTCACCTATACCATATGGAAGAAACACCGGTTTTATACAGCCTCTATAGAAAAAAGCCTCCTTGCCGTGTGGATCAAAGAAAAGACCGGTTTAGGTACCGCCTTCCGCGCGGATTTCCGTGGCCGGCGGCTCCGATTGTTCGAGTTCGATATAAAATTCCACGCCGGATTGCTCGCCGTCCCGGCGGTTGAAGACGCCGTATGGCATACCGTGCGCCCTCATGATGGCCGCGACGACAGACAGGCCGATGCCCGTGCCGCCGTAGGCGCGGGTTCGGGCTTTGTCCACTTTATAAAAACTCTCCCAGATATGCGGAAGATCCGCAGGGGGAATACAGTCCCCCTCATTATATACGGAGATTCGCACCCGTTCGCCGCCGACCCTTCGGATGGATCCTGACACCAAGCCGCCGTCACGGACATGATGCAAGGCATTGGTCAGATAATTCGTAAGGACATTTTCGATCAGGAAGGCGTCGGCGCGCACATAGACCGGACGGCTGGCCGGAGGCTGTATCCGGGCCTGCTTTTCTTCAAAAAGAATCGCATTTTTTTGCATGAGGTTGCTCAAGAGTTCGGTGATGTCGAAAGACTCGGTTTCCAGTTGGCTGCTGCCGCCTTCGAGTTGCATGAGCAGGGTCATCTTTTTAATCATCATGGACATTTTCTGGGCCTCGTCCTCGATCACTTCGCAATAGTATTCCCGGTTGCCCGCGCCGGCGGCGATGTCTTCCCGCAGCCCCTCGGCGTATGTCTGCATGAGGGCAATCGGGGTTTTGAGTTCATGGGAAACATTGGATATAAAGGCACGGCGCGCCTCATTCTGCCGGGTCTTTTCCTCCACATCCCGGGATAGGCGGTCGTTTGCCGCTTGCAATTCCCGGATGGTACGCTCGAGGGTATCGGACATGATATTGAGGCTGTTGCCGAGATCCGCCAGTTCATCCTTCCCGCGTCCGGTGTATCGTTCGCTGAAATCCAGACGGGCCACGTTTTGGGCAAGATGGGAGAGACGCCGGATGGGGCGGGTCAGGCTGCGGGCGGCGAAGGACACGATGAAGACGCTGATGAGCAGGGTGACGGCGCCGGAGATGAGGAGAAACCGGTTGGATATACCGATGCTTTCCTCAATTGCCGCCACGGGGGTTTGGATGAGGATGTATTCACCGGAGTGCAGCCGCCCGTACAGCTTGATGGAGCGGGCCTGGAGATAGTCCTCCGGAATAGAGAGCTTGTTTTCCTCTTCCATGACTTGGTAGGTGCCGGGAGACAGGTCCAGATACGGCACTTGAATGACCGCAATCGCGCGGTTTTGGAAATCGTAGACCATGTGATGGGTATTCCAAATCAACGTGAAAATATTGCTGTTCTGGGCAAGGTCGTCCATAGCCTGCCGGAAAGTTCCGTCGTCCTCCTGAATCAGGCGGTCCGCCGCAGCATAGGCATCCTCAAGTCCTCGTGTTTTCTGCCGCGTGTAAAAAGACTGAAGGACAAAATTGTTCAGCAGCCAGTTGAACAACAGCAGCAGGAGAATGCACATCGCCATCACCGCCGTGATTTTCCACAAAACGGAATGCAGGCCCTTACGCGTTTTTTCCCCCATAATCCGCTCCCTAGATTTCAAATTTATAACCGATTCCCCGAATGGTGCGGATATGATCCCCACATTCGCCGAGCTTGTTGCGCAGCTTCTTGATATGGGTGTCCACCGTGCGGGCATCTCCGTAGTAATCATAGCGCCATACGTTGTCGAGGATTTTATCGCGGGATAGAGCCAATCCCGCATTGTTCATCAAATAAAGAAGGAGTTCAAACTCCGTATAGGTGAGCTCCACCGGTTCTCCGTTTACCCGGACCACCCTTCCGTCCGTATCGACGGACAGCCCGGAGGGCAGAGCCGGGGAGATAACCGCGCCCGGCGCGGCGCCCCGTCTCAATACGGCTTCAATCCGTGCGTTTAGAATTTTGAGGCTAAATGGTTTGGCGATATATTCATCCACACCGAGCCCGAAACCCTGCAGTTCATCCTCTTCTTCCGATTTCGCCGTGAGCATGATGATGGGGACACGGCTTTTCGCCCGGATATGCCGGCAAACCTCAAAACCATCCATACGCGGCATCATCACGTCCAGCAGGATCAGATCCGGCTGCCCAGCCTCGAAACGCTCGAGCGTTTCAATACCGTCGCCGGCTTCATCGGTATCGTAGCCTTTGATATGCAGATAGTCGGCGATGACGCGGCGCATCCGGATCTCATCGTCTGCGATCAAAATTTTAATTTTCGCTGTGTCTGCCGAGCCGTGCATGTCGCCCTCTCCTTTCGGTACCGGGTGTTTTGGATACAGTGTAAACGATATTTATGTATACTGTGTGAAATTGGCCGGATGACCCCCGTCCCCCTCTATTTTACGGAATCAGTATAGCATATCCGGGAGTAAAAGGACAGCCAGCTTGGGAAAGAGACAAAAAAAGCCCCGGGTTCTCTAAAACCCGGGGCGTCGGACTACCGATCAAACGATCCCCTGCGCCATCATGGCGTCGGCCACTTTGACAAAGCCGGCGATATTGGCGCCCATGACGTAATTGCCCTTGCAGCCGTATTTCTCAGCCGCCGCGTACGCGTTCTGGTGAATGCCTTTCATGATGCCGTGGAGCTTTTCATCCACCTCTTCAAAAGTCCAGCTCAGACGCATGGAGTTTTGGCTCATTTCCAGCGCGGAGGTGGCCACGCCGCCGGCGTTGGCCGCCTTACCGGGGCCAAAGGCCACGCCGTTTTGCTGCAGGTATTCGGTCGCCTCCAACGTGGTGGGCATGTTGGCGCCCTCGGCCACGACTTTCACACCGTTTTTGACTAGCAGCTTCGCGTCGTCCAAATGCAGTTCGTTTTGGGTGGCACAGGGCAGGGCGATGTCGCAGGGAATGCTCCAAATCCCTTTGCCCTCATGATACTCGGCGGAGGAACGAGCGTCGGCGTACTCCTTGATCCGGCCACGGCGGACCTCCTTAATCTCCTTGACCAAGGCGAGGTCAATGCCGTCTTTATCATAAACCCAGCCGTTCGAGTCGCTCAAAGCCACCACTTTGGCGCCCAAAGACTGGGCTTTTTCGGTGGCGTAGATGGCAACGTTGCCAGACCCGGAAACCACGACGGTCTTGTCCTTAAAGGAGTCGTTCATAACTTTCAGCATTTCTTCGGTGAAATACACCAGACCGTATCCGGTAGCCTGGGTACGGGCGAGAGAACCGCCATAGGTCAGTCCCTTGCCGGTCAGGACGCCTTCATACCGGTTGGTCAGCTTCTTATATTGTCCGAAAAGATAGCCGATCTCCCGCGCACCCACGCCGATGTCACCGGCGGGCACGTCGGTATCCGCGCCGATGTGGCGGAACAGTTCGCTCATAAAGCTCTGGCAGAAGCGCATGACTTCATTATCCGACTTGCCCTTGGGATCGAAATCAGAGCCGCCTTTGCCGCCGCCGATGGGCAGGCCGGTCAGCGAATTCTTGAAAATTTGTTCAAAGCCGAGGAACTTGATGATGCCCAGATTGACCGAAGGATGCAGGCGCAGCCCGCCTTTGTAAGGGCCGATGGCGCTGTTGAATTGGACCCGGAAGCCGCGGTTGACATGTACGTTGCCCGCATCGTCCACCCACGGGACCCGGAACATCACGACCCGTTCCGGTTCTACCAGGCGCTCGAGCAGAGCCGCTTTCTGGTACTGGGGATTGGCCTCGATAACCGGCTCCAGGGAGTGCAGGACCTCTGTGGCGGCCTGGATAAACTCCTCCTGGGCGGGGTTTTTGCGGATGAGTTCCGCAAGGACGGATTCAACATAAGACATGGGATCCTCTCCTTTATTAAAAATACAGCTTGGGCGCTGTAGAATATTATAATGGCCTCTCCTCAGTTTTGCAAGAACTTTCTAAGAATCTTTCATAAAAAATTCATTTTCGGGATACAACACGCCTTTTTTTGCGTAATTATGATAATTTTTGATTCGGTTGTTGCGTTTGTAAAAGAAACCCTCCCGCAGCCGGAAATAGATGGATTTGGTGAAAGTCGGCAAGCCCGCTCTTTCCTGCGGCGGGAATTTTGTAAATTAATGTCGGTTAGTCAATGATGCGTTACAAAATTGAGAAAGAGAATAAGACCTGCTTGGGAGAGCGCCAGTTGAGAGGACGGATGGGGAAATTGTTGTATTGACGCTGCCGGAGGGCAAGCTGAGCAGCAAAGTCAGCGAAAGAGAAGAACTTGTGAGAAGCATAGAATTCTTCATTGTCCTTGCGGTGGCT
>CABUKB010000014.1 GCA_902492045.1 uncultured Oscillospiraceae bacterium | reverse complement strand
AGCCACCGCAAGGACAATGAAGAATTCTATGCTTCTCACAAGTTCTTCTCTTTCGATGACTTTGCTGCTCAGCTTGCCCTCCGGCAGCGTCAATACAACAATTTCCCCATCCGCCCTCTCAACTGGCGCTCTCCTAAACAGGTCTTATTCTCTTTCCCAATTTTGTAACGCATCATTGTCTAACCGACAAAATTCGCAATTCCCATGAAAAAGGGCCGCGGCAATCCGTTTGCAGCGCCCCTTTTTCCTGTGTTACGCGGATTTATGTACCGGATAAAATCGAAAGCCGGCACGCATGATTCCCGGAATTCCTCTCCGCGTTTATTCCGCTTCTGCCTGTTTATACTGCTCGATCACCTTCTGTGCCACTTGCATGGGGGCCTCTTCATACCGTTCAAAGCGGAAACGGAAGTATCCCCGGCCCTGGGTCAGAGCCCGCAGCATGGTCGAATAATCCCCCATCTCCGCCATAGGCACCTCAGCCTCGACACAGGTCAGGCCGTTTTCCGCCGGATTCATACCGAGCACCCGGCCCCGCCGTTTGTTGATGTCTCCCATAATGTCCCCCGTATTGTCGCCCGGGACATAGACACAAAGAGTGCCAATCGGTTCCAAAAGCACCGGCGATGCCTGGGGAATACCCGCTTTATATGCCAGGTTGGCCGCTGTTTTGAACGCCATTTCCGAGGAGTCAACGGGGTGATAGGAGCCGTCCACAAGGGTGGCCTTCACGCCGACCATCGGGAATCCGGCCAGCACGCCTTTTTTCGCGCTTTCCCGCAGTCCCTTTTCCACAGCAGGAAAATAGTTGCGCGGCACGGAACCACCGAACACCGTCTCTTCAAAGACCAGATCGTCGCTCTCACAAGGCTCGAATTCCACCCAGACATCGCCGAACTGGCCGTGCCCCCCCGACTGCTTTTTATGGCGGCCCTGCACCTTCACCTTTTTACGAATGGTCTCGCGGTAGGGAACCTTGGGGACAGCCAGCGCCACTTCGACGCCGAATTTGCTTTTCAGCTTGGAAACGATTACATCGAGGTGCTGTTCACCGAGACCGGAGAGGATCTGTTCCCGGGTTTCGGTATTCGTCTCATAGGTGATCGTCGGATCCTCTTCCATCAGCCGGTTGAGTCCGAACGTGATCTTTTCCTCATCCCCTTTCTTCTTGGCAAAAACCGCCATGGAAAGACAGGGTTCTTCAAACGACACGCCGGGCAGTGTAACCGGCCGGGCGGGGTCGCACAGGGTATCGCCGGTGTTAGTCGCATTGAGCTTGGCCACGGCGCCGATATCCCCGGCCCCGACAAACGGAACCTCTTCCTGCTTTTTCCCCCGAACAGCGAACAGTTTGCCGATTTTTTCGGTGGAGCCGGTACGGGTATTGAGCAGCGTCATATCGGGAATCATTTTGCCGCTGACCACTTTGAAATACAGGAGTTTCCCCACGAAGGGATCCACCACGGTTTTGAAAACCACGGCGGATACCGGTGCGTTTTCACTCGGCTCGATCTCCACCGGAAGACCTTCGGCATCGGTGCCGGTTTCGCCCGCCACGGTTTCCGCCCAGGGCGCCAGCCAGATCAAACCGTTGAGCAGTTGATCCACGCCCTCGAGTTCCAGCGCAGAGCCGCAGAACACGGGGGCGATTTCCCCACGGCGGATACCCGTTGCCAACCCTTTGATCCGCTCTTCCGGCGTAAAGTCTTCGCCGGAAAAATATTTCTCCATCAAATCTTCGTCGGTTTCCGCAACCGCCTCGTTGATCGCCGTGCGCAAACCGTCCAGGCGGTGCCCCATATCCGGAAGAGGGCGCTCCACCGCCTTGCCGTTTTCATAAGCGTACGCCTTATACTCGAGCAGATTGACATAGCACTGTACCGTTTGATTCTCGACATATGGCACCACGATGGGGCATACCATCGGGCCGAATTTGGCTTTAAGCTCCTCAAACACCTTATAAAAATCCGCATTTTCATTATCCAGCTTATTGACGAAAAAGAGCTTGGCGATTCCCTTTTGGGTGGCGGCGTCAAAAGCTTTCTCCGCCCCTACCGTAACGCCGCTTTTTCCGGAAATGACGATGACGGCGCTGCCTGCTGCGCGGAACCCCTCGCACTTGCCGCCGGCAAAATCAAACAGTCCAGGGGTGTCCAGAAAATTCATCTTGGTATCTTTCCACTCCACTGGCAGAAGCGCCAGCGAAACCGAAGCTTTGCGTTTGATCTCCTCCGGATCAAAATCGCACACGGTGTTGCCATCCGCCACCCGCCCCAGCCGGTCGGACGCGCCGGACAGATAGTACGCGGCTTCGGCCAGAGAGGTTTTGCCGGAACCGGCGTGGCCGGAAAGCACGACGTTGCGAATGTTCTTAGCAGTGTACTGTTTCAATGATGGGACTCCCCTTTCCTATATTGGCGCCTCTTTGCAACAAACGGCGACACAACATGTGCTAAATTATACAAAATACAAACCACACAGCCTATACGCTTTGATAATTATAACCTATCGGCGTGGGGAATTCAATAAAAAAATATGAACACTGAAAAAAATCCCCCTCTGTACCAAGCACAGAGGAGGATTTTGGCAGTTATGTACAAACCCTCGACGGAGGATCACGTTTTCCGCAAGAGAATGGGAAAAATCCACGTCAAAACCGACCACCCCAACAGATACGCCAGGGAATACAGTGGCTCAAACGGCTGACCCGAGTGAAAGGCCAAATAGATGCCGAGAGCCAAACCCAGCGCCCCGCCGATCACCTGCAGCACCACCGCCAATACCGCGCCGGTACGCAGGCGGCTGCATCGGGCAAGGGAATCCGCCATGCCTTCCAGCCGTCCGTTGGACGCCAGTACCGCTTCGGCCTCCGGTTCGCTGCCCTTGACCAGCCCACTGTAGGAACGGCCCGCCGTCGCTCCGAGCACCTCGACATAATACGGATCGAGGTCATACACCGAGCAGATCAGATCCTCTGTCACATTAGGGTCACAGGTACGCACCAATAAGGTGACGCCCCGCTTCGTCAAATGGCGCAGAGCGCGGGCCATCCCCTCATTTTCCACGTAGCTGACGACAAACATGGCCGACAGCACGCCGCCGATGGAGAGATACACCAGTTTTCGGCCGTCTTTGGCATAGCGGCCTTCATAGTCGCGGGACGGCACGTCCACGCCATGATTTTCCAGCAGGCGGCGGGCACCGACCAGCACCCTGCGCCCATTCACCCAACCAGACAGGCCCATGTCCTGCTCATAAACCAAGGCGTCGGCTTCCTGCAGAATCCCGATTTTGTCCTCAATCACCCGGCGGAATACACTCGACAAGGGTCCCCCCGCCCGGATGACGACCGAGGCGGCGTCCAGAATCGCCTCATCAATCCGCGTTCCAGAGAAGGTTTTGATCCCATGCAGCAAAACGCTCTCGCTCGGGAAAAGTTCCAGCGCGTCCACGGCCAAAGCATGCGGATCGCCGAACTCCTCCACCGCCTTCCAGCCCGAAAGCATCCCGCCCCAGCGAAGGCTTTTTTTCGCGGCGAGAAGAAGGGGGAGATTGGCCGCCGTGACCGCCGCCACCGGAGCGGATAGGCAAACCATGCCGCAGAAGAGCGTGAGCGCCTTCATCCAAGCGGATGCACCGT
Source organism: uncultured Oscillospiraceae bacterium (assembly GCA_902492045.1). GTDB lineage: Bacteria > Bacillota > Clostridia > Oscillospirales > Acutalibacteraceae > UMGS1623. Next base: position 36,146 of record CABUKB010000014.1, on the reverse strand, counting down.
TCATCACCAAATATATCCCGGCCGTGACGACAGAAGCGGCAAACGCCAGGGGGACAAAAACCCGCATCACCCGGTCACAGACATCCGGCTCGTAGGAATGCTCGAGAAAATGAGACAAAAATCCCGAACGCCGGAAATACACCACCTCCGGTTCCCCCATTGCGACAGCCGGGCGTCCGATTTCCACAGCCATATGGGGATCGTCGATCAAGCGGGCCGCAAATTTTTCACCCGGATGTGAAACAAACCGGAAATTGTTATAGATACGCGAAATCCGCATTTGTTTGCCTACGGCGCCAAGCAGTATCCCCAGCCCTGCCACACCGGTCATCAGTGGGACACTGCCGGAAGCCAGCGCGTCGGTGCTGGCAAACAACAGAACGGTGTGTACGAATGCGGCCAGCGAAGCGACCGATACCGCACTGTCCGCATCGGCTTTCAGCCGGAACAGCCCCGCGATTCCGCCACCCACCATTCGGTGATTGAGTACCAGCATTACAGCCAGTACGAACAGATGGATGGACAAAAACCATGTCGGATCAATGGGCGGAGCAGGCGTGAGAAAGGTCATCACTGTCAGCCAAAGCAGCACCCCCTCGAGTACGCCGGTCAGCGCCAGGATGATCCAGCCCGTTTTGCGGCGGTATGACAGTTCGCTCTGTACCGCCTCGGTATCCGCATAGCTGGTATAATCCTCCAGTTCGATCTCTTCGTATTCCTCGGCTTCTTCAGAGGGATCGTTTTCTTCTTCCTCACCCGCCAGCTTGAAGCCGGATTCCTTCAGTCTTTGGCGGTTAAAATGCTCCATTTTTTCCTGTCTGACTTTGGAAAGGCGCGCTTCCAAATCGTCTTCGCCGCCCGGCGCCCTCCCCTCATCCACCAGCTCGTCTAGGCGCATCTGCCCCTCTGCGAGCGAGTTATCCCTCGGTTCGGTAAGAGAAGGCGCCGCCGGAATCACCCGCGTACGGGAAGCGTCTTCAGCCGACAGGGAACGGGGCCGCACACCTTTGGGCATAGGGGGAGCCGGGTGCACAACCGGGCCCACCACCACCTTGGGGGGCTCCCCGGAGGACGACATGGACCCATCCTTTTGACGGACACCATCGGGGAACTGGGTCTTTACCGGGGGTTGATAAACCCGGACATCGTCTTCGCTTTCCGGTTTGGTGCCGGATGGCTCCGCCGCAGCCTGCCGGCGTACCGGCGTCTCCTCCCGGTCGATGCTTTGTCCCCTCTCTTTTTGAGCAAATGGTTGCCGCCGCGCCTCCACCCGCTCCACCGCTTTAAAAGTCTCCTCATGCACCGGCTGAACAGGGGACGAATGGGACGGCACCGAAGCCGCAGAGACAGACGGCGCCTGCGTATGAGCGGGCGCAGCGGACCTGGCCGCCGCGCTGTTTTTCATCCGGAGCGCCTCTTCCAGGATCTCATCAATGTCATATGCCGGCTTTTGTTCATTCCTGTCCATACAAACCCCCACGCTCTACTCCGGATCACCGGGCGGTCAGATTGCGGCGCTGCCGCAGTCCTTCGTACAACAATATGCCGCAGGCGACCGAAGCATTCAGCGAACCGATCCGCCCGGACATTGGCAGCGACACCAAAAGATCACAGGAATCCTTGACCACACGGCTGATTCCCCGGCCCTCCGACCCCACCACCAAGGCTGTGGCACCGCGCAGATCGGCGGAACACCAAGTCTCGCCGTCCATATCGAGGCCGTAAACCCATACGCCCCGTTTTTTCATTTCCTTGATCGTCTGGGCGATATTGGCCACCCGCGCCACCGGAACATATTCCACCGCACCGGCCGATGCTTTGTATACAGCCGAAGTCAGCCCCGCGCTGTGCCGCTTCGGAACAATCACCCCATGAACACCGGCCGCTTCGGCGCTGCGGAGAATGGCGCCGAGATTCTGCGGATCTTCGATCCCATCGCAGATCACCAAAAAAGGCGGCTCTCCGGCCTTTTCTGCGGCCAAAAACACGTCATCCAGATTCACGTATTCTTTACAGGCGGAAACAGCGGCGATGCCCTGATGATGCGGACCGCAAAGCTGATCCAATTTGCGGGGATTTGTCTCTTTGACCGGAATACCGCGTTCGCGGCAAAGGGCAAGGATCGGGACGATGCTTCCGCTCCGTTCCCCCTTTGCCACCAGGATATGATCCAGATTCCGGCCGGATTTCAGGGCTTCCTGTACCGCATTGCGGCCCGTTACCACATCCCGGTTGGCCGGTTGGCCGCTTTCCTCCCGGATATAACGGCTGCCGTCCGGTCGATTCATTCTTTCAACCCCAGTATTTGGAAAAATATGTCGAACGAAATCGGTCATTCGGCCGCCTGTATCCGATCAATACGGTACCCGCCGCACAGCCGGCCAGAATAAGCAGGTTTATTATAGCATATCCGTTCAAAAAAACAAAGCCGTTTTCTCGTAAAAATCTCCGGCCCATCCAAATGAAGATGGGCCGGAGAAGCGGGCGATTAATCCTCCCGGCGTAGATCCGGGGCCGTGGCCGCCACAGGAACCGCCGTGGCCGGAACGGATGCATGGCGTGCGCCGCCATTGGCAGGCATGCTGTTGAAGTAATCCATCACGCCGTCCGTCACCGCCTGCATCAGTTTGTCCTGGTATTCCGGCAGAATGAGGCATTCCATATCGGTGGTGTTGGTTTGAAAACCGCATTCAATTAAAACGGCGGGCATGTCGTGAATCATGCGGGTGATATACAAGGTTCCCCACCGGACCGGTTCGGCCCGGGGGGTACCCGCCGCCGTGGTCCCCACACCGTATTGAGTTTCCGCAGCGTGAATCCGGTCATACAGCTTCTGGCCGGCTTCATACCCGTACTCGCTGTAATAATGCACCGATGCCCCGGTGGCCTTGCTGTTGCTGGCGGCATCCATATGAATGCTGATCAGCAGATGGTAGCCTCGGTTATGGGCCAGTGTGGGACGATCGGTGAGTTCGAGAATCACGTCCTCGGTCCGGGTCATATCCACGGTCGCCCCCAGTGCCTGGAGCTTATTGCGCAGGGTATTGGCGTATTCGAGATTGAGTTTCGCCTCCGCAGGTTTTTCCCAAGGCCCGCCATGACCCGGATCCAGCAGGATATAGACCCCTTCCAGTGGTTTGGTCGAGGAATTCGAGGCGATGTCCGCCGGGTTCAGGAAGGAAAGATGAAGGTTTCCCTCATTGTCCCATACCTCAGAGAAACCGTAAAACGCCCCTTTATTGCGCAAATACATCCGCAGGGTCCAGGCGGTATCCCCCTCCTGAATCCATTCCGCAGAACGGATCAGCGGACTGTCGGAGAAGTCCGGCGCTTCGCCCACAGAAGACACATAATAGAACGTGATGTCCACATATTCCGCTGTCAGGCCGGTGGAATTGACCGAATAATTGGGCTGGCTGGTCGTGGAATCGTTCCGGTATTGTTGAGGCGACAGCTTGATATTGTACGGAATTCGCCACTGCGGGCTGACGGTCAGCATGGTATGGCTTTTGCCGACCGAAACCGCCGGCGTCGCGAGAACATTGGCGTTGAAATCCTCGCTGGCAAAAAGCTGTGCGTCTTTTTTATAGACACGCCGCCCGGAGGCAAAAAGATAATAGGAATAGCCCGTGTTTCCGGTATCGTATACGGTTTTGACATAACAGTCGGTGGTACCCTTGGGCAACTGCGAGTTATAGGAACGGGAATAATCGTCGGTAGTGGTGCCGAGGAAGGTTTCCGCATATTCCGCCGTGATGATCGCCACCTGCCCACTGGTTACTTTTCCGCCCTGTCCCAGCGTTGGCGACAGCGTCTGCAGCCCGTCGAGAGTGCCCGGCAAGTCGATATCCGGCAAAGACGATCCCTCATCGGGCAGGGCGTTGACGATGATGGAACCGCCGGTTTTGCTTTCGGTCAGGCCATTATAAGTAGCTGTCACCTTCACCGCACCCAGGTTCTGTGTCTGCCCGCGGATCCCGGCAGGCAGTTCGAATTCACCTGAATAATTGATAAAGGCCGAATCTTCACTGCTCGACTCGTCATCCTTAACCGGTGCCTCCATCATTTTCACGGCGGTGCCGCCCACCGACGCCGTAACTGACGCGCCCTTGCGGGCCACCGCGTTGATGATGATGCTGCCGCCGCCGTCAAAGGCCATATCCGACGTGGGCGTCATGCTTTGCAGCACCACCACTTTATAGGTGATTTGATAGGTCGCCGTTTTGCCTTTATGGGAAAGGGTAAACGTGTTTTTGCCCGGTGTCAGGGTATAGTCGCGGGAAAAAAAGCCGTGCTCCGACAGCTCCACCGTTTCCCCGTTGATGGTCAGCGGGAAATTCGGATCGGCACTGCCCTGGAAGGATACCCCCGATTCATTGGTGGTGTAGGTGGTCTTGGACGGGGCCGTCACTTTTAAAGTGTCGGAGATATATTCGGACAATATCGTGCCGTTATAAGCTTTCAACAGCGCCGTCGTACTGCCCGAAGGATCGGCGCGAAGCGCCGCCACCGAATCGTATACGCTTCCTTTCCAGGCCGCCGCCGCCCGACAGGCGAGAAGTTGTTCGGACAGCTGGCTCGGCGAATTCCAGCCCCTCTCCTGCCCGCCGACCTTGGAGGCGGCGTGGGAGATATACAATGGGGTTCCGGTTCTCTCGCACAGAGCGGACCACCAGTTCAGGACCGCGCCGAAAGTTGCCGTGCGGTGGGTGGTGGATGTAAAGTTTTTTACCATTACAAAATTGAATAATCCCTCTTCGACCCAGGAAAGGGTGTCGGCATGGCCATCGGTCATTTCTTCATAATAACTGGCGGTATCGGAGCCCCTTTCATCGACCGATTTGTGTGCCCAGATCCCCCGGGAGAGAAGGCCGACATAGAAATTGCGGTCCGCCTTGTGAATGGCGTCAACCGCACGTTTGACCACATGGGTGATCGCGTCTGCTGTAAAGGCATCTATGTTGTCAAAGGCCGTCTGAGCCGCAAAAGCCTCGGCGTTGCCCGTAGTGCCGCCCGCCATGCTGACATTGCCCAGCAGGTATCCGTCAAACCGGTAAAGCGGCGCCGCCTCCTCCACCATCGACACCATTTTCTCCGCATCTGCCGCAACCGTCGGATCCCAATAGGTCTCGTCCGACATATGAAAATCGAACACCCCATACACATACAGGCCCTTTGCCTTTGCGGACATCAGGATATATGTGAGAAGGTCGAAGGTGCCTCCCCCATCCTCCTGCAAGGAAACGGTGTCCAGCACCTGAGAGGCATACAGCGCTTTCTCTCCCTTGGACAGGGGAACAAACACCGTGTTGAAATTCCACTCCAGCAGGGAGGCCATCGCCGTGTCGATCTGCTCTTTCACGGTTTGAACGGTGTCTTGATCCGAAGTCCAGTAATCGGTTCCCGCCGACAAAAAAGCGCCCCGCATCTCCACCGGACAGGCATAAACCGGTTCCGGTTCCGGCTCGGGTTCGGGTTCCGATGAGGAGGGATCGCCGCTTTCCGTTCCGGAAACCGTCGGGTCCCCGGAGACATCCGACGAGGCGGGACGATGGAATACCCCCATATCCAGCACACCGTTATGTACCAGCAGGACGGCCAGCACGATAATCAAAACGGCTCCGGCAGAAATCGCGGAGCCAATGATCCATTTTTTAGGTATCGGCGCATGTCGCGCGTGTTTTGCCATACCCGGCACCTGACCTTTCCGCCCCAAAGGGGCCTTGTTTCAATCCCGCAGCAGCGGCAATAGGTTTTCAACTTCCCGCCGGGCAATATCCGCCTGGCTGCCCGACGACCAATGGTTGGTGTAGTCAAAATAGGTATAGCTGTAAAAGATCATTCCCGGAACGTTCTGAGACCTCAGGTATTCCACCGAACGCTTCATGATATCGTCGTGATTGGCCCACTCGGTTCGACCGGAGCCGGCCCAGGTGTCGTCCGATATCGCCACTTTATAGATCGCCAGGCCGACATACAGCTTGACGCTGTCGGCGCGCGGCTGCGACCTCCACCGGTCCACCACCTGATTAAAAGGAGAACTGCCGTGGAGGAAGCCAAAATAGATTTGAGGACATACATAATCCACATATCCCGGCTGCGCCAGCCATTTGTATGTATCGGCGTACATCTGAGAATAGGTTTTGTCGTAATCGTGGGATGGTGAGACGCCAAATACTATGCCCTTTTCATGCGCCACATGATAGCTCCCCATCACCAAATTGTCTACCGCGGCGCGCCGCCAATCGGCCACGCTCAAATTGCCGCCGGACGCCGCATAGTCCGTCTCCTCGAAATCCTCCGCCGATGCGGACATCAATCCAGTCGGATAGAAATAATCGTCGTATTGAATGCCGTCAATCGCGTAATTGCGCGTCAGTTCCCGCAGCCCGTCCAGGATCAGCTTCTGCGCGTTCGCCGAAGTCGGGACATAATAATACCGGGTGACGCCGCCACTGGTTTTGGCAAAATAGTCCACACCCGATACGCAGTAGGAAAAATCCGCTCCGATCCGGTACGGATTGACCCAGGCATGAAGCTGCAGCCCACGGCTGTGGGCGGATGCGACGGCGTAGGCCAGGGGATCAAAGCCGGCGCCGATCAATCCGGACACGGAGGAGGCCGGTTTGAAAAGGGACGACTGGTAGTAGGCGTCGCTGTTCGCCCGTACATGAAAAAAGACAGTATTCAAACCGTAAGACTTACAGTTGTCCATCACCTGGTCAATCGCCGCTTTGGCGGCGGCAACCGTTTGACCCCTGAACATGGCGTCGAGTTCTATGTACGACAGCCACACCCCTTTCATCTCGGAAGGAGCGGAGGGAGACGGATCGCCGGACGGCAGAGTGGTCGTCGTAGTGGCGGCCGGGGTAGTCGAAGAATGGGGAGCAGTCGAAGGATCTGTAGCCGCACCCGTAGACGGCGCCTGCGAGGAGTCTCCGGAAGATGCCGTTGACGGGTTGTCCCCCGTCTCCCCCGTTTGACCGGCGGACGTATCGGTAACAGCCGAACCATCCGTCGTCGTATAGCTGGTGGCGACCGTCCCGAGAGTCGGAACCGTATCTCCTGTGCCGCTGTTATCCGGAACCGTATAAGGCCGTAAACATCCCGTATGAAAGCAAAGGACCGCCGCTAAAAGAAGCGTTCCCAGATATTTATAACGCTTCATCCTCTTCCTCCCATATTGCAAAAAACGGGAATATCTACGCTATATTGTACCGCCTGAGGGCACTCCGGTCAACTGCTTCCGACAAATTCTTTGTTTTTCCCATTATTTCCCTGTCTTGACACGGGAACATTCCTATTCTATGATACCATATGACCGGTATTGGTTTGATAGAACACCAAGAAAGGACAAGCCACATGCGTATCTGGGTGACAGCCGGTTATCTGGCCTGGATCAATCTGATATCCATATGCGTGACATTGTGGGATAAGTGGGCAGCCCGCCGGCACCTCAGACGGATCCCGGAATCCGTCCTTTTGTTGCTGGGTTTGCTTGGGGGCAGCTTCGGGATGTATTTAGCGATGAAAGCCATACGGCATAAGACCCTGCATAAAAAGTTTATGATCGGCCTTCCTCTCCTCATGGCGCTGCAAATCCTGTTGCCCGCCGTCATTTGGATCACCTGATAAAAACGGCTTGGACCATGGTCCAAGCCGTTTTTATCAGCAAGAGGCGGATCTGTCAAAACAGGCCGCGAATCGCGTCCCTAGCCAGTAAACGCCCCCGATCCATTGCCAGGGGTTTCAGACTTTTCAGGATTCCTTGTCCTCCAAAAGATCGCTGATCGCCTCGTGAAACGAGTTGATATCCTTAAACTGACGGTAAACCGACGCAAACCGCACATACGCCACTTCATCAATTTCCTTGAGCTTGTCCATCGCGTATTCCCCGATGACCGCAGCCGGCACTTCCCCTTCCAAGGAATTTTGCAATTGCATCTCAATATCGTCCACAGCCCGTTCCAGCGTTTCAATCGGAACCGGCCGTTTCTCACAAGCCCGCAGCATGCCGTTGAAGAGCTTGTTTCGGTCAAACAGTTCTCGAGACGTATCTTTTTTCACCACAATGACAGGGAGATTCTCCACCGCCTCGTAAGTGGTGAACCGCTTGGCGCAGTTCAGGCATTCCCGGCGGCGCCGGATGCGGGAATCCTCATCCGTGGGCCGGGAATCAATGACCTTGCTTTCCGCATAACCGCAAAAAGGGCATTTCATAGCGATCACCTCTGAATAAAAAAGCACGCACCCCGCTGAGTGCGGCGAAACCTCTGTGTTTTCGCTCCCAACTTTGGTATATTATACCACACCTGATTTTCCAATGGCAACAGGATTTTTTCCCAAAAAGAATTGCATTGAAAAGGGCGGGGTAAACACACCCCGCCCTTTCGGGTCACCTATTCCGCTTTTTTGTCCTCTTCAGAGGCGTCCGCCTCTTTTCCCAGAAATTCCGGAATTTTCATGCCGGCCATTTTGAAGGTCTCGCTCAGGGGCGGGATGGATTTCATCATTCCGGATAGAAAGTTGGCCGTCGTAGAGGAACCGTTCTCCCCGTTCATGCTGTCCCAGACCGTGATCTTGTCGATATTCAGGTTCTTAATCGCCTCTACCTGGATCTTGGTGAGTTCCTCGATCTTATCGGTCAGCAGGAGCTGCACAGCCGCATCCGGATTGCCGGCAGCGGCTTTGACAATCGCGGCAAAGCCTTCGGCCTGCTTGGAGAGGATTTCCTGGACACCGCGGGCCTGCGCTTCCATCTTGGCATAAATCGCATCGGCCTCACCTTTGGCCAGACGGCGGGCCTGTTCAGCCTCGGCCTCGGCTTCCAATACCTTCTTTTCCTTCTCAATCTGGGCTTTGACGATGACATCGGCCTGCTGCGTCGCCAGTTCACGGGCGGCACGGGCCTTTTCAGCCGCCTGCTCGGCCGCGTAGGCCTCTTCCTTCGCCTTCGCCTCGGCCAGTTTTTCCGCCGTCACCGCGCGGCGCAGGGCCTCGGCTTCCAGTTCGCGCCGGGTGGCGTCCGACTTGGCGACATTCGCTTTTGACGTGTTTTCGCCGTCCACGGCGGTAGCGTTGGCGGCCGCAACCGAAATCCGCTGATCCCGCACGGCGTTTGCCTCACCGATGGACCCCTCGCGGTTCCGTTCGGCGACGGAAATACGGGCCTCGTTGATCGCCTTGGCGGCCGCTTCCTTTCCCAGAGCTTCGATATACCCGGATTCATCGCTGATATCGGTGACGTTGACGTTGATCAGCCGCAGGCCGATCTTGCGCAGTTCGCTCTCCACATTGGAGGAAACCGCCGCGAGAAACTTATCGCGGTCGATGTTGATCTCCTCGATTTCCATCGTGGCGATAATCAGGCGCATCTGACCAAAGATAATGTCCTTAGCCAGCTCCTGAATCTCCTGGAGCTTCAGGCCAAGAAGACGCTCGGCGGCGTTCTGCATGGTGCCGGGTTCGGTCGAGATACCGACCGTAAACCGGGCGGGGACATCAATCCGGATATTCTGGCGGGAAAGCGCGTTTTTCAAATCGACGCTGATGGACATGGGCGTCAGATCCATGTATTCATACGCTTGCACCACCGGCCATATAAAGGCCGCGCCACCGTGGATGCATCGGGCGGATCGGGCCGTGCCGTCCTTGTTCTGCCCGACTTTACCATATATGACCATCACCTTGTCGGAGGGACAACGGCGATACCGGGCCAGCACCATCAAAAGCAGGCTGAAGACCAGGATCACAACAACGACCGCCGCAATAATCACGGCTGGCGGCAGGGATGCGGCGAGAATGGGAATCATGTACAACACTCCTTTAACTTAAAATATATGGGTATGCCATGGGAAACAGAATCAGGCGGACTCTTCCGTCAGTGGTGTCACCACCAGAACGTTCGCAGGGGTTACGCCCACCACCCGGACTTGTTGCCCGGTCTTCAGGCTCTCTTCCATACAGACGGCATCGAGTTCCATAAAACGCTCCTGTATCACCAAGGTGACTTTGCCTTTTCCCTCTTTCTCCATCGGCACATACACCTCGGCAATTTTCCCAATCGCGTTATGAAAATCGAGATTGCCGCTTTGCTGCATGCGCAGAGAAAAAAGGATGACCACCGCCACCAGGGACATCGCGGCAAATCCAGCCACGAGCGCGGCGGGAAAAGCGATCAAAACCGGAACGTGCAGATCCAGCAGGGCGATCGCCACCCAGCCGAATATGGCCAGAAACGCCACCACTCCCCGCAGGGTAAACAGCCGCAGACCGGGATCATGATCCGCAATCGAACCGTCATGCGCGTCCTGCTCAAAAGCGTGATCAATGTCACAGGCGCCCGCATCGTGTATATCCGGCGGTGTATCCGCAGCCAAGTCATGGCCTACGTCGTGGTCCAGGCCGTGATCCAGATCGGTGTCGCCTTCGTGGTTCAGGCCGAACAACAGCAGCACCGTCTGAATAATCAGAACCAAGGTCGACGGGACGGCGATGATATACAGGATCTGCTCGAGCAAATCCAATTGGTTCCACCAAGCAAACATTGAAGAAACCTCCATTCCAAACCAGCCGGCGGATTGAAATCCGTTCGGCGGGGATCCGGTATGAGTCAGACGGCCGCGGCGCGTCCGCCTCTTAACGGATAACCGTGTGGTACAGGCTGTCGGCCTCCTGCATAAGCGCCGCGGCCGCGGCGTTGAGCAGGATGACGGTCATGGCCTTTTCCAGCCGTTCCCTGGCATCCGGCACGGGACCCTCATAACCCTCAAGTTGCGCACCAATGAGGGCTATGAGAGACTCGCGGTCCATAGGACCATTCTCCCGGCATTTCAAAATCGCTGTGCTGACAAGGGTATACAACTGCGGCTCGGGGATAATGTCATCCGACCGGTCGTCTACCCGGCCGTTGATATACTGCAAAAGCCGTGCGATTTTTTCAATCTGCATGGTCGGGCGCAGAAGGTTGATCATCAAAACCCTCGCCACCTGCAACTCCCCGTATTTCTTGTTGACCGGATTGGCCACCCATCCGCGCTTCACCCAGTTTTGAATCGCCGCTCCGCTTTGCCCCGTCATTTCCGACAGCTGGGACAGGGTCAACCCTCCTCCCGATACCGCAAACACCGGTTCAAGCAAAGCAAAGCCTTTCTCCTCTTCGCCGGGCGGAATCGGCACATTGGTCCCTGGTAATGTCATCAGCTTATCCTCCCGATATATTGGATGAACTTTTTTTGAGTTCTTTTTTATTATATCATGCGGTCAAATGAACTTCAAGCGAGCGGCTCAACGAATTCTTATCAAACCGAAGCCCCCAGATCCTATGATTTCTTATTATCTCATCAGCACGCCGATTTTCTCCTGTTTTCTCCTTATTTCACAGATTTTAGAAAAAGAACTTAAGACAGGCTTAAGATTTTCTGCCGCCTCATTTACGTCTTGTCTGGTACAATAAAACAAAATGTGGTAAACTATAAAGGTGCTTGTATTAATCATAATGGCAAGGAAGGGCGCGGATAGGGATGAATCCAACGGTTTTGGTATGCGACGACGACAGGGAAATTGCGGCGGCGGTAGACATCTATTTGACCGCCGAAGGATACACCGTTTTACAGGCTCACGACGGTCTGGAGGCGATTGAGGCTGTAGAAAAACACCCCGAGATCGAACTGATTCTCATGGATATCATGATGCCCCGTCTCGACGGGGTGCGGGCCACCATGAAAATCCGCGAAACCCATAACATTCCCATTATTATGTTATCCGCCAAAGGCGAGGACAATGACAAAATTCTGGGCTTGAATATCGGAGCGGACGATTACATCACCAAACCTTTCAACCCCATGGAGTTGATCGCGCGGGTACGCTCGCAGCTCCGCCGCTTCCACAATTTCGGTTCACCCGGGCCGTCCTCCGGTGAAAATGTCTCCAAATATGTCAACGGCGGTCTGGAACTCGACGACGGCGCCAAAAGGGTGACGGTAGACGATCAGGAAGTCTCGCTCACCCCCGTGGAATATAAGATTGTGAAATATCTCATGGAGAACAGGGGCCTGGTTTTTTCCAGTTCTCAGATATACGAGAATGTGTGGAACGAACCCTCATATGGTGCGGATAATATCGTGGCGGTGCATATACGCCATATCCGTGAAAAAATTGAAATCAATCCCAAGGAACCCCGGTATATCAAGGTCATCTGGGGCCATGGCTATAAAATGGAAAAACTGTCTTAACGCGAAAGGATGACATCCATGAAGCTGCGGGAAAACCTGTTTGCCAAATTGTCCGCGGTGGCCCTGGTGCTGGCATTGAGCGCCCTGGTCGGATACGGCGCCTATTTTTCCGCGAAACTGCTTATGCGTCAGCAAGTGTATAAAGACCAGTATGTCGAGACCCAGGCCTGTGAAATGCAGATGCGGGACAGCGCCTATGATGTGAGCGAGTACTTTAATCTGACCCTGCTCTCCCAAAAACAGGAGCTGACGTATGAGCAGCAGACCCAACTCCATGAGCTCCAGGATTTGATCGGCCCGGAAGTCAAGGGAAACTTTGTGTGGCAGATCCTGGATAAAACAGGCCATGTCTTGCTTTCCAATTTTGAAGACGAAAGTTCCGCCCTCACACAGCTGACAAACGGCGACTACCGGAACGATTCTTTTACCCTGCAAGACACCGTGGCGGACGCCGATGGAAATACCACCACCACCATCACCCGTTACCGGATGCAGTATGGGCTTCGAGTCGACCTGCCGTACAAAGACGCATACAGCAGGGCATCGGCCAATTTTCAATATGGCAAACGCTGGCTGACACCGGCGATCAGCCTGACAGGAGCCGGCCTGATCGCCGTGCTGCTGCTTTATGGGTATCTGGCTGCGTCGGCCGGCCGGAAAGCCGGCCTAGACAAGGTGGTTTTGAACCCGTTTGATAAAATCTGGACCGAGATCCCAATCGGTCTATTTTTCCTTTTGTTGTTTTTTGCAGTCGGCTTTGCCGCAGAGGGCAGCGGCGGATTGTGGCTTATGGTCGCTCTTCTGGGAATCTGGGCCGTCACCTTCGGTTTGTCGCTGATTCGCCGTGCCAAAGCCGGCATGCTGTATAAAACCAGTTTTATCTATCTCATCGTCAGGGGATTTCAGGCAATCGCCCGCCATACCTCTCTGTTTGCCCGGATGGTGGGATTAGTGGGAGCTTTTACCATCGTGCAGATGCTTCTGTTTCTCTCATCAAACGGCGTGGCCGTTCTCTTCCTGCTCATGATGAACATCAGCATCGGCGTCGCCGGGGTATGGACAGCCGTGCAATATGAAAAGATCCGCAAAGCCACCGACCGGATGGCCGCCGGCGAACTGGAGCAGACCATCGACGTTCAGTCGGTTCCGATTTTTGCTAAAATGGCGCGCAATCTCAACAGCACGCAGGCCGCAATTCAGATCGCCGTGCAGAACGCCACGCGGAGCGAACGGATGAAAACCGAATTGATTACCAACGTGTCCCACGATATCAAGACGCCTCTTACCTCCATCATCAGTTACGTGGGGCTGCTCAAGTCCACCTCCATCCAGGACCCGACGGCGCTGGAATACATCGGCGTGCTCGAGAAGAAATCGAAACGGCTGGCGCAGTTGATGGCGGATCTGGTGGAAGCCTCCAAAGTAACGTCCGGAAACATCGCGGTGAATCTCGAACCGCTGAATATCAACGAACTCATCAAACAGGCCGGCGGGGAATTCGAGGCCCGCCTGGAGGAGCGCAATATTCAGTTGCTCTGCCGCCTGCCGGAACAGAAGGTCATTGTGATCGCGGACGGCCGCCATATGTGGAGGGTCTTGGACAACCTGTTCGGAAATGCCGTCAAATACGCGCTGGATAACACCCGTGTATATGTCGATCTTCTCGATACGGAAAATGAAGCGCTGATCTCCATCAAAAATATATCCCGCGAAGCACTCGGCATTCAGCCTGACGAGCTGATGGAACGGTTTGTCCGAGGGGATTCTTCCCGGTACACGGAAGGCAGCGGACTTGGCCTGTCCATCGCCAAAAGCCTGATGGAACTGCAGCAGGGTTCCATGCACATCCAGATCGACGGCGATCTGTTCAAGGTCGTCCTTTGTTTGCGCAAAGCCCCGCCGTCCCAGTCTCCGGCGGATCCGCCGGTCTTCATGTCCCCCGCATGAGGCCATGGTTCGTTTCTTCCCATGGCCCGGCGAATCTCCGCTGTGCCGGGATCTCCCGGCAACGTTGCATGATGCATATTTGATTGAAAACACCCGCAGATTCATTCGCCACGGGTTACGTGACAAAGCCTCTGATGCAGGCTGTATGCGAAGAGCGGATGGATTTCTGAGCGAAAAGGCCGGGCCTCCTTTTGAGCCCCGGCCTTTTCGCTATACTACTGTAGCATCATCCGTGAATACCAATCCCGTATTTTTCACAGGTTCTTTTGTGCTGTTCATAGGTCCTGGAATAAAAATACTGCGGAACTCCATCAATATATGCCGTCGCAAAATAGAAACACTGTTTAACTTCTTCGTCATCGGAGGGTTCCACAACCGCCCGGATAGCGGCCAGACCGGGGTTATTGATGGGGCCGACCGGCAGGCCGTTTCGCTCATAGGTATCGTAGGCCTCCACAAAGACCGCTCCGCCGCCCTCGCCCGGCACCATGTTCTGTACATAGAGGCTGGTGGAATCACACTGCAGACGGGGATAGGTGTCCGGGTTCTCCAGACGGTTCAGCAAAACCCGGGAAACCTTGTTCATATTTTCTGTGTCCGCCGCCTCTCCCTGAATGATCGAGGCCAGGATAATGGCTTCATCAATGGTCATGCCCCGGGCTTTGATGGCCGATTTCAGGCTGGCGTCCACACGGGTGTTGAAGTTATCCAAAAATTTACGGACCACGGTCTCACCCGAACTCTGGGTGTAGAATTCATACGTATCCGGGAAAAGATACCCTTCGAGTGGATAGATCCGCTCTTCGTCATCAGGCAGATCCTGGAGAAACTCGTATTCATACGTGACGTTATTGGCCGCCCGGAAGAAATCCGAACGGGAACAAACCCCGTTTTCCTCCAGCCGTTGTGCAATCATGTTGAGAGTAAACCCTTCCGGTATGACGACCGAAACAACTTCGCGCGGTGTCGCGTTTTTCATCGTATCAATGAGCACCTGATACCCCATATTCGGCGTCAGGCTGAAGGTCCCCGGCTGAAATTGACCATCCGATTTGGTGACTTTCGCATAAAGGCGGAAGATCAGAGGCTGGTCGATGATGCCGTTTTCTTTCAGTATGTTGGCGATGGTTTCGGTCGAGGCTCCCTGCGGGATAACGACATCCACCAACACGTCCGATTTGTTCAGCCCGGTGATATCAATTCCACCCGCAATCAGAAAATAGGCCAGCGTAACCGACACAACCAGCACGATGCAGGCGTATAGAATCCCCCGGATACAGCCCCAAGTCGTCCGGTCCTTTCTTTTTTTCCCGGTCTTCTTCGCCTGTGGCTGCTCATTCTCCGCATCGGCTTTTTCTTCCGGGATCAAGGGCTGCATGTCCTGCGGTTCGGAAAAGGCATCCGCCGTGGTTTGATCCGAAATGGGAGGCGGCGCACCCGGGAGGGTAGGCCCCTCCTCCTGCTTAGACTCGTTGGGTACCACAGGCGGCATATCGGCATACTCGCCGTCCAGATCAAGTTCCAGCCGAAACCCCGACACTTTCGCCTTGCGTTCTTCCTGAATCCGGTCATTCGGATCCGGATGACCGGAAGCGGGAGCGGCCTGTCCAGACTCCCGCGCCTTTTTTTCCGCTTCAATGTCTTCAATGAGGCGGTCGATATTCTTCTCCCTTGGATCGTCCGTCATATCATTTCCTCCTAGAAAACCGTCGAAGACAGAAATCAGCGCGCGGTCCGGCGTAAATACCGCTCTGTGACCAGCAGATCCGCCGGACGGTCAAAACGGCCATGGGGCAGTTTTCTGCACACGCAGCCGCTATAGCAGATGCCCACCATATCCCCGCCGAAACGAGCGAGGAACCGGTCGTAATACCCTTTTCCGTAGCCCAGCCGGTATCCTTTCCAATCATAACACAAAGCCGGGATCAAACACAAGCCGTGATCGAAATTTGTCACCAGAGAATCCGGATCCGGTTCCGGCTCCAACACGCCAAAGGTCCCGGGAGCCAAATCTTCCAGGCTATTTATACGATAAAACTCCATCTGTCTGGTCCCCGGCACACAGCGCGGCACCGCCACCATCTTTCCGTCCGAAAAAGCCCTTTGGATGATGCCGTGGGTATCCACTTCGATAGGCGTCGATACGTAGGTCAGCAGCAACTCGCTGCGTTTATACTGCCAAAGGGAAGTCACCCGTTTGAGGATCGCGGCGTCGAATTTTGCCTTATGCTCTGGGTCCATTTGGCGCCGGTACTCTTTATACTGTTCCCGCATGACGGCCTTCATCGGCCGAATATCCCTTACCGGCATTGCATGGAGGCGCGCAGCTTGGCGGCCGTTTCGTCACAATCCAGCCGGGAGACGAGTTCCAAAGCAAAATCCATCGCGACGCCCGCCCCCTTAGCCGTTATAAAAGGCGGATCCGCCACAACCGGCTGATCACAATAGACAGCGCCGCACAATTCATCCTCAAATCCCGGAAAGCAGACTGCCCGCCGGTTCTCCAGCAACCCCTTATGTCCCAAAATCGAAGGCGCCGCACAGATTGCGGCAATAAGCGCACCGTTGACCAGGGCAAACTCGATCATACGCTGGACCGACTCGGCCTTTTCCAAATGCAAAGTTCCCGGCATGCCGCCCGGCAGGACAATGGCCTGCAGATCTTTGGTCGGGACCCGAGAATCGTCCGTATCCGCCCCCACCATAATGCCGTGCGCGCCCCGAATCAATTTGTCACCGATTCCCACGGTCACAACCTCCAGCTCCGCGCGGCGCAGAACATCCACCGTGGTCAAAGCCTCGATCTCCTCGAATCCCTCCGCTAAAAAAACCAATACCATTTTCGTCCACCACCCCGTTCAGACTCAGAATTGTCGCCCCGCCCGGATGCCTTTTTCCGCTCTTACCGGGCGAGACAGGTGTTTCGTTCGGTTGCGCCCCTTCCCAGTCCTTAGCGCACCTGAGTACAGGTGTACTTTTCCAGCAGCATGGCCGGATGATAAGAGAGTTTAGCCTTGCGCAGCCCCTCGATGTTCAGATCGTTTTCCCGGTTGAGATAGGTATACGATGTCAGCGTGGCAGCAAATGCCTGATTGATCGCGGCATAAGCCCCTGGAAAATCCGGCAGGGCTTTTTCCACGTGAATATCAAACACGTTCTCATGAATGGGCGAACCAAAGGTAAAAGCGGCGACGCGCCCCTCCGCCCGGATCAAACCGCCGCGGATGGACAGAGTGTCCCGATGACGCAGGGCTTCCCGGATAGCGCAATTCTCTGCGCGCAGCCCTTTATCCTTACAGTTTCCCTTTTGACGGCACCATTCCCGGGCCATATCCTCAACGTCCGCTACATTATGGTCGTCAATTGGTTCAAAGCTCCAGGAAAATTTCCGGGAGAAACCGGCTATGTGGTTGCGCTTGGCATGATAAGCGCTTCCCGGCAGTTCCGCCAAATCTTTCGTGCGATAGATATAATCGAAATCGCCTCTCTGAGAGGAAAACGCAAACCGGCCTGGAAACGCCTCTTCCAGCCGTTCGACTATGGCCGGATCCGCCCCGACCAGTTTCAGCGTTCGCCCCTGACCCGCCGTGTAGCGCAGCAAGGTCCGGATTCCCTCTGCGAGATCGGGTCCCACGGGCGGCAGATAGACGGGGTCCGCTTCCCCCGCCCGGATAAACAAGGTGTCCCCTGCCCGGGCCAATTGATTCTGATAAAAGTTTCTCCACATGTATGTGGTGGTAAACGAATACTCGCAACCCATTCGTCCGGCGGTACGAAGAATGGGAACCGCCCAGGCGGCATCGCCGACGGTCGGATATTGAAAGTCCAATTGGACCGTGGTTTGCATCATATAGTGTATACTTCCTTAATGTCTGGTTTCGAGCAGGCCCTCCAGCAACCGGATCAGCCGTTCGGTGATCTCTTTGACCGGCAACGGCTGGCCATGCTCGGCGCAGGGAACCACCTGCCACCCCCAAAACCGGGCGGCATAGAGCGCACTGTCCCGGCAGCGCAGCAGATACGTCCTGTCCCGCTCATGAATGTCCTTTTTCTCTTCCTTTCCCTGATAACGTTCGGATAACAGGGTTTGGGAAACCTCCGGCGGCATATCCAGAAAAATCACCCGATCCGGCCTGGGAAGCCCAAGCCGGCCGTATTCGTAATCTTCCAGCCAATTCAGATAGGCATCCCATTGCTCCCGGGGCAGCTTTCCCATTTGGTGAATCGCGTTGGAGGTGGTATAGCGCGCGGCCAAAATCAATGCCCCCGCCTCATAATCCGGCTGCCAAAACTGTTTGAAACTCGCGTACCGGTCCACCGCATAAAACGAAGAAGCCGCATATGCGTTTACCGCATCGGGCGAGGAACCAAACGCCCCGTCCAAATACAGCCTGACCAAAGCGGAAGACGGATTCCGGTAATCCGGAAAGCTGATTTGCTTATAGTGTATCCCCGAGCCGGTCAAATACCCGTCCAAACGGGCAAGCTGGGTGGTTTTGCCGCTGCCGTCCAGACCGTCGATCACCACAAGCCGCCCCATCCGCGCTACCGCTCCTTTGTCATGCCGTATTTTTCCCGGACCTCCTGCATTCTGCCGCAGGACATTTTCCCTTCCGGGCAAGGACCACTCAAACAAGGCGGCCCGGCATGCCGAAAGAGATGAGGCGCCACCTCCACACAAAGCGCCCGCATCTGCTCGGCAAGCTGCCGGATTTCCCATTGAGCGCGGTTGCAGCAACGATGGCGGAAGAAATTTTGAAGGCTGCGGGCGTTCATCGTCAGGATCATCTTGGTGGTGCAAGCGTTGGGCAGCACAAAGCGCGCGTCCTCGATGGCGCGCTTTTCCGCCGCCCGGTCGGCGGCCTTGTCTTCCATTCCGGATTCGGTCAGTTCTTTTTTATGTTTGTCTTTGAGCAGCCGGGTGAGTTCGTGGTAAGTGTTCTGATCCTCTTCCATGGCCCGGCGGAAAAGCGCAGCAGCCTCGGGCAATGCCTCGATTTCGGGAGGCAGAACATACTCGAACCGGTTTTCCGCCACATAACGCTGGCTCTGAACGCTGAAAGACGCGATGCGGTGACGGGTAATCTGGGCGAGGAGCGAGCGGGACACCCCTTCGATGCCAAAGGTAAAACTCGCATGTTCAATCGGGCTTTCGTGTCCGATTTCGGCGAGCATGTCTACAAAAGAGGCGGTCTTCTCGTCCGTCAGCTTATCCATCACCTCGTCGATCCCTGCGGGAGAATAGCACAGCCGGGCCGCACAGGCGACGGTCCGTTCCGGATCGGGGGTATAGGTCAGCAGGGTCACATGCATCTTCAGGCGCTCCTTTGCTGGCTCTTCCGCGTGGAAGGAACCGAGATCTTCCCATGCCAAATAGTATAGCAGATTGTCCAGCCGGATTCAACCCATATTCGCCTGCAGCGCCCGGCTGGTTCTCGATCTGAAAAGCCGAAAGGCCCTGTTCCCGTCAGCTCAGTGCCGGAGCAAGCTGGCGGTCGGAGGCGAACGTCGAGGCGTTATACAGCACCAACACATCGGTAATCCCCCTGTCCGCCATCCAATCCGTGAGATCCTCCTTGAAATAGCGCAAATCCACCATGGAAATCGTCTCGTAATGCGACGTCAGAAACGGCACAAGTGCATGGGCATAGGAATCTTTCAGCACCAGCAGATGCCGTCCGTTTGCGACACTCGTCCGGATCTCGGTCAGAGGAGAATTGCCCCCGAGAAAATACGCGTACTTGTCCCGCCCTTCCAGGTAGGAGGCGTCATACAGCGAATCGCGGACCGTCCTACCGCCGTCGTTGGTCAGCGTGCAGGGATTTTCCCGGTTCGGCTGATAACGCTCTATGGTGTCGGCCGGGATCATCGGGAGATTTGCCTTGGAATACAGCGTGCCGTAAAAGTCGTCCGCCACAGTCTCCACCCGGAAATCCGATTCATTCAAAGGCGTCAGGCCCTGCGCCTGGGCCAGCGCCTGATAAGCGAGGAACGCGCCCCTTGTCGTCCAATGATGATCGGTCCGATAGTATAAACCATCCCGATCCGTCTGCTCCAACAGCACAGGCGTCGGATCGCAGAACACGACGGATTCCCCAAGCGTCCGCTCCATATAACGGATCAGCGCCTGTTCGTCGGCCACCGGCGCAAAAGCCGGCAATTCCTCATTCAAAACCGTGGTGGCGGTAGGCGCGAGCATCACCGCCGTCCGGATGGACGGATCCGCCTGCGTCACCTTTTCCAGGAAAGCCGCGACCGCCCGGCAGTTGGATTCCTGCAAGCCGGCATCCGCCGCCTCCGGTATCTCGAACAAACGCTGGTTATGGCCGAAATAGACCCGCCCGTTGTCCGGCCGGAGCATCGCCAGCCCCGCCAAAGTTTTGAGCGCCACCCAGCTATCCCGCATTGGGAACTGATCCGTGGTATAGGTCTCAAAATCCTTGCCGAACTGCCCGGAAAAAACCCGTTGTGCGGAAATGGCGGGAAACTCCTGCAAATACCGGTTTTCCCGTTCCGAAAAGGAACGGGACGGGGTCAGCATATTCCACACAAACCCCGCAGCGAGAATTCCCACAAACGCAAGCGAGATCACCTTGTCTTTACGCATTGGAAATCCCCCTAAAAACGAAAGTACAAAAACGGGTTATAAGAAGCGTCCACCAAATAGGCGACACACAGAACAAGCGCCGCCAGGATGAGCCCGAGTTCTCCCACGGTCGCAATAACGGGCCTGGACTTCAGCCTTTCCCCCGCAAGCATCACGGCCTTTCTGGGCATTTCGGTGCTTCCCAGAATCAGCAGAACCAGCAATACGGCGCTGGAATAAAGCAGATACAAACTCTGCCCGTTCCAAACCAGTCCCCCTGAGCCGAACAGGGTGCCGATGAAACGCACTCCCTGCCCCAGGGAATCAAAGGCGAAAATCGCCCAACTGAGCATAACGAGAAACATGGTATACACATGCCGGAAAAAGGCGGGAATCCTGTCCAGCAGCCGAAGAAGGCCCATCTTTTCCACGATGAGAATCACGCCGAAATACAGGCCCCACACCACAAAATTCCAGCCCGCCCCATGCCATATGCCGGTCAGCAGCCAGACCACCAGGATATTGCGGATTTGTTTGGCAAGGCCCTTCCGGTTTCCTCCAAGGGGGATATAGACATATTCTTTAAACCAGGTGCTCAGGGTGATATGCCATCGGCGCCAAAATTCCGTAATGCTGGCGGCGGCATAAGGATAACGGAAATTCTCTTCAAAATGAAAGCCAAACATACGTCCCAGTCCGATCGCCATATCGGAATAGCCCGAAAAGTCGAAATAAATTTGAAATGTGTAAGCGGCCAGGCCGATCCACGCGGTCAGGACCGGTAGGGAATCGGCCGGGAGAGCGGAAACCGTTTCCCAAATCTCCCCCGCTGCGTTGGCCAGCAGGGCTTTTTTGGCGAGTCCCACGGTAAAGCGGCGAACACCCGCGGCAAATTCCGGAAAGGTCTCCTGCCGGTCTTGCAGTTCGCCCGCCACGGTTTTCATCCGGACGATGGGACCGGCGATCAGTTGGGGAAACAGAGACACATACGTGCCGAAATTGAGAATGCTGCGCTGGACCTCCACCTCGCCTCTATACAGGTCGATGATATAGGAGAGCGCCTGAAAGGTATAAAATGAAATCCCAATCGGCAGGGACAGTTCCAATAACGGGATCGCCAATCCCGCAACACTGTTGACGGTGCCGATGAGGAAATTCGCGTACTTGAAAAAGCCGAGCAAAAGCAGATTGAAAACGACCGCCAGCGCCAGCACCCGGCCCGGATGCCCGCCGTGGGTCTTTTCATGCTCCAGCCACCGTCCGAGCCCATAATCCATCGCGATGGAAAACAGCATCAAAAGGACATAAACCGGCTCACCCCAAGCATAGAAAAACAAGCTGCCTATCAGTAAAACGACATTTTTCCAAAGAATCTGCCTGCGCGGGACCAGATAATATGCCAGCAGGACGACCGGCAAAAAATAAAACAAAAACAACGGGCTGCTGAAAACCATAGTCCACCCCTATGCCTCCGGCAGGATTTCAAACTCCGGAAATCCCATATAGCCGGGGGCGATCTCATATTTGGAAAAGACCACAACGACGTGGCCCTGCGCGTTGATATAAAAGCCCTGATCCGGCTGAATCGTCGTGAAGGCTCCCTCATCCTCGCTGTAATAGTACACTGTCTCGTCCTCGGCCATCTGCTGTTCGATCTGGCGTTTGACACTGTCGTTGACGATGTCAATATAATGGGGGCCGAGCAGATCCTTGAGCGTCAGTTCCCGTCCCGACTCCAGATCGATGTTGTAAAAAAACCGTTCCGCATAAAAGCTCGCAGAGGTCTCCGATTTCTCAATCACAAACGATACGACACGGCCGTCGTTACAGTATAAAGTGTAATCCACATTGATCTCGGTAGGCAAAAAGTCTTCTTCCCGTCCACCCGTTTCGAGAAACGCCTTCTTATACTCTCTGGCGCGCTGGCGCGCCTCTTCCACCAGTTGATTCATTTTATACTGAATCTCATAATTGATCCGCCGTTCAAGCTCCGAGTTACCCGTGTTCTCCACAGCCGGAAGGTTGACTGTCAGGATATCGGCGTCCTCCTCTTCCTTATACTGGGTAAAGGTAAATACCCGCGCCACATTGCCGATCACCGGCACGTCATACAGACTGTTCGCCAAAACAGGGCTCGCATTGACCAGCGCAACAAACACGGCACATACAGCAGCGGCGGCAACCACCGACCAGCGCGCCAAATGCGGACCGCTCTTCTTTCGGGCGTATCGAACCGCCTCGCGAACCGCCTCCCCCAGTTCTTCCGGGGGCCGGATCGCCTCATAGACGGTTTTTGCCTCGTTTATGGATTTCACCCTGTATCCCCCCTTTCGGGTTTTGCCCATTCCCCGGGCCGGCTTCGCAGCCCAGTTCCTCCCTCAGGCGGTTGAGCGCCGTATACAGACGGGATTTGACGGTGTTGAGGTTCACCCCGGTAATGCGGGCGATATCCTCCAGCTTCATATCCTCGTAGAAGCGCAGCATCACAACCGTTTTAAATTTCGGATCCAGGCGTTCAACCGCCCGATAAACATCGAGCTTTTCCCCGATATCCTCGTCCACCGTTTCCTCTTCGGGAAGTGCCTCTACCAGCAGAAACCGCTTGTTGCGGCGCAGATAGGCGAGGCTTTCATTGACCAAAATGCGGTAAATCCAGGCTTTCAAAGCCTCGGCCGTGCGCAGAGAAGACGCGTGGGTCAGCGCCTGCACCACGGTCTCCTGCACGATATCGAGCGCCGCTTCCCGGCTGCGCACATAGGCAAACGCCAGGCGGTACATCGACGCCTGGTTTTCATAGATGAAATCCGTGATGAGCGCTCTCTGGCCTTCCACTCCTCCGTCTCCTTCGCCGTGATTATCCGAGCGCCTCCTTGACAGCCTGTTCCGCTGCGGGCGTGTCGTCGGATATGCAGAGTACCACCATCACTCCCTGCTTCCGGATAAGCGGATCCTGCAATTTCTTCATCTCGTTGGGGTTATAGCTCTCATACGCGGTTTTCTGGTTTTCCACCCGTGTCTGCATCGCCTGATAGAGGCGGCCGGCCGCTTCTTCATCTTTGGCTTTGAAGACCGCGATCTCTTCCGCCGTGGCGCCCGTGCTGGTATACACTTTGTATGCCGTCATATCGGCCTCGTCGATCCCATACAGGCGAACCACCGCCGCCGCATCCAGCGAAGTCATCTCATCCTGGAAGGTCAGCGTGCTGTTGAGCGTATCCGCCAAAACCGACGGATCCGCCTCTTTTACCTCCTGCTTGCCGCAGCCGGCCAGTACCAGCAGCAAGCCCAGAAGCAGCGCCCCCGTACGCACCCTTTTCATCTTTCGTCATCGACTCCTTCTTTTTAAGATATTGGATACCGCTCATTCTTGCGGCGCGGTGTGGGATACGATATACTCTTTCCACTTGACACAATACGCGGGTTTCAGGTGGATCCCGTCCACCGTCGCTTCATCCGGAAGCAAGCCGTTTTCATCCTGTACCGCCTCGGCAACATTCAGGTACACCGCCTGCTTTTCCTCACACATCTGGACAATCAGGCTGTTATAAAGCTGGATGCGGCTGTTCGTATACACCGAACTGTCCGATTTGGCCTGGGTGACGGGGAGAATGGATTGTACATAAATAACCGCGTCCGGAACAGCGTTCCGAATCTCGTCGAGAAGGTCGCCGTAGCGGGCGATGAAGACATTTTCCGAGGTCCAGCCGAGTTCATTGACCCCCAGCATGACATAGACCTTTTTAAACGCGTGGCGCCTGAGTCCCTCCAAAACGGTGATTTCTTCCCCGCCGTCCTGTATCTTGATCGTACCGGCTGTGCTCACGTTCATCCCTTTGGAGGCGTAGAACGTCGCCCCTTCGGGCATGCCGCCGTACAGCATCAGGCCCTCGGTACGGGAATCGCCGATGAAAACGGCGTCATCAAAGGAAACCGCATTCTCCTGTGCCAGATCCGAATTGGAAAGATCGGCGGTGCCGGATGTGGTTACAGAGGGATCAGTTGTCGGCGTGGTAGTCTCCGCCGTTGAATCGGAGGGCGTTTCCGATTGTGCAGAGGACTGGCCGCCTTGCGGATGGGAGGACGTGAGATCCGCCTCCGTCTTCAGTCTCTCCCCGTTGAGCACAGCGAACAGTGCCACAATTCCCCATACGCATAACGCCGCACCGACAATGCCGAGTATAATATTTTTTATCAGGGGCCTGCGGTCTCCCCGTTCAAACACCGATCTGCGCATATTCGGATCCTCACTTTACACCGATTCTGTCTGTAAGATGCCGCAGGTCCCCAAAAAGTTGTCCTTTGATCCGTTTTCAATTTTGACAGGTTCTCTGCAAGATATACGGATCAATCCCCCGGATCGGCAAGCCGGTTATTCCCCCCGTCCGCCCGGCCTTTCCGGGAATCGAGATACTCCTGCAATATGATTACCGCCGCCACCGTATCCACAACCGCTTTCCTTTTTTTCCCCCGGGTATTGGTCTGATTGAGATACCCGATTGCGGAGACGGTGGTCATTCGTTCATCCCAAAGGGTCACTTCAAGGCCCCGGTCTTGCAGTAAAGCGGCAAATTCCTCCGCACGGCGGGCACTGTCCCCCCGGGTGCCATCCATATTCCGCGGATGGCCGAGTACGACCCGGCCGGTTTTCTGTTCCGCCGCCAGTTGGGCCGTCCGGTCGGCCAGGCGTTCGAGATCCCGCTCCGTCACGGTGCCGACGGGAGAGGCCAACAGGCCGCCGGGGTCGGACACGGCAAAGCCGGTCCGCACTGTTCCAAGATCAATCCCCAGGTACCGCCCAGGTTGTCGGTCCATCATCCGGACCCCTCCCCTCATCTTCGCCTGCAGATTTTTACTTTTTCCACCATGTCTGTTTGGCAAAGGTGGAAATATTCTCGCTCAAGTGGGAATTGTCGTTTTCCTGCAAAAGCTGCACCCCGCCCTCATCGAAACGCAGAACGCTCACCCCGGTGTTGTCGCACCACGCCACCTCATTCAAACGTTCGATCGGCCAACCTTTGGCCCAGCAGAGGGCGTTGCGGATGGCACAGCCATGGGAGGCGACTGCCACCGTTCCGTTCGGATGCGCCGCCGCAATCTCGGTGAGCACCTCCGCCATGCGGGCGAATACCTCCCGCATGGCTTCTCCCCTGCGGGGATGAAAATCCCAAGGAGAACGGGACCATTTCAGGCTCTGGATGGGGTAAAGCATCGGCAGTGCTTTCCAGGGCTTCCCTTCCCATACCCCGCCGTCGATCTCCATCAGACGCCGGTCCTGCGTAATCGGCAAGCCGTGGGTGCCGTTGACCGCCTCGGCGGTACGCAGTGCTCTGCGCAACGGACTGGAATAAAGGGCATCCAGTGGAATATCGCGAAACCGCTCGGTCAGGCATGCCAGCTGCCGGCGCCCGTTCTCGCTGATATCTTCATCGGTATGCCCCTGAAATATACGGCGGATGTTCCCCATCGCCTCGCAATGGCGCACTACGTATAGGGTGGTCATGTGGCCTCCTCATGCTCATATACGAAAATAGCCCGTTTGGACGAGCCGCTCTGTTTTAACCCCACTCCTGCAAAGTTCCGGTCAGCTCGGTGATGCTCGAAAGTTTCTGGCTGTCCGCAAAAGCGGCCAGCCCGTCGATGATCTTTGGCATAGCATAGGGGTCCCGGAAATTAGCGGCCCCCACCTGAACGGCAGTGGCGCCCGCAATCATCATTTCGGCCGCGTCTTCCCAGGTGGAAATGCCCCCCATTCCCACCACCGGAATCTTGACCCTCCGGTAGACCTCATGCACCATCCGGACCGCTACCGGAAAGACCGCGGGACCCGAGAGCCCGCCGGTGTTGTTGCGCAGAATAGGACGGCGGGAACGGATATCCACCCGCATGCCGGTCAACGTGTTGATCAGGGAGAGACCGTCCGCACCGGCCGCCTCCGCCGCCGCAGCGATCTCCCCGATGGAGGCTACATTCGGGGTCAGCTTAACCATCAGGGGTTTGTCCCCGCACCGTTTTTTCACCTGAGCCGTCACCGTTTCCACGCTGTCGCAGGAGAGGCCGAAATTCACCCCGCCCTCCTTGACATTGGGGCAGGAAATATTCAGTTCTATCATATCCACCGCACTGTTCCGCAGCCTCTCGGCCATTTCCCCGTATTCCTCTACACTGTGGCCCGCGATATTGGCGATCACCACGGTATCCTGGCCCTTAAGCCAGGGAAGATAGGTGGACAGGAAGACATCCACTCCGGGATTCTGCAGCCCCACGCTGTTGAGCATGCCGCAGGGGGTTTCCGCAATGCGGGGGGCGGGATTTCCCTGCCTTTCTTTAAGCGTCGTTCCCTTGCACGAAATACCGCCCAGCTTGGAAATGGGATAAAATTCGGCAAATTCCATCCCATACCCAAAGGTACCGGACGCCGCAATCACAGGGTTTTTCAGTTCCACACCGCAGAGGTTGACCCGCAGATCGCTCATGTCCAATCCACCTCCGTCGAACGGAATACCGGGCCGTTCAGGCACACCCGGGTCATCTGGGTCTCCCCCCGGTCGTTTTTGGTCTGACAAGTGCAGCCGAGACAGGCGCCGATACCGCAGCCCATCCGCTCCTCCATGGAAACATAGCAGACAGCGCCGGCAGCTTCCGCCAGACTGGCGGCCGCTTTCATCATCCCTTTAGGCCCGCAGACGTACACCACGTCCGCAGGTCCTTGGGCGAGCCGCTGTTCCAGTGCCTGCGTAGTGAATCCATGAAGCCCCGCGGTGCCGTCATCGGTACACAGGACCGTTTCGGCTCCGGACGCGGCAAAATCCCCCTGCAAAATCGAGGCGGATGCGGTGCGGAATCCGGTGATGACCGTGGCATTTTTCCCATAATACCGCGCCACAGGAAGCAACGGCGGCGTGCCGATGCCGCCCCCTACCAGCACCGCTTTTTGGGAGGGAGATTCCAGTGGGAACCCGTGACCCAGCGGGCCGATCAAATCCAAGGTCTCACCCGCTTCCCTCTGCGCCAGCCACGCCGTCCCCTTTCCCCGCACCTCAAAAACCAGGCGAAGAATCCCCAGTCTCGGGTCGAAACCGGCAATGGATATGGGGCGGCGCAACTGGTAAGGTTCGCACAGGATTTGCACGAACTGTCCCGCGGCGGCCGTGGCGGCAATCGTTTTCGCGGATAAGACGGCATTGTGGATTCCGGGAGCGATCTCCTCCATGTGGAGGATCGCCGCCCGCTCCTGCGTGTAACGCATAGCGTTGTCCTTTCCAGACACGGTTTGATTCCCCCGTATCTCTTAATGGTCAGATTTTGGTGATATCAATGAGTTCCATCTCCGCCATGGTCTGGTCCATGAACAGACAGCGCAGCATCGCTTCCGCCGTATCCACCGAGGTGAAAACCGGTATGGCATGCTCCACCGCCAAACGCCGCATCCGCACACTGGCGAGCTTGGGATCCCGCCCGTGAGCATCGGTTGACAGGATATAGTCGATCTTGCCGCTTTCCAGCAGATCGGCGATATTGGGATGTTCCTCATGCAGCTTCCGCACCGCCGAGGCCGGGATCATTTCCTTATTCAGGCGGTTCGCCGTGCCCGCTGTGGCATAGAGATCGAAGCCCAGGGACCGAAAACGGTCGGCCACATGCAGAGCCTCGTTTTTGTCCGAGTCCCGCACGGTGATCAGAACGCCCCCGGATTTTTTCATCTTGTATCCGGCGGCCACCAGCCCTTTGAGCAGGGCATCGTCGAAACTCCCGGCCAGCCCCAGCACCTCGCCGGTGGATTTCATCTCCGGCCCCAGTTGCACATCCAGATCCCGCAGTTTTTCAAAGCTGAAAACCGGCACCTTGACCGCCACATAATCCCCCTGCGGATACAGGCCGGTGCCATACCCCATATCGGTCAGCTTTTCCCCGAACATACAGCGGGTGGCCAGTTCCACCATCGGCACATTCGTCACCTTGCTGATATAGGGGACGGTGCGGGAGGAACGCGGGTTGACCTCAATGACATACACCGTGTCCTGATACACCACATACTGGATGTTGACCAGGCCCACCACCTTCAGAGCCTTGGAAAGCCGTCCGGTGTAATCAATGATGGTCTGCCGCGTTTTGTCGCTGAGGGTTTGGGTGGGATAAACCGAAATCGAATCGCCCGAATGAACCCCCGCCCGCTCCACATGCTCCATGATGCCAGGGATCAGATAATCCTCGCCGTCACAAATGGCGTCCACCTCGACCTCTTTGCCCATCAGATACTTGTCGATCAGCACCGGGTTCTCCAGTTTATGAGACGTGATGATGGCCATGTACTCGGTCACATCGTTGTCATCGTAAGCGATGATCATATTCTGCCCGCCCAGCACATAGGAGGGCCGCAGCAGCACCGGATATCCCAGCCTCCGGGCAGCTGTGAGCGCCTCATCCGTGGTCATGACCGTGGTACCCTCCGGGCGCGGGATACCGCAGCGTTCCAATAGTTCGTCGAACCGTTCCCGGTCCTCCGCGGCATCAATGCTGTCCGCCGGCGTCCCCAGGATTTTCACGCCCTGCTTTTCCAAGTGCTTGGTCAGCTTAATGGCCGTCTGCCCGCCGAACTGGACCACCACAGCATAGGGCTGTTCGGTCGCGAGAACATTGTCCACATCCTCGGGGGTGAGCGGGTCGAAATACAGCCGGTCGGCCGTGTCAAAATCGGTGGAGACGGTTTCGGGGTTGTTGTTGGCGATAATCGCCTCATATCCCAGTTTTTTCAAAGTACGCACACAGTGAACCGAGCAATAATCGAATTCGATCCCCTGTCCGATCCGAATGGGACCCGAACCGAAGACCACTACCCGTTTTTTCCCCGTGGCCAGTTTGGCATTGTGCAGGGCGGCCTCGTTCTCCTCATCCCAAGTGGAATAAAAATAGGGGGTCTCGGCGTCGAATTCGGCCGCACAGGTATCCACCATTTTGTATACCGCATGGCGGCGGACCGGCAGTTTCTGACCCGACAGCCGTTCGATGGTGCTGTCCAGAAAACCCAGTTTTTTCGCCCGAAGATAGGTCTCTTCGTCGAGGGCAGAACCAGCCAGTTCCTTTTCCATCGCCACCAGCCGATTGAGCTTCGACAGGAACCATCGGTCAATTTTCGTCATATCAAATATTTCATCCGGGGTCATGATGTTCCGCTTGAGTGCGGCATAGATGGCAAAAAGCCGCTCATCGTCCATATGGGCAATGATCTCCCGGATCTCCCCGTCGCTCTTTTTCTCCAGCTTGGGAAGGTTCGGGGTGTCGATCCCCAGTTCAATGGACCGCACAGCTTTCATCAGGGCGATTTCAAACCCCGAACCGATGGACATAACCTCCCCGGTCGCCTTCATCTGGGTACCCAGGCGGCGGTCGGCATAGACGAATTTGTCAAAAGGCCATTTCGGGAATTTGATGACGCAGTAATCCACCGCCGGCTCATTGCAGGCATAGGTTTTCCCGGTGACGGCATTGACGATTTCATCGAGATGATAGCCGATCGCGATTTTGCAGGCCACCTTGGCAATCGGATAGCCGGTCGCCTTGGACGCCAGGGCTGAGGAGCGGGACACGCGCGGATTGACCTCGATAACCGCATAGTCCCGGGAATCCGGTTTCAGGGCAAACTGGACGTTGCAGCCCCCTTCCACCCCCAAAGCGGTGACGATGTTGAGGGCGGCCGCCCGCATCATCCGGAACTCGGAGGCGGACATGGTCTGAGCCGGGGCAACCACTATGGAATCGCCGGTATGAATTCCGACCGGATCCACATTTTCCATCGAGCAGACATCGATAGCGTTGCCGGCGCTGTCCCGGATGACTTCAAATTCGATCTCTTTCCATCCGGCCACGCTTTTTTCTATAAGAACCTGATGGATCAGGCTGGCCCGCAGGCCGCCCGCGCAGATTTCGCGCATTTCGTCATCGTTGTGAACAAAACCGCCTCCGGTTCCGCCCAGGGTGTAAGCAGGGCGGACGACCACGGGATACTCAATTTCATGGGCAAAGTCGAGAGCGTCCTCGACCGATTCCACCACCTTGGAGGGGATGCAGGGTTCTCCGATGGACAGCATCGTATCTTTGAATGCCTGCCGGTCCTCCGCCTTGCGGATGGTATCGGGGTTCACCCCCAGCAGCTTGACCCCGCGAGAGGAGAGAAAATCCCCCTGAGACAGCTCCATGCCGATATTGAGCCCGGTCTGCCCGCCCATATTGGCCAAGACGCTGTCCGGCTTTTCCAAATCAATGATCCGCTTAATCACATCGACGTTCAGAGGCTCGATATAAATGACGTCGGCCATGGTTTTGTCGGTCATGATGGTGGCCGGGTTGGAATTGACCAGCACCACCTCCAGGCCCTCTTCTTTCAGTGCGCGGCAGGCTTGTGTGCCGGCATAGTCAAACTCCGCCGCTTGTCCAATGACAATGGGTCCCGAACCGATCACCAATACTTTCTTTACGTCTTGCCTTTTGGGCATATATCCATCCATCCTTTCTGCTCGGCCCTATTTCACCGCACGGATCGCCGTTACGCCAAATTGTCATTCAGTCGCGCTTTTCCGTATGATCCCGCAGCATCCGCACAAAGGCGTCGAACACCCAGGCGGTGTCCTGATAGCCGTTGCCGTCGGAAGGTTCAAACTGAACGGTAAGAATCGGCTTCTTCCGGTAGCGCAGCCCTTCAACCGTCCCATCGTTGACGTTGCGCAGAAAGGCGTCAGCCACCTCGCCGCGCACACTGTCCAAAGCCACGGTATAGCCATGGTTTTGTTCCGTCACCATCACCCGGCCGTCGTCCAGGTTTCGCACCGGCTGGTTGCTGCCCCGGTGTCCCACCGGCAGCTTTTCAATCTTCATTCCCGCCGCCACCGCCATGAGCTGATGCCCGAGGCCCCAGCCGAATATAGGTCTGCCATTTTGGGCCAGCGCGCGGAGAATCTCGATGATCTCCGGGTTGTCCCAGGGGTCACCGGGGCCGTCGGACAAGACGATCCCATCCGGATTTGAAGCGAGGATTTCCCGAGCAGGTGTATAGGCCGGATAGAGGGTACAGGAGCAGCCCCGGCTCAAAAAATGCTCCAAAATGGCCACACGGAACCCGTAATCCGGGATGGCCAGCTCATACAAGGGCCGGCCCGCCTCCCACCGTTGGGGCTTGCTGACCGTGATCTTCCCGACCGCCGGCGGCACGCGATAGTCTTTCAGACGTTCGATTCGTTCTCGGGACGCATCGGGGGTATCCACGATCATCCCGTTCATCACGCCATGATCCCGGATGTGCCGGGTCAGAGCGCGGGTATCCACCCCGCACAGCCCGGCGATGCCGAGCTGCCGGAGATACTCGTCCAGGGTGACGAACTCGTGGGCATCGGTCGGTTCCACACACCACTCCCGCACCACATAGCCGCTGGCCACCAGCTTGGAAGGGCTCACCGGATCCACGCCCCGGTTGCCGATGAGGGGGTAGGTCTGCACCACAATCTGCCCCGAATAGGTTGGATCTTGCAGCAAATCCTGGCTGGTGGTCATATCGGTGTTGAACACCACCTCACCGATAACCTCACCGGTGGATAGATTCCGTTCAGCCCCCATCGCATATCCTTTATAAGCGGTTCCGTCTTCCAATAGCAAATACGCCGTCTTCATTCGTGTGACCATCCCTTTCTGTTTGCTACATGTCTCACCGGTACGGCAGTCCCTTGTAGAACCGGCCCATTCACCGCCGGTCAATCGCCGTTAGAATATCCTCCCGCATCCGCACCGCCTCCCGCAGGGCGGCCCCGGCGTAGTCTTCCGGCGGACAGTTTTCTTCCTTTTTCCAAGCGCAAAGGATCGCCCGGGACGAGTTGATGACCGCGCCCCGGCCCTCTTCGTCGAAAGCCCCGGCGACATCGGCGGCTCCTCCCCCCTGGGCGCCGTAGCCCGGCACCAGAAAAAAGGTATGGGGCAAAAGCCGCCGCAGTTCGGTAAGCTGGGCCGGATAAGTGGCGCCCACGACGGCACCGACGCCGGTATACCGGTATTTTCCGGGGATCTCTTCTCCCCACCGCTCACACATGGAACCAACCCGGCGGTAAACCGGTTCTCCGTCGATGATCCGGTCCTGCAATTCCCCGGAAGAGGGATTCGAGGTTTTGACCAGGACGAAAATGCCCGCGTCCCTGTCTTGGCAAACAGACAAAAGCGGCCGGATACCGTCCGAACCCAAGTAGGCGTTGACGGTCAGCGCATCTGCGCCAAAAGGCGCGGTCAAGGAACCGCCCACTTTTACCCGGCCGAGATGGGCGGCAGCATAGGCCTCCATGGTGGCGCCGATATCGTTGCGTTTGCCGTCGGTGATGACAAACAGGCCCTTTTCTTTTGCATAGGCGATGGTCTCGGCCAGTGCCCGCATTCCCGGCCACCCGTACATTTCATAATAGGCTGCCTGGGGCTTGACGGCGGGGACAGTGCCGCACAGGGCGTCAATCAGGCCCCGGTTATAAGCGAGAATGGCGGCGGCCGCTCCTTCCAACGTTTCCCCATATTCCCGGAACGCCTTCTCAACGAGGTATTCCGGTATATATTCAAGCCGTGGATCCAGCCCCGCCACCGTGGGGTTTCCAGTTTTGTCAATCGCGTCGATCAATCTATCCAGCGCCATCGTATGCCTCCATGCTCTTTATTTGGACAAGGAAAACGGTTCGCCCAACAGGGTTGCCGCCTCATTATCCGGCAGTTCTTCCACGCTTTTCAGCTTGTTTTGAATAATCTCGGTTCGTTTCGCGGCCTTTCCCAGATTGTCGGTCGCCTCCGAGAGCTTCTTCTGGGTAGCTTCCAGGGCATCCCCGAACCGGCCGAAATCCACCTTGATCGCCCCCAGCATCTTCCAGACCTCGCCCGACCGCTTTTGGATCGCCAGGGTGCGGAATCCCATCTGCAAACTGTTGAGAAAGGCGCCCAGGGTCGTTGGCCCCATGATGGTCACGCGATAGTCCCGCTGCAAGACGGCGCAAAGCTCCGCCCGCTTTGTCACTTCGGCATACAGCCCTTCGGTGGGAAGAAACATAATAGCGAAATCGGTGGTATACGGGGGAACGATGTATTTATCCCGGATGCTGCGCGCGTTCTCTTTAATACTCGCCTCGAGTTGTTTCGATGCCGCGTCCAGTTCCGCAAGTTCCCCCTGCTCGGAGGCTTCCACCAATCGTATATAGCTTTCCATGGGGAATTTGGAATCGACCGGCAGATAGACGGCCTGAGCCCCGTCCTCCTTGCCCGGCAGACAGATGGCGTACTCGACAATCTCATTGCGCCGGGGGGCCACTTTGACGTTGGCCCGGTATTGCTGCGGGCTCAACAACTGCTCGAGCAGGTTTCCCAGGGAAATTTCCCCCCACGTGCCCCGGGTTTTGACATTGGTCAGCACCTTTTTGAGATCCCCCACGCCCGCGGCCAGGTTTTGCATATCCCCTAATCCCTTATACACCCGTTCCAGCTGATCGTTCACGGCTTTAAAACTCTCGCCCAGCCGGGTCTCCAGGGTCTTCTGCAATTTTTCGTCCACTGTCTGGCGCATGCCGTCCAGCTTGCGGGCATTGTCTTCCTGCATCAACTGCAGGCGCCGGTCCACCATCCGCGTCATCTGGTCGATGTTGGACCCGACGATCTGGCTGGCATTTTTAAAGGAAGTATCCACCTCCTGCTTGAGCAGGCTCATCTGCTGGGCGTTTTGCCGGCTCTGCTCGGCCAGTTCTATCCGAAGCTGGTCGCGGGTCAGCGTGTCCCGCCGGCCGCGGTTGCGCAGGACAAGCAGCACCAGCACGACGAGGTTCACAACCAGCGCGGCACCGGATAAGAGCAAACTCAGCTTGTCCATACCGCCTCTCCTTCCGTAAATACCACCCTCCCGTCCAGCATGGTAAGCCTCACTTTCCCAGTCAGTTCCATCCCCTTAAACGGGGTGTTGCGCGATTTGCCATGGAGCTTGTCCGGACGGACCGTCCAGTGTACGGCCGGGTCAAAAAGAATCAGGTCGGCGGGGCCGCCCTTGCGCAAGGTTCCACCGGGAAGGTTGAGCAGCTTTGCCGGATTCCAGGCCATCCGTGCCGTCAGTTCGAGCAGGGATAGGAGCCCGGTTTCCACCAATTGGGTATAGCCGACCGCCAGTGAGGTTTCCAATCCCACTGCGCCGTTCGGTGCACTTAGAAAATCCGCCTTTTCTTCCGGCGCGTGCGGCGCGTGATCGGTCGCGATGACCGTCAGGGTGCCGTCCTGCAGCCCCTGCAAAACCGCCGCTACATCTTGTTCAGAACGCAGCGGCGGATTCATGCGGTAATCGGCGTCCCGGCTCATGAGCTGTGCGTCGGTTAAGGCAATATAATGGGGCGCGGTCTCCCCCGTCACCGGCACCCCCCGGCGGCGGGCATCCCGAATCAGCGCCACGCTTCCCTTTGTGCTGACATGACAAATATGCACCGGGCACCCGGTCGCCGCAGCCAGGGCGATCTCCCTTGCCGTCGCGGCCTCCTCGGCCGCCGGATGAATCCCTGGTACCCCTAGTTTCCGCGACACGGCTCCCTCATGCATAATGCCTCCGGCCGTGATGGACAAATCCTCGCTGTGAGACAGGACAGGCAATCCGGCCGATGCCCCTTGCTCCAGCGCCGTTTTCATCATGCCGCCGGTCGGGACGGGACGGCCGTCGTCGGAAACCGCCACGGCTCCCGCGGCTTTCAGGGCCGGAAAATCGGTCAGGTGCAAACCGTCCAGCGATGCCGTAATGGCGGCGACGGGATAGACCCGCGCGCAGGCGCCCTTGGCCTTATCCAAAATCTCAGCGACCACTTCCGGGCAGTCGCAGACCGGGCTGGTATTCGGCATGCAGGCGACCGACGTGACCCCGCCGGCCGCGGCCGCCCGGCAGCCGGACACAATATCCTCTTTATAGGTCTGACCCGGATCCCGAAGGTGTACGTGCATGTCCACAAGACCGGGAAGCAGATGACAGCCGTCGGCCCGGATGACCCGGGCGTCGGCGGAAAGGGAGGGACCGACATCGGCGATAATACCGTCCCGCACCAGCAGATCGAACGGTTCTTCCTCCCATCCCTGCGACGGGTCGGTCACTTTCGCTCCGCGGATGAGCCAGTGCTCCATTTTATGCGCCTCCCTTCGACCTTCTAACGGAATAGTATAGCATAATTGCCAAAGGGTTACAATCCTTTAATTTACAAAATTCCCGCCGCAGGTGTATGTGATACAATGATGTGTGACAGATAAGGAATAAAAAAAGATAGCGAATAGGGATGGCCTGTGTTAAGGTTGAGTTGCCAAGACAAAACCGAAAGGCAGGTGCCACCCTATCCGCTATGAATACGATAACACAA
>CABUKB010000013.1 GCA_902492045.1 uncultured Oscillospiraceae bacterium | reverse complement strand
GTATGGGGGGAACCGCCTGAACTGAAACATCTAAGTAGGGCGAGGAAAAGACATCAACAGAGATTCCCTGAGTAGTGGCGAGCGAAAGGGGAGGAGGCCAAACCGGAGGTAGCAATACCTCCGGGGTAAGGACAGCGATATGCAGGACGTAATCTAGCCGAAGCGTATGGGAAGACGCACCAGAGGGAGTGAGAGTCTCGTAGGCGAAAGACAGAAGCCGCCGGCTGGATCCAGAGTACCGCCGGACACGTGAAACCCGGTGGGAAGATGGGGGGACCACCCTCCAAGCCTAAATACTACCCAGTGACCGATAGAGAAGAGTACCGTGAGGGAAAGGTGAAAAGAACCCCGGGAGGGGAGTGAAATAGAACCTGAAACCTTGTGCTTACAAGCACCGAGAGCCCGTCAAGGGGTGATCGGGTACCTTTTGTAGAATGGTCCGGCGAGTGAATGTAACGAGCAAGGTTAAGCACTGAAGGTGCGGAGCCGAAGCGAAAGCGAGTCTGAAAAGGGCGGAGAAGTTCGTTGCAATCGACCCGAAACCGTGTGACCTACCCATGTCCAGGCTGAAGTGGCGGTAAAACGCCATGGAGGGCCGAACCGACTCCCGTTGAAATGGTAGCGGATGAGATGTGGGTAGCGGAGAAATTCCAATCGAACTCGGAGATAGCTGGTTCTCTCCGAAATAGCTTTAGGGCTAGCCTCGACTTAGATTACCGGAGGTAAAGCACTGAATGGGCTAGGGGCCGAGAGGTTACTGAACCCTATCAAACTCAGAATGCCGGATAATCAAGGTCGGGAGTCAGACAGCGGGAGATAAGTTTCGTTGTCGAAAGGGAAACAGCCCAGACCCACAGCTAAGGTCCCGAAACATGGTTAAGTGGAGAAGGATGTGGGGTTGCGAAGACAACCAGGATGTTGGCTTAGAAGCAGCCACTCATTAAAAGAGTGCGTAATAGCTCACTGGTCGAGTGACCCTGCGCCGAAAATTCAACGGGGCTAAACCATGTACCGAAGCTTGGGATTCCGTATGCTGAACAATGCATGCAGGTGAAGGGACGTGCATGAGATTGTTCAGCATACGGGATGGTAGGAGAGCGTTCCATGCGGGGTGAAGTCAGAGCGGAAGCGCTGGTGGACTGTATGGAAGAGAGAATGCCGGAATGAGTAGCGAGAATTATGTGAGAATCATAATGGCCGAAAATCTAAGGTTTTTGAAGGAAGGTTCGTCCGCTTCAAGATAGTCGGGAGCTAAGGCGAGGCCGAGAGGCGTAGTCGATGCACAAACGGTGGATATTCCGTTACCGTCCAAAGATTTAAGCAGAGGGACACTTTGAAAGGGCATGACCCGGGCGATGGTAGCCCCGGGCGAAAGGGACTGAAATAAGAGTAGGGAAGCATGCGTGGACGAAGGCGAGAAAAGCTCTGTGAATATCGAGGATGCCCGTACCGCAAACCGACACAGGTAGATAGGAAGAGGATTCTAAGGCCAACGGGAGAAGGGTAGTTAAGGAACTCGGCAAATTGACCCCGTAACTTCGGGAGAAGGGGTGCTCCAGAGATGGAGCCGCAGTGAAAAGGCCCAGGCAACTGTTTAGCAAAAACACAGGTCTCTGCGAAATCGAAAGATGAAGTATAGGGGCTGACACCTGCCCAGTGCTGGAAGGTTAAGAGGAGGCGTGCAAGCGCCGAATCGAAGCCCCAGTGAACGGCGGCCGTAACTATAACGGTCCTAAGGTAGCGAAATTCCTTGTCGGGTAAGTTCCGACCCGCACGAATGGTGTAATGATCTGGGCACTGTCTCAACTACCCGCCCGGCGAAATTGTAGTACCGGTGAAGATGCCGGTTACCCGCAACAAGACGGAAAGACCCCATGGAGCTTTACTGTAGCTTAATATTGGGTTACGATACTTTATGTACAGGATAGGCGGGAGACGAGGAAGCCAAGGCGCCAGCTTTGGTGGAGTCAGCCTTGGGATACCGCTCTTAAAGTATTGGAATTCTAACCTGCGGCCGTGAAACCGGCCGGGGGACATTGTTAGGTGGGCAGTTTGACTGGGGCGGTCGCCTCCAAAAGAGTAACGGAGGCGCTCAAAGGTTCGTTCAGCACGGACGGAAATCGTGCATTGAGTGTAAACGCATAAACGAGCCTAACTGCGAGACCGACGGGTCGAGCAGTAACGAAAGTTGGAGTTAGTGATCCGGCGGTATGAGAGTGGAATTGCCGTCGCTCAACGGATAAAAGCTACCCTGGGGATAACAGGCTGATCTCCCCCAAGAGTCCACATCGACGGGGAGGTTTGGCACCTCGATGTCGGCTCATCACATCCTGGGGCTGTATTCGGTCCCAAGGGTTCGGCTGTTCGCCGATTAAAGTGGTACGCGAGCTGGGTTCAGAACGTCGTGAGACAGTTCGGTCCCTATCTGTTGTGGGCGCAGGATATTTGAGAGGCTCTGTCCTTAGTACGAGAGGACCGGGATGGACGCACCTCTGGTGCACCAGTTGTCACGCCAGTGGCACAGCTGGGCAGCTAAGTGCGGATCGGATAAACGCTGAAAGCATCTAAGCGTGAAGCCGGCCTCAAGATGAGATATCCCACTGATTCAATCAGGTAAGGTCCCAGGAAGACTACCTGGTAGATAGGCTGCGAGTGTAAGAGTGGTGACACTTTGAGCTTGGCAGTACTAATAGACCGAGGGCTTGACCTTCATCTTTGGGGGATTGTTTTCCCCTCTTCCTTCTCTCCTCCCTTTGTTCAGTTCTCAGGGCTCCTTGTTTTGACACCTGGAAAGAGCAGAAAAAAGAATGGATTTTGTACCGTCGGCATGCCGGCGGTACTTTCTGTTTTACGATGAGGTTTCATGGCTTATGCCGGGGGATCGGGTTAATTGGAGCATGTGAGAGCCTGTACCGGCTGGGTTTTCGCACCCATCCCCTTTATCCAGTAGAGGAAAAACCCGCCCGGCAGTAGTTTTACCTGCCGGGCGGGTTTGGCATTGAAGTGAACGGGAAAGACCTTATACCCGGATATCCACCTGTACATCCAGGCAGTCCCGGTATTTTTCCAATATGGGGGCAATCTCTTCTCGCAGGAACTCCTCTGTTTGTTCCGGTGCCCGTCCTACATACCGGGCGGGTTCCAGCACGGCTTCGAGTTCGGACAATGTGACCCCAAAAGCCGGATCTCCGGCGATCCGCTCAAGCAAATCGTTGACGCCGTCTCCTTGTTTAACGCGGTGCGCGGCAGCCATCGAATGGGTGCGGATTCGCTCATGCAGTTCCTGCCGGTCGCCGCCCCGTTTCACACAGTCCATCATGATGTTTTCGGTTGCCATAAAAGGCAGTTCCCGGCGCAAATCCCGGTCAATGACCGCGGTGTTGACCACCAGTCCGTCCACCACGTTGATGACCAGGGAGAGCACGGCGTCGGCCGCGAGGAATCCCTCCGCTACGCTGATGCGTTTGTTCGCGCTGTCGTCGAGGGTTCGTTCAAACCACTGGGTGGCGGCGGTCATAGCGGGATTGAGAGAGTCCGCTATGATATAACGGGACAGAGCGGCGATCCGTTCGCTGCGCATGGGGTTGCGCTTATAGGCCATAGCGGACGAACCGATCTGATGCTTCTCAAAAGGCTCTTCCACCTCTTTGAGATGCTGAAGCAGACGGATGTCATTGGAAAACTTGGACGCGCTCTGGGCGATCCCTGAGAGGGTAGACAGGATCATGGAATCGAGTTTGCGCGGATAGGTCTGGCCGGAGACAGGAAAGCAAGCGTCGTATCCCATCTTTTGGGCGATGATGCGGTCCAGTTTCCGACATTTTTCATGGTCCCCTTCAAACAGCTCGAGAAAACTCGCCTGGGTGCCGGTGGTGCCTTTGGAACCGAGCAGACGGGCATGGGAGAGCCGGTATTCCACCTCTTCGAGATCCATAAGAAATTCCTGGGCCCAGAGGGTAGCCCGTTTTCCCACGGTTGTGGGTTGAGCCGGCTGAAAATGGGTAAAGGCCAGCGTGGGAACCGCCTTATATTCCTCCGCAAACCGAGCGAGAAGGGCAATCGCGGCAACCAGCTTGCGCCGGACCAAGCGGAGCGCGTCATAAAGGATCAGCAGGTCGGTGTTGTCCCCCACATAGCAGCTTGTCGCGCCCAGATGAATGATTCCTTTGGCTTTCGGGCATTGCTGGCCATAAGCGTACACATGGGCCATAACATCGTGGCGGACTTCTTTTTCGCGGGCGGCGGCGATTTCATAATCAATGTCGTTGGCGTGAGCGCGCATTTCCTCGATCTGTTCGTCGGTAATCGGGAGACCGAGTTCCTGTTCCGCCTCAGCGAGCGCAATCCACAGCCGGCGCCAGGTTCGGAATTTGTGATCGGGTGAAAAGAGAAACTGCATTTCTTGGCTGGCATAACGAGAAGAAAACGGAGTTTCGTAAGCGTCGCGCATGGGGACAACTTCCTTTCTTTGGATCTGCCTACACCGCCGGATGACGGCACGGACAACACGAGATGAATCTCATTGTATCATATTGGCGGCCATACTTCAAGAAAATCCCCTTCTATCGGGCAGACTGCCCGGAAAAAACAAATTGAAGATAAGAAATTGTTGTATTGTTGCACAAAATGCGGTACAATGCTTGGTAGACACTATAAAAGGAGGTTTCGGTATGAATCACTGGATAACCGGATGGACAGCAGGGGGAGCCGGGTTGCTTTCGCTATTCGTTTCCCCGGCCACTGGCGAACCGCCGCGT
This sequence comes from uncultured Oscillospiraceae bacterium, assembly GCA_902492045.1. Taxonomy (GTDB): domain Bacteria; phylum Bacillota; class Clostridia; order Oscillospirales; family Acutalibacteraceae; genus UMGS1623. Next base: position 38,121 of record CABUKB010000013.1, on the reverse strand, counting down.
TCTCCCCTTCCCTTTATCTTGGCGGGGGTTGGACTGGTCTTGGTGGTGGCTATGGTGTTGATCCATGTGTTGGGCAAAAGAAAGCGGGAGACACCTCCCGAAAATCCGCAGACACCCGTCACTTCAGATACGTCTGAATCGGAGGACAAAGACGATCCGCCTTCCGCATGATCGGATTTGCAGGCAGAAGAAGCGTCTTCTGAACGCTCTGACGGGTCGCCGGCCTGCGGCGCATCGGCCGGTGGCTTTTGCGGAAACACCAGGATGTTGACCAGCAGCGATATGAAGATGCCGATGAGGGTGTCGATTACGCGCTCGAGAGCGAACCAGTAGGGTGCGGTGTCCATTCCGTGCGATACGACTACGCTTAAAAAGACCACACAGGTGATATAGGTTGCCGGCGTTTTTTTCATCAGGACGGTCAGATACATCAGGGGAATGATGGCGGCGGAGATAATGCCGTAAACCAACAAAGGCCGCGCGGCAACCGGGTCGATGCGCAGCAGCAGCAAGACCAACAGCCCATAGGCGCCGCCGATCAGGGTACCCACTGTGCGATTGAGCGCGGTCGTGAGGCTGTGGCGTACATACGGCTGCATGCACAGAATGGCGGCAATGGCGGAATAGAACGGCATGCCGCTCTGCCGGATCCGGTACACGGCGAAACACAAAAAGACCGCAAGGGCGGATTTTAAGATTCTTAAACCGACTTTGGGCATACGGGCCCTCTCCTTCTGCATGTAATCTGTCGCCAGTGTGGGAAGTATCTGCCTTCCATCATAACACAAAAAGCTCGAAAATAAAATCTTCCCGCCTTGTTTTGCAAAGGACGGTTCCTTTTCTTTTGGCGTGGCGGTCGGCCATACGGTATTTTATAAGGGGGAGTAGCGAGAAACAGTCTTTTAGCTGTTAATCAGGTTTTGAGGGGGAAAAATTTATGAAGGAAAAAGAAAAACAGCATCGCGGACCGGCTCATGCGGTAAAGAGCAACGTTTATATGATGCGATTGGTCTGGGAAGCCGATCACGGCCGGGTAATAATCAGTTTCCTGTCCACTTTCATCGGTTACGGGTTTTGGGTATTCGATACAGTTGTGTTCATGCGGTATCTGTTTGGTGCAGAGGACCTGAACCGTTCGTTTGCGGAAGTGGCGGTGTTCCTGGCCCTGACCGTGGTGGCCTGGATGCTGTCGCAATTTTTCAGCTCTTGGATGATGGAGTGGTATCACCCTTTGTCCGACCAGAAGCTGATTGAAAAGATGAATCTCCGGCTGTTCCGCAAAGCGGCCAATGTGGAGCTTCAATGCTACGAGGACGAGGAATACTACAGCCAATATACAAAAGCGGCCTCCGAAGCGGTGAAACGCTGTACCGGCGCGGTGGACGAGAGCGCCCGTTTCTGCGCCTCTGTACTCGCTTCCACGGCGGTGGCGGTCAACTTGTTTACCATCCAGCCCCTCATCGGCCTGGCCGCGTTGGTGCCCATGGCGGTTAACGTGATCACCGGTCTGGTACAGGGACAGGCGGAGTATGACCGCCGGATGGACTATGTCCCTTTTGAACGCCGGCAGGATTATGTCAACCGCACGGTTTACTTGCAGAAATACGCCAAAGATATGCGGCTGACCGATATTTTCGGGGTGATGACCCGTACCTATGACCAGGCGATGGAGGGGCATATCGGCGTTACCAAGCGATACTGGAAACGGCTGGCCGGTTTCACTGTCTTGCGGGACAGTTTCGTTTATCCCATCTTTTTTGAGGGCATCTGGCTGCTCGGCGCCTATATGGCGATGGTCAGCCACACGATGACGGTTTCGGATTTTGTGGTGGTGGCCAACTCCGCGGTCAGTTCCACCGGGATGCTGATCAATCTGACGGGAAGTTTGGTCACCATCTTCAGCAACGCGCTGTATGCCGATAATCTGCATGCGTTTCTCGATTATCAAGAAAAAATCCCGGAGGACCAGCCTGGTCTTCCCGCTCCGGCCGAGGTGGAAACACTCGAACTGCACGGGGTGAGTTTCCGGTACCGTCCGGATGCCAAAGAGGTTCTGCACCAGATCACCCTGACTCTGCACGCGGGCGAGGTCGTTTCTCTCGTCGGGCATAACGGTTCGGGAAAAAGCACCTTGGTCAAGCTCATCATGCGGTTGTATGATCCGACCGAAGGCACGATTTTGCTCAACGGCGTGGACATCCGCCGATATAATCTGCGCGAATACCGCGCGCTGATCGGGTCCACTTTCCAGGATTTTCAGATTTTTTCCATGAGCGTCGCCGATAACGTGCTGATGGGCAACGAGGTGGAGGGTGATCCCCAGCAAGCGGCACGGCGCGCCCTGGAGGAAAGTGGGGTGTATCCGGTCATTGAGGCGCTTCCCCATGGGATGGACACCACCCTGACCCGGGAATTCGACGACCAGGGGGCGATGCTGTCCGGAGGAGAGGAACAGAAGGTGGCAATCGCCCGTGCTTTTGCCAAGAAAAGCCGGATTTTGATTCTGGACGAGCCGTCGAGCGCGCTGGATCCGGTGGCCGAATATCATATGTACCGCAATTTTCTTCACCTTTGCCGGAAGGGAGAAAAAAAGATCAGCGTCTTTATCTCCCACCGTCTTTCCTCCGCAGCCGTCGCGGATCGCGTCTTCCTGCTTCAGGAGGGCCGGGTCGCCGAGGAAGGAACGCATACGGAACTGATGAAAAGGAAAGGAGCTTACGCCGACCTGTTCCGTAAACAGGCGGAAAACTATCTGGTGGAGGTGAGAGGGGAATGAGGCATTCCGCACCGGACAACACCAGACGAAAAGAGGATAGGAGAGCGGCCGGGTTTGGCCGCATTCTGTCCAACAACTTTTTCTTGCTCCGCATCGCCTGGCAGGAGGCGCCCGCTTACACCCTGATCAGCCTGCTGGACGGCGCCATCAGCCATGTCGCCGTATTTATCGAACACATCTATATGATCGGGTATATCATCAACGCCATTACCGAAGGCCGTCCTTTTTGGGACGCGGCGCTGTTCATCATCGCGGTGTTTCTCGGCACCGAGGTGTTTATCATCTTCGGACACGCCTTGTTGAACAACCGGTTGGCCCCGGTCAGTACCCAGCGAATCAACCGGCGCATACGGATGATGCTGTATGAAAAGGCCGTCGGGATGGATCTGAAATGCTACGACGACCCGGATTATTTCAACGATTTCATCTGGGCGCTGCAGGAAGCGCCGACCCGTGTATTCGGGGTGATCCGAAGCATCTCGGTGGCTTTCGGCTCCGTGGTGAACATCGCCATTGCGGGGGGATACATCCTCTCCCAGGATAAAGTGGGACTGATCGTGGTGGTCATTTCTTTTGTCGGCATCCTGGCGCTGGGCGGGCTGAGAAACCGTCTGCGCGTCGCGGCCGACAAGGAGAAATATCCGGTCAGGCGCCGGCAGGAATACACCAACCGGATTCTCTATCTCGCCGAGTACGCCAAGGAAATCCGGCTCAACCATGTGACCGACCGGTTGACCGCCGATTTTTCCCGGGCGACAGGGGAGATAAAGACCATCATTCGCAAGCGGTCGGGGCCCTTGATGATGGTCGCTTTTCTGACCCGTTTTCTGTTTGAGACACTGCTGGTGGACGGCTTCTATCTGCTCTATCTGCTCTACCGGGCCATCGTCCTGCGGGCGATCCCGTATGGGACGATGGTAACGCTGTACAATTCCTGTGGTCTTATACGGGGCAGGCTATTTGATCTATCCCGGACCCTGCCGGAATTTCAAGAGCACAGCCTGTATATTGAAAAGATCCGGGGATTTCTCCAATATGAGAACACGGTGAAGCCGCCCGCTCTTCCCCGAGCTGTTCCGGACAGGATCGAATGCATCGAGTTCCGAAATGTGAGTTTTAGCTATGGCAAGGGAGAAGCCCTGCGGGGTGTGAATATGGAGATCCGGGCCGGGCAGAAAATCGCCATCGTCGGCTATAACGGCGCGGGGAAGACGACGCTGATCAAGCTCCTGCTTCGTTTGTATGATCCGGCCGGCGGGCAGATTCTGCTCAATGGAACGGATATTCGGGAGTATGCTCTCCCCGCTTATCGGGCGCTATTCGGCACGGTATTCCAGGATTACCAGCTATTTGCCGCCACAGTAGGAGAAAATATTGCGGCCGGCCCTCAGGCTTTGGATTTGGAGCGCGCCGGCCGGGCCGTGTCGCAGGGCGGGTTTGCTGGTAAGCTGTCCGAATTGGAGCAGGGGTACGATACGCCTGTAACCCGTGAGTTTGACGACATGGGGGTGCTTTTATCGGGAGGCGAAGCGCAAAGTTTGGCCATATCCCGTTCCTTTTACCGGGACAGCCCGGTGATTGTTCTGGATGAACCGTCCAGCGCGCTCGATCCCCTGGCCGAATACCGGCTGAACCAGACCATGTACGCTCTCGGACGGGAAAAGACCGCCGTCACGATTTCGCACCGGTTATCCACCACCAAACAGGCCGACTGCATTTATATGTTTGAAAACGGTAGGGTGGTGGAATTCGGAACCCATGCTCAACTCATGGCACAGGGCGGGCAATACGCCTCCATGTTTGCCATGCAGGCGGAAAAATACCGTGTGCCGGTTATCGAAGAGGTTTAGAACGAGCGGACTTTCCGAGAGCCACAGAAGGCCGGGTCCCGGCACATGTCCTCCGTTATGGATCTTTGGTTACGAAGGCTTTTGGCCGCGAACAGCGGCCCGCCGTTCGTAGCCCGCAAAAGACGAACAAGGGGATGCGGCAATTCCTTGCAGCATCCCCTTTCGGCTTGTCAACGGTGTGCTTTATCGAGTTGTTTTTGAGCGGGGTCGTTGAGCAGGCGGCCGGTATAGTCAAAACGGGATCCGTGACAGGGACAGTCCCACGAGCGTTCGTCCCGGTTCCACTGAAGCACGCACCCCATATGAGGGCATATGGGTCGCACCGTATAGAGGACGCCCTCTTCGTCTTTATAGACCCCCACTCTTTTTCCGCCGACACGGACCACCTTGCCCTCTCCCTTCCGGACAGAGGCCGCTGTGGCGTCGGGCAGATGGGTATAGGGGCCGATCAAATTTCCCATCATGTCGCCGGTTTCGACAAAGAAGCTCTTGGCCTTCAGACCCGGATCGAATCGGGTGGGGGAAAAGACCTCGCGGCAGGGATGATCCCGTCCGAGGATGGCTTCGCTGAGGATGTCGGCTGCTGCCATGCTGTTGGTCATGCCCCATTTATTGAAACCGACAGCCAGGAAAACACGACCGGCCAATTTCCCGTCGAGCTGGCGGTAACGGCCGATATAAGGCACGCCGTCGTGGGTCATGCCGTCCTGTGCCGACCATTTTCCCGCTATCCGCGCGGCGGGATACCACGATTTGGCGGCCATGCGCAGGGATTCGTAATGATACCGCGTCCCTTCGTGACCGGTTTTGTGGCTCTTTCCTCCGAGAAGCAGTCCCTGTATCTCTTGACCGTTCGGCGTTGCCCATGCCGCCGGGCGGAAGGAAAAGCCTCCGGGACCTGGGGCCCAGTAGAGATGCTCCATCGACGGTGCGCCGGTCAGGGCGAGAACATAGGAGCGTTCCTGCCAGATCCGGGCGAAATACATTCCGTGCTTATCCATGAAAGGGTAGTGGGTAGCGAGGACCACCGTGTCCGCGTGCAGGGGACCCCGGTTGGTACGAATTTCCCCGCAGGGCTGGTCGGCCTCGGGGGGATAGGCCCGGGTATGGGCATATATCCTTACCCCATTTTTCACGAGCCAGCGTGCCAGGGCATCCGCCAGGCGCAGGGGGTGGATCCGAGCCTGGTTTTCCATGCGGACAGCCGTGATGATTGGAAACGGAAGCTCGGTTTGATCGGTAACCGAAACCGGCAGATCCAAAAGACGGCACGCCTCCGCCTCCTGTTCCAGGGCCTCGATATAGGCCGGGTCATCGGTATATAAATAGGAAGCGCAGCGGTGCAATTCGTCACGCAAGCCGAGTTGTTCCATCACCTGCGCGTATTCTTCGACAGCCGCAAGGTTGGCTTGTACGTACTGTCCGGCCCTGTCCTCGCCCAGCCCCCTGCGCAGCCGGGCGTACAGCAGGCCGTGCTGTGCCGTTACCTTGGCGGTGGTACGGGCGCTTGTCCCACCGGCGATTTCTCCGGCTTCAATTAGGGCGAGGGAGCGGACACCCTTTTCATATAAACGGAAGGCGGTTAGCAGGCCGCACAGCCCGCCGCCCATGACCAGAACCTCCAGTGGAGTGGAATCCACACGGCTTTCGGGTACGGGTACGGCGGGGACGCGCCCCGCCATCCAGACGGATGGATGATCCATTGCGTTGACCTTGCCTTTCTGTTATCGCTCATTATTGGGATAAAAGGCCGCATCTGCGCGCGGCCTTGCCAAGGAGAGGGCTCAACTGGTGTAGTCTTCGAGCCACCCGGCCAGTTCTTCCTCGCTTTGGATGACAATACCCTTTTGCAAGCGGTTCTGTTCCGCTTCGGGAAGGGTCTGAATATAGACATCGTACACTTCGTCCGGGGATTCCCGTCCTTCGGAAAAGAGAGCGAGTTTGCCCTCCCATACGCCGAGCCGATACCGGGCGAAAGCCGTCGCGCTTTCTTCCTCCGGATGGGAAACAAGTGAAGAAGCCGGGCGGTTGTTTGCAGGGGGAGCGGAGGCGGGGTCCGGATTCCGGGAACGCAGCAGCACACCACCCCACAGCAGGAGCCCGCTGATGACCAACATGGTGACGGCAAATCCGAAAAACACGGCGGATCGGGGCCGCCGGGGTCCGGTTTCGGGCGGAGCTTCCGGCTTCTTTTCCGGTGTCTGAGAGCTTGGATTTTCCTGCATAAACACCCTTCTTTCGGTCAACGATACGTTTGAACCGCAAAACGGAAAAACCCTTTCTCTGCCGATTTAGTATGGGCGGTGACGGCTGGCTTTATGCGTTTTTCGGCGGCTGAAAACGGTCATGGTAACAAATGGTTAAGAAACTCTTACAGTTTTGATATTTGACTTTTTCAGAACCGTGCTATAAGATAGGTACGTATCATTTTGTGCTCAGGCAAAACCGGTTTACCCTTAAATGTAAGGAGGCGAACGGCTGCATGGCCAAGAAACCGGCATGGCTGAAAAAGCCGGCGGTGAAAATGACCTTGAAAGTCATGTCCGCCATTTCCAAATGCCTGCTGACCATTGTCCTCATCGGTGCCATTACCGGCAGTATTGTGGGGTGCGTACTGGCGGTGTATGTGGTGACAAACTTCGACGGCACGACCGGCATCCCCGATTTGACCCAGATCAACGAACATCAAACGAGCATCGTCATGGTCAAGGACCCGGATACCGGCGAGTATGTGGAAGGGCAGCGGCTGCAAGGCGTCAAACAGATCTGGAAGAACCTGGATGAGATGCCACTGTATATGCAGCAAGCCGTGATCGCCATCGAGGACGAGCGGTTTGAAACCCACTATGGGGTGGACTGGAAACGCACCATCTCGGCGTTTGCCAATCTTATCCTGCATTTTTCATCGACGGAATACGGCGGCTCCACCATCACGCAACAGCTTATCAAGGTCTTAACGGAGGAGGACGACCATCGCATCGAGCGGAAAATCACCGAAATTCTCCGTGCCATTGAAATGGAGAAAAAATATACCAAGGATCAGATCATTCAGGCATATCTCAACGTGCTGCCGTTGAGCAGCGGGATCAAAGGCGTAGGCGCGGCGGCCAACTATTATTTCGGCGTGGATGCCAAGGATCTGACTCTCGCTCAGTGCGCCGTGATCGCCAGCATCACCCAGAACCCGTCCAAATACGATCCCTACCGGCACCCGGAAAATGTGCGCAGCCGGCAGAGGACGGTGCTGTACAAAATGCATCAGCTCGGCTTTATCACCGACGACGAGTATATCCAGGCCTGCGGCGAGGAACTCATCTTTCAGAGCAGCGTCAGGGTGGTGGATATCCAGGATTATTATATGGATACCCTGATCGAAGACGTGATAAACGATTTGATGGAAGAATACGGATATGCGGAAAACTATGCGGAAAATCTGGTGTATTTCGGCGGCTTGACCATTTATTCCTGTGAAAACGAGGAATTGCAGGCGAGGGTGGAGGCCATCTATGCCGACGACAGCAATTTTCCGGCCACAAAGGGCGATGAGGAGCAACCTTTGCAGGCGGCGTTGTATGTGACCGACTATGAGGGGAGAATGGTGGCCGTGGTCGGCGGACGGGGAGAGAAGACGGGCAACCGCCTACAGAACCGTGCGACCAGTTCCAAACGACAGCCGGGCTCTTCCATCAAGCCGCTGAGCGTATATGCCTCGGCCATTCAGTATAATCTCATTCACTTCTCCTCCCAGGTTCAGGACTGCTATATCACGTTGAGCGACGGGACAAAATGGCCGCGCAATGTGGGGCAAAGCACGCCGGCCGACCGGGGGACGACCCTGGTGGACAGGGCCGTGCAGATATCGCTGAACACCGTACCTGCCCGGCTCGTACAGCAGCTCACGCCCCAGCGCTGTTTTGATTTCATGACCAACCAACTGCATTTTTCAACCCTGGTCAAGTCGGACGGCGAGGGACATACCGATATTGACCTGTCGCCGATGGCGCTGGGCGGGCTGACCGACGGCGTGTATGCACGCGAGATGGCGGCCGCTTATCAGATTTTCGGCAACGGCGGCGTGTATTATGAGCCCTATTCCTATGAAAAGGTGGAAATGGGCGGACAGACCATCCTGCCCAAGAGGAGCCGTATGACCAATACGGCGCTCGACGAGGATTCCGCCTATGTGATGAACCGCCTTCTCCAGCACGTCATCACCGGCCGCACCGGCGCTACCGGTGCCAATGGGACCGTCGGGCGGCAGCTCAAAAAGGATTGGGCCGATTGGGAAGTGTTTGCCAAAACCGGTACTACCCAGAACAATAACGATTCCTATTTTGTGGGTGGCACGCCTTATTATGTGGCGGCGAGCTGGGTTGGTTACGATTATAACAAGTCTCTGACTGATACCCAAAAGGCCTACGCCAGAAGTCTGTGGAGTAAGGCGATGAAGATCATCCACGAGGGGCTGTCGCCGACCGGATTCACAAAGAAGGGGAATACGGTGGAGGCCTACTACTGTATGACCACCGGTCAACTGGCTACCGACGCTTGTCCGGATAAAGAACTCGGGGTATATAAACCCGAAAATGTGCCGGGCACCTGCACGGCACATGGAACGGCCGCACCCGAGCCGCCGACGGTGAGCGAACAGCCGGCAACCACCGAGCCTTCGGTTACCACTCAGACGCCGGCTGTCACTACCGATCCTACCACCACGGCGGCGTCCGAGCCGACGGAATCGGACAGTTCCATGGACGCGGCGGCATAGAAAGAGCCTGAGAAGAATTCCGAAAAAATCGGGTAAAAGCGGGTTCATGGCTTGTACGAAAAATGCGGACCATCCTTTATGGCCCGCGTAAGGAATTTTCAAGGGGCTGTTGCAAAGGGATTCCGGATGCAGCAGCCCCTTGTCATGTGCGTTTTATTTCCACAGATGGAGTTTCCCTTCCTCATGCAGCTGCACCGCTACCATCGCCAGGATAGGGAACAGCAGCATGCCGACAAGGCCCAGGATCTGCAGTCCCACATACATGAAAAAGAGGGTGACGAGAGGGGGCAGGCCGATTTGACGGCTGACCAACCGGGGTTCGAGGATGTTGCGCACCAAGGTGATGACCGCATACATCACCAGCAGACCGATAAACAGGCGGTGCTGGCCCTGCAACAGCGCGATGGCCGCCCAGGGAAGAACGACGGTGCCGGTGCCGAGAACCGGGAGAATATCGACGACTGCAATCATGGCTGCAGCCAGGATGGCGTTCGGGATACCCAGAATCATCAGACCGACTGCCAGCTCCGCAAAAGTCAGAAGCATGAGCAGCCCGTATGCCCGGATCAGTTTTCGCCAGGTGCCGCCGCACAGGGACTTTACGTCCCGCAGCATCCCCTGGAAACGCTGGGGCACCTGCCGCACCAGAAAAGCTTTGACACCCTGATAGTGGATAGAAAGCAGAATGGAGGCGATGACCCAGATGATGAATCCGATTGCGATGCGGGGAAGGGACTGGGTGGCAAAGCGCATAACCCAGCCGGCCGCTCCCGCGAAGACATCGGACAGAGCCTCGGTGAGCTTTCCTGAGATAGTGGAGACGGCGTTGTTGACCGTTTCGAGCGCAGAGGGAGAGAGACGGTCGGATAAGCTTTCGAGAAGATGTTGTACCGTTGCGGTGACGCTGCCGATCCATGTCTCGATGGCGTGCAGGTTTTCTTCGTTGGTTATAAAGTTGGCCGCCCAGACGGCGGCTCTCCATCCGAGAAACAGGAGCAGTGCGGCCAGCAGCAGGATCATCAGAATCAAAAGCACCACCGAGAAAAACTGGCGTTTGACCCCCGTTTTTTTGACCAGCCAGCGGATGGGCCTTTGCAAACATGCCGCCACGGCGAAAGCGAATACAAAGGGAAGCGCCCATTTGACCGTACAGTATAACAGCAGCAGAAGCAGCGCGATCCAGAACCCGGTATACACAAAATCAATGAGAAAGCGGCGCCGGTTTTCGGTGCGTGCCGCGAGTTCCGGACGGGACGGTTCAGACATACCGGGACCTCCTTAACATGCAGGGATTTCTTTTTAGTATGTCCCGTGAGCTCTGGAAACGACCGTTCCCATTTGGAAAAATATCCGAAGATTGACACCGGCCGGCGGGCCGCTTCGTCTATTCCGTGGAAAAACGAAAAACAGAGCAATTCAGAGCATGCGGGAGAATAACCGATCTAATAGCCAGATAACGCGGAAATTCCGAAAAATCTAAGATCACCATTTCTTGAATCGCGCGTAAAGTAATGGTATAGTGTATCTCACAGCAAAACAGACGTGCATGGGTGGTGGACAGGATGGGGGAGCGGGAGGACCGAAATCTCGTGTTGGTGGACCAGCAAGTGCTGCCGGACGTGTTTGTACGGGTGCTCGAGGCCAAACGGAGCCTCCTATCCGGGGAGGCGGCATCGGCTTCTGAGGCGGCAAGGCGGGCCGGTTTGTCCCGCAGCGCATTTTACAAGTATAAGGATGCGGTATTTCCCTATGAAGCCGGGAGAACCGGGTATATCCTGACAGTCCACTCCGTGCTCAAGGACCGGCCCGGTGTGCTGTCGAGCATGTTGGCGGCTTTTGCCGGCGCCGGCGCCAACATTCTGACCGTCAATCAGAACATCCCGGCGGGCGGCACGGCGGCGGTATCCATATCCGCGCGGACCGACCGCCTGGAGATGCCGGTGGATGCGTTTATCCGCTCTTTGGGAGAACTTCCGGGTGTGGAGCGGATAACCGGGGTATCCAACGAACTCATCAAATAAAGGACGATATAGGAGGCTGTCATGATTCAGGTAGCGATTTTGGGCCACGGCGTGGTGGGCTCGGGTGTGGCTGAGGTGCTGCGCAAGAATGCGGCGGGAATTGCCCACAAGGCGGGCGATGCGATTGAAATCAAACGGATACTGGACCTGCGGGAGTTTCCGGAGAGCCCGTATGCGGATCGGTTCACCAAAAATTTTGACGACATCCTCCAGGACCCTGATATCCGCATTGTGGTGGAGACCATGGGCGGGCTGCATCCGGCCTTTGAATATGTGAAAAGCAGCTTGCTTGCCGGGAAAAGCGTCGTCACTTCCAATAAGGAACTGGTGGCGGCCAAGGGAGACGAACTGCTGGAAATCGCGAGAGACCGCAATCTCAATTTTCTGTTTGAGGCGAGCGTCGGCGGCGGCATCCCGATCCTGCGGCCTATTGACCAGTGCCTCGCCGCCAACGAGGTTTATGAGATCGCCGGGATTCTCAACGGCACGACCAATTTCATGCTCACCAAGATGATCGAGGAGGGCATGAGTTTTGAGGATGCGCTGGCCCTGGCGCAGAAGCTGGGGTACGCCGAACGCAACCCCTCCGCCGATATTGATGGGCACGATGCCTGCCGGAAAATCTGCATCCTGGCCTCTCTGGCGTTTGGCCGGCATGTGTATCCGGACCAGGTTCATACCGAGGGGATTTCCCGGGTGAGCGCCGAGGATGTTAAGTATGCCGCCGCCTGGGGAGGGGCGATCAAGTTGATCGGCCGGGCCGTCAAGCGGCCGGACGGCAAGCTTTACGCCGTGGTCTCTCCCATGCTGCTGCCGAAAACCAGTCTGCTTGCGGATGTCAGCGGCGTATTCAACGGCATCATGGTGCGGGGCGACGCGATTGGCGATGTGGTTTTCTACGGGCAGGGCGCCGGAAAGCTGCCTACCGCGTCCGCAGTGGTGGCCGATATCATTGATGAAGTCAAGCATCTGGGCGCCCGCAAATACCTGTTCTGGGAGCGTGGATCGGCCGATTATGTCGCGGATTACCGTGAGGAGGCGCTGCCGGTGTTCCTGCGTTTGGCGTCGTCTGACCGGCAGGCCGTGTGCAATCAGATACACGCGGCGTTTGGGCCGATGAACTTTATCACCTATCCTGAGGCTCCAAACGACGAGGCGGCCTTTATCTCCCCCCGTATGAAGGAGAGGGAGATCGACGCGGCCCTCGAAGCGATGCAGGGCGTCACGGTGCGCAGCCGGATCCGGGTGGCGGAGCTTTAACCGGCTCCCTGGGAAATACCCGTGAAAGGGCGGATAGAGATGTTAAAAATCACGGTGCCGGCCTCCAGCGCCAATTTGGGTGCCGGTTTTGACGCACTGGGCCTGGCGCTGACCCTGTACAACCGGGTCTGGATGGAGGAGGCGGACGGCTGCCGGATCGAATCGGCCGACGATGTCCCCATCCCTAAGGACGAAAGCAATTTGATTTATCACACGGCCCGGCTGTTATACGAGCGGTGCGGCCGCCCCTTCCATGGGCTTCATATCCGGCAGGAAAACCATATTCCCATGGCGAGGGGGCTCGGCAGTTCCTCGGCCTGCCTGGTTGCCGGGCTGTTGGGAGCCAACACCCTGCTCGGAAGCCCGCTCGGTCCGGAAGACGTGGCTGACCTTGCGGCCGAGCTGGAGGGGCATCCTGATAATGTGGCGCCCGCTCTGCTCGGAGGGCTGGTCACGGCCGTCATGGACGGGGGACGGGTCCATACCGTCAGTGTGCCGGTTTCGGAAAGGATCCGTTTCGCCGTGTTCATCCCGGATTTTGAACTCAGGACCGAGACAGCCCGGGCGGCTCTTCCGGGCAAGGTCAGCCGGCAGGATGCGGTGTACAACCTGTCCCGTGCCGCCCTGATGACGGCCTCCCTCTTCTCAGGAAGCCTGCAGAACCTGCGGGTGGCGGTGCAGGACCGGCTACATCAGCCTTACCGTTTTCCCATGATTCCAGGGGTGGAACCGGTTTTTTACACCGCCTATGAACTGGGCGCTTATGCGGTGGCCATCAGTGGGGCCGGCCCATCGGTGCTGGCGATTCTGGACAGAGACAATACCGCTTTTCCGTCGCTGGCGGAGGACGCGCTGGCCCGCGCAGGGCTGACGGGCTGGACAGTACGGGTATTCGACTGCGCAAATAAGGGCGCCGAGGTGGCGTTCGATTGACGGGGGTCTCATGACCTCAGTCTCATCATGACAACCGGAGGAATGGCGATGCTGGTAGTACAAAAGTTCGGCGGCAGTTCAGTCGCTGATGCGGCGCGGGTGCGCAATGTGGCAAGGATCGTGACCGATACCTATAAGGCGGGAAATGATGTGGTGGTGGTGGTCTCCGCTCAGGGGGACACCACCGACGATCTGATTGAGAAGGCCAGGGAACTCAATCCACGGGCGAGCAAGCGGGAGATGGATATGCTCCTGTCGGCGGGCGAGCAGATCTCGATTTCCCTGCTCGCCATGGCCATTGAGAGCATCGGCTGCCCGGTACTCTCACTGCTTGGATGGCAGGCGGGATTCAGGACCAACTCCACCTATTCCTCCGCCCGCATCAAACGGGTGGATCCGGAACGGATCCGGGCGGCGCTGGATAAGCGGAGGATCGTGGTGGTGGCCGGTTTCCAGGGGCTGAACAAATATGAAGATATCACCACCCTGGGCCGGGGCGGATCGGATACCAGTGCAGTCGCCATCGCTGCCGCCATGCATGCCGACCTGTGTCAGATCTATACCGATGTCGAAGGCGTCTATACCGCCGATCCCCACAAAGTGCCCGGTGCGCGCCGTCTACAGGAAATTACATACGACGAAATGCTCGAACTCGCCACTTTGGGGGCCCAAGTCCTCAACAACCGGTCAGTGGAAATGGCCAAAAAATACAATGTCGAGCTGGAGGTGCTGTCCAGCTTGAATCCCATCCCCGGCACCAAAGTCAAGGAGGTCGCGAAAATGGAAGAAATGTTGATTAAAGGCGTTGCCAAGGACGCCAACGTCGCGCGGGTTATGATCGTCGGTCTGCCGGATGAACCGGGCATTGCCTTTAAAATCTTCTCCCGGGTGGCCAAAGCCCACGCCAATGTGGACATCATTCTGCAGTCCATCGGCCGGGACGGCACGAAGGACATTACCTTTACCGTCCCGGAGGACAAAGGGGAAGATGCGGTTGCCGCCTTGAAGGATTACTGCGATTTGGTCGGAGCTAAGAGTTTGACTTTCGACACCGAGGTCGCGAAAGTGTCGATTGTCGGTGCGGGGATGGAGACCCATGAAGGCACGGCCGCCCTCATGTTTGAGGCGCTTGCCGCCGCGAATGTGAACATCCAGATGATATCCACGAGCGAGATCAAGGTGTCGGTCCTGATTGCGAAAGAGGATGCCGACCGCGCTGTCGCGGCTGTCCACAAGGCTTTTTATGAGGAATAAGGCGATTATCAGACCTACCCGCCGGGATCCCACGATCCCGGCGTTTCTTCGCTGAAAATTCTGAAAAGGGGGAGGGTTTCTGTTGCCGGTCGGGTTATATATTCACGTGCCCTTTTGCTTGTCCAAATGCCCATACTGCGACTTTTATTCCCTTCCCCTGGCGGCGGATGAGGAATGGCTGGACCGGTATACCACGGCAGTGGAGACGGCGCTGGATCGCTGGGCAGACCGTCTGAACGGCCCGGCTGACACCCTGTATTTTGGCGGCGGTACGCCCTCTCTTTTGGGGGGCGAGAGGCTGGCGCGTCTAATTGAAAGGGCTGCCCGCCGTTTTTCGCTGAAAGGAGCGGAGATCACCTTAGAAGCCAACCCCGCTGACGCAGAGGGGTTAAACGGGCTGGCCGAAACCCTGCGGATATTTGCGCAGGCCGGCGGAAACCGCTTGTCTCTGGGAATGCAGTCGAGTTCGGAAGACGAGCTGCGCCTTCTGGGGCGGCGACATGGGGCGGCGGCCGTCATCCAGGCGGTAGAGGCCGCCCATAAGGCGGGGCTGGCCAATCTATCGCTCGACCTGATGCTGGCTGTCGAGGGGCAGAACGAGGCCTCTGTCCGCCGCTCGGCGGACCTCTGTGGAAAACTGGGGGCGGCCCATGTCTCGGCGTATCTTCTTAAAATCGAGGAGCAGACGCCCTTTGGAAAGCGGAACGATTTGAGGCTGCCCGGGGAAGACGAGGCGGCTTCTCTGTATCTGACTGCCTGTGAGACGCTCGAAAAGTCCGGGTTTCGGCAGTACGAAATTTCAAATTTTGCACAGCCCGGACGGGAAAGCCGACACAACCTGAAGTACTGGACGGGCGCCCCTTATCTCGGAATCGGTCCGTCGGCCCATTCCTGCATCGGCGGGCGGCGGTTCGCTTATCCGCGGGATCTGACGGCTTTTCTCAAGGGGGCGGAACCCCAGCCGGAAGCGGAGGAGGAAATCCGCACCGGTTCCCCAGAGGAGTTTCTTTTACTCCGGCTCCGCCTGACCGACGGCCTGACCGAAACCGCATATACCGCCCGGTTCGGCACGGCAATCCCGGAGGTCTGGCGAGAGCGGGCCGCTTCTTTGCCACGGCACCTGCTCGTCTGTGATCCCAAGGGAATCCGCCTGACCAGGGAGGGGTTCCTGCTCTCAAACGCGATTCTGGCCGAACTGCTGTGAATGGGTGAACCCGCCATGCGGTCCGTAAGCCGCGCCGCCCATCCGTTGGGTGCAAAGGCGGTGTTTCCGGTTTCCCCGGAAAGAGTGAATCGTTATCATGAACCATTCTCCGTTCGCATATGTTTATAGGGAAGACAACGAGGGTAACGGGTCGGCCTATGAACGAACAGGGAGGGCGGTTCCGGCATCCCCGCATAGCCCTCGCATCCTGGAGGGAAAGAAGGGGTATACGCATGAAACGTGGCAAACGCTTGCTGGTGGCTCTGCTCGGGGGTCTGCTTCTCATCGGATCGTTCCCGTTTGGAACCCTGGCGGAGGAGGCACCGGCCGTCATCGTGGATACGGAGGAAGGGGAAACGGCGGAGGCTCTGCTGTCGGAGGATGCGAACGAGGTGTGGGAGCCGGTCGGCACAGTTCCCGCCGAAACGGCGGCTTTGGACATCGGCGGCAAATCCGCCATTTTGATGGAACAGTCGAGCGGTGAAATCCTCTTTGAAAAAAATGCGCATGAAAAACTGCCGATTGCCTCTGTTACCAAGGTCATGACGCTGTTGTTAGTCATGGAAGCCTTGGACGAGGGCCTGATCACCCTTGATGAGCCGGTGACCTGTTCGCCGACGGCTGCCTCCATGGGTGGGTCCCAGATATGGCTGGAAGTCGGCGAGACTATGACGGTCGATGAACTGGTCAAGGCGGCGGCGGTGGTCTCCGCAAACGATGCCTGCGCGGCACTGGCGGAACATCTGGCCGGATCCATCGAGGAATTTGTCGCGCGGATGAATCAGCGCGCGGCCGAACTGGGGATGAACGATACCCTCTTTCTCGATTGCAGCGGCCTAAACGATGAGGCGTATTCCAGCGCCTACGATGTGGCCGTCATGTCCAGAGAATTGATGAAACATCCGAAGATCGTGGATTACACCACCATATGGATGGACAGTCTGCGGGGAGGGGCGTCGCAACTGGTCAACACCAACAAACTTGTGCGGCACTATGCCGGCGCGACCGGCCTGAAAACCGGAACGACCAGCAAGGCCGGGCACAATCTGTCGGCTACGGCAGAAAGGGATGGGCTGGCCTTTGTCGCGGTTATCCTGGGCTGCGAAACGACCGACGAGCGGTTTGGCGGCGCCCGAAAAATGCTTGATTACGGTTTCGCCAATTACAGCATTTATACACCGCAGGTGGATACCGACGCGCTTCCTTCCGTGCCGGTGCTGCGCGGGGTATCGGAAATCACGATTCCGGTCGCGGATGAGATTCGGCCGCTTCTGCTGCGCAAAGGACAGGAAAAACAGGTGACTTGCACAACGGAACTGGCAGAAAATCTGGAAGCTCCCGTGTATGAGGGCCAGGTGATCGGACAGATCCAGGTAATGCTGGATGGGGAGAAAATTGCCGAATATCCGATCCGGGCCTCCGAAGGGGTGGCGCGGCTTGGCTTTGGCGGTGCGTTCTGGAAGCTGCTGGCCGCACTGCTCGGATGATGGATTCTCTGAGAGTCAATCCTGTGGCTCTCCGCTCCGCCTATGAAGACCTGAGCGCCTGCACAGCGAGAAACCGCCCGGCGTTTATGCCGGGCGGTTTTCACACATGAAACCGACGGGTCGGTTTCAATGGGAACTTTCTGCCGTTTTTGAGACCGACCGTACTGGAGATAAAGCACTTACGAAAGAAGCCGACCGCTTTACAGCAATCGGCTTCTTTCGATATTGGAGCGGCTTACGAGGCTCGAACTCGCTACCTCCACCTTGGCAAGGTGGCGCTCTACCAGATGAGCTAAAGCCGCATTCTTAGAACGCGTGAGCTAGTATAGCATAACCCTTTTCAGATGTCAAGGGGACATAGCGGCTGTCTCCTATAGGATCGGTGCGAAGGAGCGAAATGCCGGGATGAAAGGCGGGAACATCCCGGAGGCCGGCGGCCCTCTTCTTGCCATTGACAAAAAAGAGACAGGGGGTTATGCTTAGTAAAAGACAATACGGGCCTGTCCGCCTGCCGAGGGATGCATATGGGACGAAAATGGCCCCGTTGACACTCCGACCGTTTGAGGAAGTGCCGTGCCAGCCGGAATAAATAAAAAGTTTGTAAAAAAGTGGACAATAGTTGCTGAAAAACCGCGCGGCTGCGCTATAATGATCTTGTAGGAAATCCCCCCTAATTGGGAGTCAGTTATTACATAAAGGAGTGTTCGGTATGAAGTTGGGAGTTCTCACCGTCCCGCTGCAAAGTATGTCCGCCCGGGAGGCTTTCGCCTATCTGCATTCGCTTGGTGTCCAGACTGTGGAACTCGGCACCGGCGGCTATACCAATCATAATCATATGAATCCGGAGATCTACCTTGACCATCCGGATAAAATTGCGGAATTCAAGGCACTGTTAAATGAATTTGATCTTGAGATCAGCGCTCTTTCCTGCCACGGCAACCCGGTCCATCCCAACAAAGAAAAAGCGGCGGCCTATCATCAAGTCTATGTGGACACCTGCCGTTTGGCCCAACAGCTGGGCGTTGATACGGTCGTGACATTTTCAGGCTGCCCGGGTGACTGCGATTCGTCGGAACGGCCCAACTGGGTTACTTGTTCCTGGCCGGAGGATTACAGCGAGATTCTCGACTGGCAGTGGAATGAAGTGCTCATTCCCTACTGGAAGGATGCCACGGAGATTGCGCGCTCCTGCGGCGTCACCAAAATTGCTTTTGAAATGCATCCGGGTTTCTGTGTGTACAATCCCGCTACTCTGCTGCGTCTGCGGAAGGCAGTCGGCGATATGATCGGCGCCAATTTCGACCCCAGTCATCTGATCTGGCAGGGTATGGATCCGGTTATGGCTCTGCGGGAGCTCCAGGGCGCTGTCTATCACTTCCACGCCAAAGATACCCGGGTGGATCCCGCAAACAAAGCCAAAAACGGGGTGCTTGATACCGGGCATTACGGAAACCTCCTCGACCGGAGCTGGGTGTTCCGCACCGTCGGGTACGGTTCCAATGCTCAGACCTGGAAGGATATGATGTCCACCCTGCAGAGCATTGGCTATGATGGCTCGGTCAGCATCGAGCATGAGGATGGGCTGATGTCGGTCAAGGAAGGTTTGGAAAAGGCCATAGCTTTTCTCAAGATCGTCATGATAACGGAAGAACCTGCCGCTATGTGGTGGGCCTGACCCGAAAAAAGAAGGGACTGGAAAACCGATGAAAACGTATAAGGCTGCGCTTGTCGGCTACGGCGGCATGGGTCGCTGGCATAAAACCGGGATCTGCAAGACCCCCCGTGTCTGTATCGACAGCGTATACGATATCAATCCCGCCCGGATGGAGGCGGCGAAGGAAGACGGCATTACGACTACCTATCCGAGTTTTGAAGCACTGCTGGCCGATCCCACGGTGGACATTGTGGTCGTAGCAACTCCGAACAATTTTCATATGCCGCAGGTCTGCCAGGCGCTTGAGGCGGGCAAGGCCGTAGTATGTGAAAAGCCGGTCGCCATGAGCAGCGGGGAATTGCAGGCCATGATGGATACGGCCCGCCGGACCGGCAGCTTGTTTACCGTCCACCAGAATCGCCGGGCCGACGCGGACTATACCGCCGTGCTTGAAACGGTCCAGGCCGGACTGCTCGGCAACGTATTTGAAATCGTGTCCAATGTCGTGGGCTCCCGCGGCATTCCCGAGGGCTGGCGGCAGTATGCGGTAGCCGGCGGCGGCATGATGCTCGACTGGGGCGTTCACCTCCTCGACCAGGTGGTGATGATGTATGCGCCCCATAAGGTGACATCGGTGTTCTGCAAGATGTATCACGTCCAATATCAGGAGTGCGACGACGGATTCAAGGCGTTTCTCCAGTTTGACAATGGCGTGATGGCCACGATCGAGGTGGGGACCAGCCACTATGCCAACATCCCCCGATGGTATGTCTGCGGAGACCGCGGCGCGCTGCTGATCGACGATTGGTCCTGCAAGGGACGGATCATTCGGGCCGCAGAGCGTGAGGTCACTTGGGAAGAGGATATCGTCTATACCAAGGCTGGACCGACCAAAACCATGGCGCCCAGATCCAAAGACACCATCGAACAAATCGAACTCGATCCGGACCAGTATCAGTCCGATTACGATGTCTTTTACCGCAACCTCGCCGATGTGCTTGACGGCAAAGCGGAACTACGGGTGAAGCCGGAAGAGGCGATGCGGGTGATGAAGGTGATGGAAGCGGCCTTTGAGTCCGACCGCGTGGGGCAGGCAATCCACTGCGAAATCTGATACGGGGAGCGGATGAATTTGATACGTGTCACGGTATGGAATGAAAATATCCATGAAAAAGAAATACCGGAGCAAATGTCTCACTATCCCGGTGGAATTCATGCGGCCATCGCGGAGTATCTAGGGAAAAGCCCGGACGAGTTCGAGGTGAGGACGGCGACGTTGGATCAGCCTGACTGCGGTCTGCCCGACGAAGTGCTGAACACCACCGACGTGATGGTATGGTGGGGGCATGTGGGACACGCCCTGGTGCCGGATGATCTCGCCCGCAAAGTGGCGGACCGGGTTCTGCTCGGCATGGGGCTGGTCGTGTTGCACTCCGGCCATTATTCCAAGCCCTTTCGCCTGCTGATGGGGACCACCTGTTCCCTGCGATGCCGGGAGGGCGATTATGAGCGGCTTTGGTGTGTCAATCCGGGCCACCCCATCGCCAAGGGAATTCCCATGAACATCGAGATTCCAGAGGAAGAGATGTACGGGGAGTTTTTTGATATTCCTCAGCCGGATGAACTGGTATTCGCCGGATGGTTCCGGGGAGGGGAATTGTTCCGGTCTGGCTGCTGCTGGAAACGAGGCGCCGGAAAAATTTTCTATTTTCAGCCTGGGCATGAAACCTATCCCGTTTACTGCCATCCCGATATTCTGAAAGTCATCGGCAATGCGGTCCGATGGGCTGCGCCGGACAACTGGCGCACGACATTGAAATGTTATGATATCGACGGCACCACTGAAGACCGAGTGGCAAAAGGGCTGCCGATTGACCAATTTTAGGTGCTAAGAATGTGCTGGGCCAAAGACAGGGATAGACGGCCTCTTGTCCGGCCGGAATGTTAAAGGACAGAGGACAGACGAGCCGGTTCGCCTGTCCTCTGTATATGTATGGCGATACACAAGCGAACGATCTTCCGTCTCGCCATGCGATGCCCGTTTCCTGCACGTAAAGGATGATGTTGGAATACCCTGGAATAATAGATCCTGGGAGGAAGCCGGAATGCGCGAAGAAGATAAAATAAAGGCGGGGATTTTGTTCAACCCTGCGGATCCCGAACTGAAAGCCATGAAGCTGAAAACCCACAATCTGAATGTGGCCTATAATCAAACCTGCGAGGATGAGGTGGAAAAACGCGCGGCGATTCTTTCTGAGATTATCGGGGAATTTGGTGAAGGCGGGTTTATTCAAGGACCGATTGCGTTTCACTACGGAAAGCACACCAAAATCGGAAAGAATTTCTTTGGGAATTTCCATCTAACGATACAGGACGACGCGGAGGTGACAATCGGGGATGACTGCAACTTCGGTCCGAATGTGACCATCGTCACGCCGTTGCATCCCATGCTGCCGGATGAACGCCGGGCCATGCTGACGGCAGAAGGTGAGATAAAACGCCTTTGTTATGCGAAACCCGTACATATTGGAAACAACTGCTGGTTCGGCGCGTCGGTCACGGTTTGCCCCGGGGTGACCATTGGGGATCATTGCGTCATCGGGGCAGGCAGCGTTGTGACCAGGGATATTCCGGCGAACAGCTTTGCGGCGGGAGTTCCCTGCAGGGTCATCCGCGAAATTACCCCAACCGACAGTATGATAAACAAACCGGAGATCTTGGCGGATAACCGAGTACTCTGACCTCCGAGGGTTTTATGTGAGTCTCTCTCGCTTGCCGAGAGGGGCCTTTTTCTTTGGATACAGGGCTTTCCCATATAAGATCACCGCCACGGTATGGCCGCAGGGCCGAACGACGGCATGGGCGATGGTTGTCATCAGAGCCTCTATTTTAGAAAAATCGAGCGGCGCCAGCAAAAGCACCGGTAAAGAAAGCGGCCTCCTCTTCTCGACTTCATCAACCCGATGAAGTTTGGTCATCCCGCCGATTAAAACGGCATATTCTGCCAATACTACGCATAGACTTTTTATGAAAGGCGGGGGACACATGGATTTCGCGATCAAGCGCGTCCTGCTGAAGCCGGAGGAACAAACCGATACCACCCGGGAGGCCATTCGGGAGGTATGCCGCCAGCTGGAAAACGTGCAGGCGCGTTTTGAGATGGAAAATGACAGCGATTTGATCGAAGCGTGTATCTATGAAATGGAATCCCTAAGAGCCCGCTACCGGTATTTGCTGCGGCAGGCAAAAGCAAAAGGAGTGCCGGCGGGCGCGTCTATACAGGAAAAAAACGGATAAACGGAGGAAACGGACATGAGTCTTTGGCTGCGCATCCTGGTGGGAGCGGTAGGGATATGCCTGCTTGTCGTGGTGGGCGTTGCCTTAATCCGCTCAAAGCGCCCGGTGAGGGGGCTGATCGGCAGTGGTGCGCAGGGCCTATGTGCTTTGGCGGCGGTCAATGTGGTCGGCGCCTTCACCGGGGTTTCCCTGGGGCTGAACCTTTTGTCCGGCTTGTGCTGCCTGGTCCTGGGGGTGCCGGGAGTGGTGGCCCTGTTGATCCTCAAGGTGATTTTTGCCACGTAACCCGGCTGCGTGATGGGCCGCTTCCGACTGTAATCGGAAGCGGCCTTTCTGTGCGCCAAAAACCGCCAGCTTTGCTGATGGTTGCGATTCATCGCCGCGTCAAACGGCATATTCTCCGCGAAGAAAATGGCCTCGCTAAGGGCCCCCGGTCCATTCGCCACGATGCGCTCAGGCCGGGACATGGGGGAGGGGGCTGTCAGCACTGGCCGAGAGGCGCGGACCCGAGACCGAAAATCCGGACAGGGGCGGTACCCGCCGCGCCGGTATTTTCCCCCCAAAAGGCGCGGACCTGGCGGGATACCGAATCCGGAGCCCGCACCACCTGATATCCGTTCCAATGGGCCGGCAGCAGGCGGCGATAGGTAAAAGAGGTGAAACGATCGTCGATCAAAAGGACAAGCCCCCGGTCCGCCTCGTCCCGGATGACCCGGCCGGCCGCCTGTTGGATTTTGCCCATTCCCGGAATCTGATAGGCATAGAGAAATCCCCTGTGATTCTGTTGTTCAAAATAGGTGCGGATAACCTCCTGTTCCGGGTTGATCTGCGGGAGGCCGACTCCCACAATAATGGACCCGATCAGGCGGTCGCCCTTGAGATCGATTCCTTCCGAATAAATGCCGCCGAGAACACAAAAGCCGAGGA
Source organism: uncultured Oscillospiraceae bacterium (assembly GCA_902492045.1). GTDB lineage: Bacteria > Bacillota > Clostridia > Oscillospirales > Acutalibacteraceae > UMGS1623. Next base: position 14,690 of record CABUKB010000013.1, on the reverse strand, counting down.
TGGTTTCGGGAATTTCCGTTTTGAACCGATCCAAAAACGCCTCTCGCTCGTCTTCCTTCATGTTAGGCGTCTGCAATATGGTCTGAAAGTCTGGATACCAGGCGGTAAAAGCCTCATAGACCTCCTGCATATAGCTATAGGAAGGGAAAAAGACCATATAATTGCCTTGTCTTGCTTGCACAGCCGCGCCGATCATCCGCGCGATGGGTTCGACGCTGTCGGTCCGGTCCGGATAACGGGTGCTGATCCGGTCGTCGATGAGAAGACAAAGGTTTTCCCGTGGGAAGGGGGAGGGAAGAAGAAGCGTTTGCGCATCTTTCCCCGCGCCGAGCAGTTCCTGATAATAAAGCATGGGGGATAGTGTCGCCGAAAAAAAGACGGCCGCCTTTCCTTTATCCAGGCATCCGGACAAAAGATCCGACGGATCGACGCAGAATTGTTTGACCGTGATATCCTTTTTGGAAAAGGTCAGGAGAGTGCGATACCGGCTATCGTATAAATCCGCGATTTTCAGATACCGTAAAACGTCAAAATACAGGGACAGCACGGCCTCTTCCTGTGCAGCGCCGGGGTGGTTTTTCAGCCACAGAGCGGCTTCCCCAGCCACCCGTTCCAAGGGAGGAAGAAGAGAATCCGCCGCTCTCTCCCGCGTCTCGACGCCTTCTGGCGTATTCCCTTCGCGCAGCGCCAGAAAAGCCTTGTTCAGCGCGGTAAGGGCCTTGGCCAGATTCTCCTTCTTATTGACGCTCTTTTTAACCGTCCAGGCCGCCGATTTGGTTAAAGAGGCGGAATACATCTCCCGGGCGCGATCCACCAGATTGTGCGCCTCGTCGATCAAAAAAGTATAGGCTCCCCTTGGAAAATCAAAAAACCTGCGAAGATAGACCTGAGGGTCAAAGAGATAGTTATAATCCCCCACAATGCAGTCGCACCAGAGGGTGGCGTCCAACTGGAGCTCGAAAGGGCATACCCGGTGATCCTCAGCACAGGCTTGGACCGTTTCCATCGTGTATAGGTCGCTTCGGTGCAAGAGATCGTACAGCGCATCGTTGATCCGGCTGAAATGCCCTTTGGCATAGGGGCAGCCGTCCGGGTTGCATTTCCCACTGCGGCCGCCCTCAGGCCTTTGCAAAAAGCAGATTTTATCTTTTGCCGTCAGCAGAATCGTCCGAAGCCGCAGCCCCTGCCCCGCCATGCTTTCACAGGCATTCATAGCGGCCCTGCGGGTGATGGTTTTGGCGGTGAGATAAAAGATTTTTTCCGTATGCCCTTCTCCGAGAGCTTTGACAGCGGGATAAAGCGTGGAAATGGTTTTGCCGATCCCGGTAGGGGCCTGGCACAATAACCGTCCTTCATCCCGCACCGTTCGATAGACACAGGCGGCCAGCCGGCGCTGTCCCGGCCGGTAGCCGGAAAACGGGAACGGGAGAGAAAGAATGGAGGCGTCCCGCGTGTGGGTCCATTCCCTTTGCATTTCGGCCCACATTTGGTAATGAAACAACAGATCCAAAAAGAAGGTCTCGAGTTGTTCCCATGTGTAGGAGCGGAGAAAACGGCGGATCTCCCCTGTCTGACGTTGGCAGTAGGTCAGCTGTACCTCCACACAGGAGAGAGACCGCTGCCGCGCCAGCATATAGGCATAACATAGTGCCTGTCCCCAATGTAGCCGGTTGTTTCCGTCGATCTCTTCGAGCGAGAGGGCGGTGGTTTTGATTTCGTCCACCAGCACCCCTTCATCGGCGATCCGGATGCCGTCGGCACGGCCTTCCACCGTGTAGGGAATCCCCTCATATTCGAGGGACACAGACAGGGGTACCTCCGCTTCATATTGCTCACCCTGTTCCCTCTGGATCCGCCTGTGGATCCGGGAACCCTCGGCCATCCGTTCCGGATCGGCGCGGCGATGATCGAGATCGCCGTCGCGCAAAACAAACTCCACCAGTTCACGTACCGACAGCCGCATCCCGATCCCCTCCCAAAAGAAAATATGTTCGAAACAAAAACGAGTATATAAGAGAATCGAAGATTTGTCAATATAAATAAAAAACGTTTGTTTCATATTAAGACGGCTCATATTTCAAAAAGTTTCGGGGACACTAATGACGAACCCAAGATAAAGGAGGGAGAAAAAATGGACAACTGCAAAGCCAATCAGTCGATCGCGTGTTCCGTTCAGCAGTGCCGGTATCATTGCGGCAGCCAGAATTACTGTTCTTTGGATAAAATCCAGGTCGGCACCCATGAATCGAATCCCACTGTGGTGGAGTGTACCGATTGCCAGTCTTTTAAGGTTAAAGAGTCCTGTTGCTGATGAACAAAGCCGGTAAAGGGTTTCTTTACCGGCTTTGTTCTTGTGTTTTTGCGCTTGTAAGTGTACAATGAGAAAAAACAAGCAGAGGAATCAGACATGGAGCTTTCTAAAAACCAGGTGATCACCCTGGATATCACAGGGACCACGGCTGAAGGCAGCGGTATTGGCCGGGCCGGACTCCCGGGAGAAGACGGCGGCATGGCGGTGATCGTTCCGTTTACCGCCGTGGGGGATCGGATTCGCTGCCGAATACTCAAGGTGGAAAAACGGCTGGCCTATGGCCGGACGGAGGAGATTTTGGTTTCCTCCGGCGACCGTATTGCGGCGGAAAACGACTGCCCGGTGTTTGGCCGGTGCGGTGGCTGCACCTGGCGGCACGTCTCCTATGAAGCGGAACTGCGGTACAAGCAGCGCAAGGTATCCGACGCCTTGACTCGCATAGGAGGAATCGACGCCGGTATCCAGCCGATCATCGGGAGCGAACGCGACCGGCATTACCGCAACAAGGCGCAGTATCCGGTGGTGCCGGGGCCATACCGACCTTTAATTGGATTTTACGCGCCTCGCAGCCATCGCGTGGTGGAACAACACGCTTGTCTATTGCAGCCGAAGTCCTTTCAGACCGTTGTGGATATAGTGGGGAAATGGGCGAAAAAGACCGGTCTGCCGATTTACGATGAGACGACCGGGAAAGGAATCCTCCGGCATATTTACATACGCGAGGCGGAAGCGACAGGGGAGGTGCAGCTCTGTCTGGTCTGCACGTCCGGCAAGCTGCCCGAAGCGTCTGCCCTGGTCGCCGCTCTGCGTGAGCAGGTCCCGGGATTGGTGTCCGTTGTGGTCAATCTCAACCGGGAAGACACGAACGTGATCCTTGGCGAAAAGGGCTTTGTCCTCTGGGGGCGGGATTCTATCACCGATGTACTGTGCGGCCTGCGGTTTCGTTTGTCTCCGAGGTCGTTCTATCAGGTCAACCGCCAGCAGGCGGAGGTTTTATACGGCGTCGCGGCGGAGTTTGCCTCTCCGGGACCGGAGGATACGGTTCTGGATCTGTATTGCGGTACAGGGACGATTGGCCTGACCATGGCGGAAAAAGCGGGGCAGGTGATTGGCGTCGAGAGCGTGGCGGAGGCCGTGGAAGACGCCAGACAAAACGCGGAGGAAAACGGCATTGTGAACGCACGCTTTCTCTGTGCTGATGCGGGCAAGGCCGCGGAGAGTCTTCGGGAAGAGGGAATCCGGCCGTCTATCGTTATTCTCGATCCGCCCCGTAAGGGATGCACCCCCACCGTCATTGAAACCGTTGCGGCGATGTCTCCCGGCCGTGTGGTTTACGTCTCCTGCGATCCGGCCACGTTGGCGAGGGATCTCAAACGGTTTGGGGAGCATGGCTATCGAACGGAAACGATCCAGCCGGTCGATATGTTTCCCCGTACGCCGCACGTGGAGACCGTAGTGCTGATGACAAAATAATCATCTTAGGCGAAAACAACGGAAAATCAGAAGTTGATGGAGCTATGCGATCATAAAACAGAAAGGATCGTGACAGAATGAACGAAAGTATGAGAGAACAATTAAAAGTCTTGTTATCGGAAAAAAACTTATCAATATGGGATGGATTGACGGAGGCGATAGATGCCTTATATGATATGGACAGGTTATGGAGTAAGGGGTTTAGCGATTGGAAGATTGAATATAAGTATCGCAGAGGCGGAAAAACGCTTTGCACCTTTTATGCAAAAGAAGATACTGCGAATCTCTTGATAACGTATGGTAAATCTGAGAGAGAAAAATTTGAAGAAATGAGCGCCTCTCTCTCAAAGCCATTGCAGGATATCTATGAAAAGACAGAAACGCTGCACGATGGAAAATGGCTATGGATACCGCTTGATGACAAGATCAAGGTTGAGGATATAATTGTAATGCTAAAAATAAAAAGAAGACCCAATCGAAAATAAAGCTATTTGTGCTGTTGAGCTAAAACTCTGCATATTTCAGTTTTACTGACATATTCCCGCAAACGGCAAAACGGTGAATTAGGCTGATGATATATTCCCGTACTCGGAAAAATATCAAGGAAATTCAACGTATCCGGACGAGCCATGTGGAGACGGTAGTACTGCTTTCCCACAAAAAAACAATAAGGTAATTGGCAAAGTGTCTTTGTGCTGATACAGAGAACGAAGCATTGCAGCCTTTGGGAAAAGAGGAGGATATTGTGATGCAATTTGGAATGCCAACCTTAATTGAGAACCATACGTTAAAAGATAACATATATTTGTGCAGGGAACTGGGGTTGCAGTTTCTGGAACTTAATATGAGTTTTCCGGAGTATCAGATAGATAAAATGGAATATACGGATGAATTTTATAGAATGGCGGATGAAGCAAGGCTATATTATACTATTCATTTGGATGAAAATCTTAATATTGCTGATTTTAATAGGCTTATTTCAAATGCATATCTGGAAACGGTGAAAAGAACTATTGCAGTGGCGAAAAAGCTGATTCCTTTGCGAGATAAGTATGGCGCGAAGAGTCAGCCGTTCATTATAAATATGCATATGCACCCTGGAATCTACATCACACTCCCGGACAGAAAGGTTTGGATGTATGACAGAAATTTTGATGTTTATAGGAACTCATTTATCAAGTTTCGGACACTTTGTGAAGAATGGATTGGTAATTCAGATATTGCAATTTCTATAGAAAATACGGATGGTTTTCGTGAATATGAGAAAAAGGCGATAGAATATTTACTTGAAAGTCCTAAGTTTGGATTGACATGGGATATTGGTCATTCAAAAGGAATCAGAGAAATTGATGTTCCGTTTATTATGGACCATGCCGACAAGTTGATACATTTTCATATCCATGATGGTATCGCGAAAAGTGACGAGCAGGGGGGGCGTAATCATTTGGCGCTCGGTGATGGGGAAATAAACATCAGAGAAAGGCTTTCTTTGGCTAACAAAAGAAATGCGAGATGCGTGCTGGAAACGAAAACAATTGCAGCCTTAAAAAAATCTGTAGAGTATTTGAAAATGGATTACAGTTTTACCAAGCACTGAATTCGGCTAACCATATTCAAATATGAAGCAATAAGAAACCTGAGATTTGTGGGAAAAAGGGAATACCGTCGAGTGTGTAGCGTTGCTGATGCGGGAAACGCCGTAAAACAGGTGTGGGCTGGTTTATAACAACACGGAGGTTCAGCCTCTCAAAACCGGGTCCTTTCGCCGGATCCGGCGAAAGAGCAGGAGAGAGACCCCTGCAGCAGCGGTCTCTGCGATGGGGAAGGAGATCCACACCCCAATCAGCTCTAAGGGGAAGGACAGGAGAAACGCCAGAGGCAGGGTGATGAGAAATTGACGGAGCAGGGAGATTATTAAACTTTCTTTTCCCATGCCGAGGGATTCAAACAGCGCGGAAAACACCACACCGATGGAAGAGACGATAAAGCTGGTGGAAAGGATTCGCAGAGCCGGGACGCCTATGCCGAGCATTTCCGGCGAGGCATTGAACAATCCGAGAACGGCCCCGGGCGCGGCCATGAACAGGAGGGTGCCCGCCGCCATGATGACCAGAACCACACCGAGTGAACAACGAAGGGTATCCATTACCCGCCGACGGTTTTTCGCGCCATAGTTGAAGGAGAGGATCGGCCGCATTCCCTGGACCAGGCCATTGGCAGGCATATAGACAAAGGTCTGGAGCTTATAATACGATCCAAAGGCGTTGACCGCGAGTTCGGAAAACCGGCCGAGGATCGCGTTGAGACCCATGACCAGCACCGAGGCAATGGACATCATCACCGTGGAGGGGACCGCCACCGCATAAATGTTTTTCACGGTTTTCAGAGAGAAGCGAAATCCACGGGTTTTAAGCCGGACATCGTATTTCCCGAATAAAAACAGCGCAAGGGAAAAAAGCATTGAACACATCTGCCCGATGATGGTCGCCAGGGCCGCCCCTTCCACACCCATGGCCGGCAACCCGAACAGTCCAAATATAAAAACAGGGTCAAGCAGGATGTTGATGATGGCACCCGCAGCTTGAAGCAGCATGGGAAGGATCATCCGGCCGATCGATTGAAAAATCTTTTCGACGGTAATGTGGAATATGGTGCCGCAGGAAAGAAAAACCACAATACGGGTATAGGAAACACCCAGGGTCAGCACCTCCGGCGAGTCGGTAAACAACCGGAAAAAGGGGTCGATCAGAAACAGGCCGAGCAGGATAAACAGCAGCGAATGGGCACCGGCCAGGAGAAACCCATGGGTGACGGCACTGTCCGCTTCATCCCGCTCTCCCGCTCCAAGCTGGCGGGCAATATAGGAATTGAGTCCCACTCCCGCACCGACGGCCAGGGACAAAATCAAATTTTGAATCGGGAAGGCGTAGAGTACCGCCAGATAGGCATTTTCACTCACCTGGGCGACGAACATACTGTCCACAATATTGTACAAAGACTGAACGAGCATGGAAAGCACGGGGGGAAGGGACATGCTCATCAATAATGGGAATATCCGTTTGTTTCCCAATTTCGAAGCCGAGGGGGCCGCCATACCGTCAACATCCTTTGCCCAAAAATCATTTGTTTATAATCCGAGAGACGGAGAAATATGGGCCTTTTCAGATGGATAGGCCGGTTACACAAACGTACCATGGGCGCGCATCCTGACAACCTATTGAATAATCCTACCGTTTTCCGGTCTTCATGTGGAGAATCGGGCATCGGATACGGCTATGACAGCCAGTAGGCATTTGTGGCCGCAAACTGGTTTTTATCATTAAAACACACGACCCGTAAATAACCGTCCTGCGGCAAAAACGCAAATTCCGCCTGGTCAAACGGGGTGTCTGAAAGTTTCGAGTAGCTTCTTCTTCCCCTGGTCAGAACGAAAACCTTGTACATGCCAGGTGCTTCGATTCGGATCTTGCCGTCTTCCACATAACATTGATAGATCGCCGGGCCGGTGGAACTGTAAAAACGGCCGGTACGCAAAGCCCGAAAGACGGAAGCCCGGCTTAGATTAGGCGCCTGTATAACCGTAAAACCGCCAAAGGAATCGTTTTTTCCGTCTGTAAATGGGAACGCATTGTGGTTGTCATCTCCCGCCAAACAGAAAATTTTTTGCCCGGCGCGCAGCATTTTATCGTATTGATACTGGCTGTTTCCATTAAACTCCCCGACTTCACAGCCGAAGTTGAAAATCTCCATAGCGAACAGACCTTGTATCCGGCCATATGTATTGATCTCCTGAAGGGACCAATCCGGATGATTATAACATACCAGCCCGCCCGATTGATTGATCTCGCAGATAAAACGGTTGATTGATTCTATTTCGTAAGTGCATTTTCTTTCGGCAAGCAGAGCAGGATCAAAACGCTCTGGATGCTCAAAATAGATGTTTAGGTGATGGGTCTTTTGATAGGACCAATCGCCGGCGCCGGGACGTTGATCGGCATTGACCTCATAAGACGGCAGCGTAATAAATCCGGGTTCATCGAGATCGGCGTGATCAATGAGCCTATTGTGGTCGGTGAACGCCAGAATTTGGTACCCGCGCTCCCTATAAGCCTTTTTCAGTTGTTCGGGAGTAAGTTTACCATCGGAGAGTGTGGAGTGGCAGTGCATATTGGCTTTGTAGGAATTCTGCTCGGGAGAAACAAGGTATACTTTCACAGCGATCCCTCTCCTTTTTCAAAGCATAGGCCCCAATATGTGCCCATTATATTCCATTTAAATCAAACTTACAATAAAAAACCACTTAATTGCAGAATGGGAGTGACGGTTATTGCAACTGAAATCTCGTTTTTTTAGTGCAGAGGAAAACTTTTCGGATGCCTATGCTGTGCGTATTGAGGTTTTCTGCGATGAACAGGGGTATAGGGTGGATCAAGAGATTGATAAGTTGGACCGGGCGCCGGGCACCTGGCATTTGGTACTATACGATGGAAATTTTCCCGTTGCGGCTGGCCGTCTTTACCGCATGGGGGACGGGATCATGGGGCTTGGCCGGATCGCCGTTCGGAAATCCTACAGGGGTTGCGGCCTCGGCGCCCGGATGGTGGAAGAACTGAATCAAAAGGCGGCCGCGCTGGGGGCATCGGTCTCCCGGCTCGACGCGCAAAAACGCGCCTGCGGTTTTTATGAAAAGCAAGGGTATCGCGTCTGTGGAGAAGAACATATGGATGGGCATGTGCCCCATGTGATGATGGAAAAAAGGCTGAAGCGTATTCCGGATACGGAATCATAGGAAAAAAGTCCAAAATTTGCATATATCCCCTTGACAATTCGTCGCAATATGTTAAAATAATGAACATTCCATTATGAAAGAGGGTGAATCACATGACAAAAATGCGGATGGAAAAGTACGGGGAAATGATGTGTATTTCCAGGACAGTGTGGTTCACGGCGGGGCGTTTCCCCATAGGCGGAGAAACGTGACAGCTTTCGTATTCGACACATCTGGAAACCCAGATGTGTTTTTTTATTCCCGTCGCACGGCTTGGCCGGTTCGTCCAAAGAATCGCCGGGAACATTGACAATTCCATCGGTTTCCTTTAAAATGGAAACCTATGAGCGGGCCGGGCAGCCGCGTGCCTTTCGGCATGAGGAAAGTCCGAGCTTCACAGGGCGGGATAACGGCTAACGGCCGCCGGGGGCGACCCTAGGGAAAGTGCAACAGAGAGATACCGCCGTGCTTTTGTGCGGTAAGGGTGGAAAGGCGAGGTAAGAGCTCACCGGCGCATGGGAGACCATGCGGCCCTGCAAACCCTATCCGAAGCAACGCCGACCGAAGCGATACATTGGCCCGATGTGCTTCAACGGGCGGCTAGAGCCGCATGGCAACATGCGGTCGAGATAGATGGCTGTCCATGACAGAACTCGGCTTACAGGCCCGCTCATCCTTTACAAATCAGGTCTCTGGGACCTGCATATACGGAATCCGGCAGGCGTTTTCGTATGTGACGGAAACGCCTGCCGGTGTTTTGTGGGAGGGGGACTGCGGAAAGGGCATACGGTCCTGCGGTACAGCGAAATGGACGCTGTGCCGGGTATCGGCGGCTCGGATGGGCGGCGCCGCCGGACCATGTTCATCTTGGCATGAGATAGAAAGGAGGGGGCGGAATGGATGACCAATGGCGATCCATTCCCCACAGCGTCCGGAGGGCGCTGGAAAATCGGGGCGGACAGGCGGACAGCGTGCGGGCTGTCGCCTGCTGCGATATGTCAAAAGAGGGGGAACTGCGGAATATTTATTTGTTTTTGACCGACGGCGCGCTTTTGCTCGGCGTGTCTGACCGATCGGGCGAAATGGCTTACGCCGGTGCTCACCCTTACCGTCATCGGGAGCCGGAAGGGATCGGGGAATGGATGGAACTGTCTTTGACCCGGCTAAAAAAGCCCCGGATTCTAAACCAGGTGGTGGGTGGGCTGCTCACCCTGGAATTGGACGGAAATGAGACCTGGATCTGCCGGTTTTCGGGCACAAAGATGCGGGAGATTCAGCGGTTTATGCGGAAACTGGAGGCCGCCATCGAAGATAAGCCCTTCCCGCCCGAACGGGAGGCGACGGAGGCGGAATACTGCCCCAAATGCGGTTCGCCCTATCCCGACCGGGGCCGCGCGATTTGCCCGAAATGCGCCGAAAAGCATACCGTGTTTATTCGGATTCTCTCGTTTTTCAAAGCCTATAAAGTCCGGGTGGCGGTCATGCTGCTGTGTGTCGCTTTGTCCGGCCTGTTCAATGCGTTTCTGCCTTATCTGAGCGGTTCGGTGCTGTATGACCAGGTACTGGGCCGGGACGAGGAATTGGCGGCTTCCCTGGGGATGGCGGGGAATTTCACCCTGATTCTGCTCATCCTGGTGCTTGCTTCAGCGCTGACAAAGTTTCTGCAGAATTTGACAGGGATCATTCACGGACGAATGACGGCTTATATGGTGCCGGGCATTGTGTATCAAATGAAAGCACAGGTGTTTGCCTCTTTGCAGAAACTGTCCATCGGTTTCTATACCCGCCGGCAGACCGGCAGCCTGATGCAGCGGGTCAACGGCGACGCGCGGGAGGTCATGCACTTTTTTATCGACGGCCTGCCTTATCTGATTTTCAATGTGCTAACCTTTCTGTTTTCTGCAGCCGTCATGTTTCAGATGGATTGGCGGCTGGCGCTGGTGGCACTGTTTATGCTGCCCCCCCTGTTCTGGGTCAGCTATCGGCTTCTACCCCGTTACTGGCACGCTCACGGCCGGCGCTCCAGAACGGTCCGAAACCTCTATTCTCTGCTCAACGACAACCTCACCGGGGCCAGGGTGGTACGGGCTTTTGGGCAGGAGGAAAATGAGAACCGCCGCTTCCATAAAGTCAATGAGAAGCTGCGGGAAGCCGAGATGAAAACGGAGTGGTACGGCAGCCGGTTTGACATTGCTTACAATCTGGCCCGGGACGTTCCCAACCTGCTGGTATGGGGAGTCGGGGCGATGATCATCCTGGCTGGGCCGGGGGATTTTACCTATGGCAGATTAATCACCTTTGTCAACTACCTCGTCATGATGCAGGGCCCCATGATTTTCTTTTCTGATGTATTCCGGTGGTGGACAAGAAGCATGAATGCCGCCCAGAGGGTATTTGAAATCATCGACGCGGTTCCGGATATCGCGGAAAAACCGAACGCGGTTGATCTCCAGCTGAAGGGCGGCGTCAAGCTGGAAAATGTCACCTTTAGTTATGAGCCCAACAAACCGGTTCTCAAAAACGTGTCCTTCGAGGTGAAACCCGGTGAAATGCTGGGAATCGTCGGCAAATCCGGGGCGGGGAAATCCACGCTGGTCAACCTGATTTCCCGGCTTTACGACGCCGATGAGGGCACGGTCCGGCTGGATGGTGTCGACGTGCGGGATCTGACTTTTCGCTCCCTGCGGGGGGCGGTGGCCATGGTCAGCCAGGAGACCTATATTTTTATGGGGACGGTGTCCGAGAACATTGCGTATGCACGGCCGGATGCCACCCATGAGGAGATTGTGCGGGCGGCGGTAGCCGCCAGCGCCCACGGCTTTATCTGCCGTCTGCCTCACGGTTACGACACGATTATCGGGACAGGCGGACGAGAACTGTCGGGCGGAGAGAGACAACGGCTGTCCATCGCACGGGCGATTCTGGCGGATCCCCGGATTCTGGTGCTGGATGAAGCCACGGCATCGGTGGATACCGAAACCGAACGGGCCATTCAGGCATCTTTGGACGAACTGATAAAAGGGCGAACCACCATATCCATCGCCCACCGTCTTTCCACCCTGCGGGGCGCGGACCATTTGATCGTATTGGATAACGGAGAATTGGTGGAAAGCGGCACCCATGCCGAACTGCTGGCTAAAAAGGGCGTATATTACAAGTTGCTGCAGTTGCAGACCAAAGCCCTCGCGATGCGAGGAATCGAATAAACCGATAGGTGTTTATGGGACACCATGAAAGGAAGGGATGTCGATGAATCCGGAGAACGAAGCCCCCGACATATTGGAACAGGAAAGAAAAGCGGTGGCGGATATGATCGCCATCCGGTCGATTACCGGGGATAACACGGTTTTTGAACGCACGGCGGGCGGATTTGTCCGCATGACTTATACCGCCCCGGACGGAACGGTTCGCGAATTCCCCCGGGTGTCGGTCCACCGTTGCTTTCCTTTTTCCGATCCGGACCGGTATATCTCCATCCGGGAGCCGGAAGCGGACGGCAAGGAAATCGGCCTGATCGAAGATCTCCGCCGCCTGCCGGAGGATACCGTAAGGATGCTGGAGGAACAGATGGCCCTGCGCTATTTTACCCCAATCCTCTTGAAAATCCACAGCATCAAAGAGGAATACGGGTTTTCTTACTGGGATACCGAGACCGATCGGGGGGCCTGCCGTTTTACCGTCCGAATGGGCAGTGGAAGCGTGTATGCCATCGGAAAGGATCGGTATCTCGTCACCGACTTGGACGGCAACCGGTTTGAGATTCCGGATTTGAACCGGATGACGGCCCGGGAACTGAAAATGCTGGATCTATTTGTATGAGGAACTGGAAATAGGGGGGTTCTATGAAACTGCGATATGCTCTGCCCGCGTGGGCGGAGGAATTGCCGGAGATTGACCCGGAAAAGGTGCGGTACTGCGTGCCCTACGACCTGACGGCTCAGGGCCGTTTTCTGCGGGATGGTCTTCTTGTGGTGACAAGGGAGCGGCTTTTGATACTCGCGGACCGACGAGTGCTCCAGGAGATCCCTCTTCGTGAGGGGACGGAAATCGTTTGTTCCCCGCAGGTGGACAGCGGACTGCTGTTGGCCCGGCAGGATGAAGAGGAACGGCTACTGTGCCGTTTTACCATGCGTCATATGGTGCGGATTTCTTATGTGGCCAAGGGCGCCACTCAGTTTGCCACGGGCGCGGACCGTCCAGTGGAAAGCCGGGAACGGGAACTCTACTGCCAGAAATGCGGCCGGGTTTTGCCCGGAGCGTCTCTGTGCCCCAAGTGCGACGGCGGCCGGGGTAGCGGGCTGCGGCATTATTGGGATCTGTGCAGCCGTTATACGCTGCCACTGCTCGTTCTGACCCTGCTGACTGCCATTGTCGCCGCCATCAATGTCAGCCTGCAGTTTGTCCAGCGGGACTTTATCGACAACGTTTTGCAGCCGGCCACCGGCACTTTGGCGGATGTGGTGCGTTTTTGCGGAATCATGCTGGTGCTGACGCTGGTGAACATCACGCTGAATATCACCAATACCTTATGGAGCACGCATTTGGGGACCCGGATCAGCCGGGATCTGCGGGCCAGGATTTTTAATAAGCTCAATCAGCTTTCCCTTTCCTTCCTGAATATACGGCAGGCGGGCGAACTGATGAACCGAACGGTGGAGGATACCAATCAGGTACGGGATTTCATGCAGCAGACCATGGCCCAGATGCTCACCAATTTGCTCACCATGGCGGGGGCATTGATCCTGATGCTGATTATGAACTGGAAGCTGGCACTGCTCGCGGTGGCTCTGGCTCCGCTGGCCATGTTGCTCGTGCGTTTGTTCCGCCGGAAGGAGAGGCGTATTTTTCGGCAGCAATGGCTCGTCGACGACCGGCTCAACGACCGGCTGCAGGACGTGATCTCGGGAATTCGGGTGGTGAAGTCCTTTGGCCAGGAAAAGCGGGAGACCGTCCGGTTTCAGAAAGCGGCCGGACGCCTGATGCGGATTCAACGGCGCAACGAGATCTTTTGGGCGACCCTCTATCCCTTCATCACCGTGCTTATGACGGCGGGAACCTACTTTGTGATGTATTTCGGCGGTATTCACGTGCTGGAGGGAACCATGACCTCCGGACAGCTCGTCCAGTTTATAGCCTATACGGGGATGCTGTACGGTCCTCTCGGCTACATATCCCGTCTGCCCCGGATGCTGGTCTGGCTGGTCAACTCCCTCGAGCGCATCTACGATATCCTCGACGAGGAGCCGGATATCCGGGATTCGCTGAACAGCCGGGAACATGATATCGCCGGGAAGGTGGATTTCCAGAACGTCAGTTTCGGGTATAAATCCTACGAGCCGGTGCTGGAAGGATTGAACCTGTCGGTCAATCAAGGAGAGATGATCGGATTGGTCGGCTCTTCCGGGGCCGGAAAATCGACGGTGATCAACCTGCTCATGCGTCTGTACGACGTGGATGGAGGACAAATCCGGATCGACGGGGTGCCACTGTCCGACATTTCGACGCATAGCCTCCACAGCCAGATTGGCGTAGTATTGCAGGAAACGTTCCTGTTTTCCGGCACGGTGTTCGACAACATCCGTTATGCCAGTCCGGACGCGGATGAACGCCGCGTGATCGAAGCGGCCAAAATGGCCAACGCACACGAGTTTATCACCAAGCTGCCGGATGGATACGACACCTATGTGGGGGAAAAGGGATACACCTTGTCCGGCGGAGAACGGCAGAGAATCGCCATCGCACGTGCCATCCTGCACAATCCGCGCCTACTGATTCTGGACGAAGCTACGAGCAGTCTGGATACCGAGACCGAATACCAGATTCAGGAGGCATTGGGCCGCTTAATCAAAGGCCGGACGACCTTTGCCATTGCGCACCGCCTTTCGACCCTGCGGGAAGCCGACCGGATCGTAGTGATTGATAAACACCGCGTTGCCGAAGTGGGATCTCATAACGAACTGATGCGGAAAAAAGGCATCTATTATGGTTTGGTCATGGCGCAGCTGGACATGCACAGAGTACGGAAATGAGCCCGGTTTATCAAATGCGGGGACGCCTTTCGGCGTCCCCGCGTTTTTTGTGTAGGTGAATTATACTATCAAGTGCAACACTTTAGTAAAATAAAAAGAGTTCATACAG
>CABUKB010000012.1 GCA_902492045.1 uncultured Oscillospiraceae bacterium | reverse complement strand
ATGAAGAATTCTATGCTTCTCACAAGTTCTTCTCTTTCGCTGACTTTGCTGCTCAACTTGCCCTCCGGCAGCGTCAATACAACAATTTCCCCATCCGTCCTCTCAACTGGCGCTCTCCTAAACAGGTCTTATTCTCTTTCCCCAATTTTGTAACACATCATTGACTAACCGACACCTCCTTCGCCGGCGGCGGAGGGGCTTTGCTTGACAGCGGAGGCAAAATGGGGTATGATGAGGCGGTACATTCGCCGCTGTGGTGGAATCGGCAGACACAAGGGACTTAAAAATTTGGGCACCGGACTGGGAAACCGTCCGTGTGAATCGCGTCAAATTCGGTGAAACTCCCGGATGCGGGACAATGCCGAGCGAAGCCGGAAGGACCTTTTTTCGGAACGTGTAGAGACTTGACGGCGCGCACCTAAGGACAGTTCCACCGTCTAAGGTGAAGGGAAAGTCCAGACTACAACGTCTCGGGCAGACGGCTATGGCAACATAGAGTGGTACGAAAATCCCTCGCTGGCAACAGCGTACCGGTTCAAGTCCGGTCAGCGGCACCAAACCGGAGCAAGCTTTGTATCGCTTGCTCCGGTTTTTTGCGTAAAAAATTTGATAGAGCCGGTGTAATGCCGGATACCTGTGTTTGCGGCTTCCGGCTCTCCGGCAACCGCTTTATCTATCACTTCCTGCATCGCTATTGGACTTTTTTACTGCCAATTGGAAAAGAGTGGATCGTGACAGATCATCGGAATGATCCTTCCTACTTTCCTTCATATTAACGAATATATCCCGTAATAAAGCAAAAAAACACCCAACAACGTTATTACAACAGGGACGACATAGGCCGCAACTTTGCTTACAATACTTTCCAGCTTTTTAAAAACAGAAGTGCCCTGCAGTTTGTTATATGCGAAATAAAGTAGAATAAGCGGCAATATATATATGAAGTTATAGATCATAATGTAGACCAGAACAAGTGGAAACATGAAATGATACGTTGTTAATATGGCCAGAAAACCGAAATAAGGAAATGCGCTTGTCAATTCGACAGCACAGAAGGCCGCCCCTAAGAAGAATAAGGAGACGGGGGAAAGCTGCGCGGGATTTTTTACTTCGCTTGTTTCGGCACCATCGTTTTTCGAGTTGAGTTTGGTTTTGACAATCAGACGTATACCCAGCAATAGACAAAGCACACCCGCACCCAGTGCAGCACCATATACATACCATGGGTAAATTTCAATGGCTTTGGAAAGCAGTTTTGAAACCCATGTGGCAATACCATAATAAATGGCCAACCCCAACGCGAGGTTTGCTGTTCCGATTCCCAAGATAAAAAACCAGATGTGTCTTTTGTTTTTTACCATAGCCTGCAACAGCATTTGCTCGGCAATGGCGGAAGGGTTCAAGCTATCAAAAAAGCTTGTGGTTATGACGGTCCCCAAAAGTATCCACATAGTGTCATCTCCCCATCATTCAAAAAGGCCAGCGTTTGTGTAACGCTGGCCTACTACACAATAAAAGAAAAACCCCGGCGGGCTATTTTGTGTTTATTCAATTACCTTTCTGCTTTTTACAAGTTCTATCGCCTCTTTTCCCGTTACATGGTCGATTGTCATTTCCAGCATGCAAAGAGGTTTCCACTCGCGCCTTATCGCCTTGTCGCGGTTACCGGCCGTGTCATTCGGCGCATATTTGCGTGCTAATTTTTCTATGGCTGCCCTTTTTTCACTTTCATCTTCAATTCTCTTTATCTGTCCAAAGGCAATCACGCTTCGGAAATAAGTTGTATATTCCTCCGGGATAATGAAATCTCTATCAATTACGCAAAAAGACACCTTTGAATTTCTTTGAATAGCGTCTAATTTATGCCCGGTATTTGCACAGTGAAAATAGATTTTTTCTCCGTCATATACATAACTGATGGGAACAGCATACGGATAATCGTTGTCGCCCATCAAGGCGAGTACGCCAGATGTTCCCTTATGCAGAATATCGGCAATTTCCCGTTGCGGTAGGGCCTGTTTTTTCCTTCTCATTTCTCGAAATAGCATATAGACCTCCACAAAAAAATAAACACTTATGTTTACTCCTGCAATGGCCTAACGGAGCAAAAATAAGCGTTTTCCCGGCGGAAATGTATTGTAAAGTAGCTTATCATAAAACGACGGAATAGTCAACATCAAAATTCGCGAATAAGCATCAAAAAGACTTCCGCACCCCCATGTCCTATATAGCGAAAGGCCGGGCGCAACAAAAGCCGCTTTTCAGACGGGATATGAAGTGAGAGAACCCGTCGCTCCCTGCGTTGTGACGTTTTTCTCAAGTAAAGTTATAGTAAAATACGATTTTGGAGAGACTAATGCTATCACTTTCATGGAGGGAAACGTTATGGAGGACAGCTATATGGCATCGTTGCGGCAATTTGAGGAATATCTGGTAAAGGAGGAAAAAAGTGCGGCGACCATTGACAAGTATCTGCGGGACATACGCGGGTTTTATGCGTTTCTGGCCGGGCAGCGGATCAACAAGGAGGTGACCGTTGCCTACAAGGAGCACCTGACGGCACGGTATGCACCCGCCAGTATCAATTCCATGCTGATCGCCTTAAACCGGTTTCTGCGGTTTATCGGCATGGAGGACTGCCGTGTCCGGCCCCTGAAAATTCAGCGGCAGATTTTTTGTAATGAGGACAGGGAACTGACGAAACAGGAGCTGCACCGGCTGGTAAAGGCCGCCGGGAACACCCGCCTGTCGCTGGTGATCCAAACCATCTGCGGCACCGGCATCCGGGTATCTGAGCTGCCATATATCACGGCGGAGGCAGCGCGGGCGGGCAAGGCGGTGGTGAACTGCAAAAATAAGACGCGGGTGATTTTCATCCCCACGCCGATTCAGAAACTCTTGACGCAATATATGAGCCGAACCGGCATAACAGCCGGAGCCATTTTTGTGACAAGAAGCGGAAAGCCGCTGAACAGGCGGAACATCTGGCGGGACATGAAGGCCCTTTGCGAACGGGCGGACGTTCCCCAAAACAAAGTGTTCCCCCACAATTTGAGACATCTTTTTGCCCGCACATTTTACAGCATGGAAAAGGATATTGTGCGGCTGGCCGACCTGCTGGGCCACAGCAGCGTCAACACCACCCGGATTTATACCATCGAATCCGGGAACGAACACCGTCTTCGGCTGGAACGGGTGGAAAAGCTGTTGTTGAGGACATAAGGCTTATTATGTCCTCAACGGATACCCCCACACCGTCTCCAAATTTCTACCATTGTAGCATATGTGAACCTTTGTGACAATACATACTGTAAAAAAGTTGGTAAAGGGCACGAAAAAGCAAGCCGGGGTTTTCCAGAATATTCCGTCGGCTTGTATTGTCACGTTCTTTTTTCTTTTTTCCGCCTTTGCCCGGCCGTTTTTCCGCAGACTTCTGCCCGATTGTTGCCGGCAAAGCGACATAATAAGCCTTATGTCCTCAACGTCATGCCGTTTTTGCAGCACCCGCCAGCGAGGGGGAAAAGGATCCGTATTCCTTCATGCAGCCGATAACGAGACCGTTTTCAGAGGAGAGATTATGCGACAGATGCACCCCCAAGTAAAGAATATCCTGAAAACGGCGGGGGACTTTCTCTCGACCTTTCTCACCGCCATGATCGCCATAATAGCGCTTCTTTTCGTCGCCCTCAAACTGCTCGGATGGAATCTGTTTTCGATCGACAGTGCGAGCATGTCTCCGAAATATCCGGTTGACACCTTGGTCGTGGTGCGGAAGCTCGACCCCGGAAAAATTCAGCCGGGGGACGTTATCACATTTGTCTTCAATGAAGAGGGGGCGCTTGCCACGCACCGCGTCGTTCGCGTTGACAGCGCCAGCGGAACCTTTACGACAAAGGGAGACGCCAACAACAGCGAAGACGCCAGGCCCGTACGGTGGGAAAACGTAGTTGGAAAAGTGGTGCTTGGGATTCCATGGCTCGGCAAGCCCATGCGCATTTTTACGGCGGAGAAAAACCGTCCGTTGGTTATGACGGCGCTTGCCCTGCTGTTTGTACTCTCCTTGATTTGGGATATAGTCAGGAAGAAAAAGGCCTATCCCCAGACCGGCGCCGGTGAAACGCCGCTCAAAGACGGCTTTTCATAATCGAATTCCGGATATGGACGTTCGATTCACCATGACCAGAATTTTACTGTTTGACAGTGGAAAGGAGAAGTGTAGTGCGAAAAAGTCAGAAACTCATGCTCATTAGCTCGCTGCTGGCCGTCATCGCCGTGCTGACCATTGGACCGACCTTATCATGGCTGTCCTCTACCAGCGAACCTGTGGTAAACACCTTTGCGGGCGGCACCATTGCTGTGCGGTTGGACGAGGCGCTGGTAGGGACCGACGGAAAGGCTGTTGTCGGGGAGGGGGCCCGGCGCGTGACCGCCAACCATTACCGGTATGTAGCCGGAGCGGTGCTGGATAAGGATCCCACCCCCACCGTGTTAAAGGGCAGTGAGGAGTGTTATGTATTTCTGCTGGTCGAAAACAGCCTGGGTGACAAATTCACCATGAACTACGACACCGCGTCGTGGCACAAGGTGGCGGAAGCCGGCGAAAATACGGTCTATGCCTACAGCAAGAAGGTAGACGCTCTGACCGCGGCGGAGGACGTTCAGCTAAACCCGATTTTTACCAGGGTCACGGTATCGCCCGATTTGACCGCGGTAGACATCGAAAATTTGGGTGAGAAAAAGCTGTGTGTAACCGCCTTTGCCGTGCAGACTGCCCACGTCCCTGCGCAGACGGCCGCCGGGCTCGCCGTGGAACAATTCGGCCTGACCGGCGCGGAAATCACCGTTCCATCCATCGGATGACGCAGACATCCGAATCGGTAGAGGAGGGAGCCCTATAAATGGCGGAAAGTCATCGGCCATTGTTCGTTTGCAGATCGTTTTTCCTTTTGGCGATGTGTGTGCTTCTCCTTATCACGCTGCACACACAGCAGGTAAAGAACAGCGTCGCTTATGTGACCTCGGTCTCAACAACCTGTGTAAACCTCTTCACCACAGAGGAACATCCCGGGCCGTCGGTCTCATCCCAGCCGGAACCGCCTCCCGCGCCGCCGACCGGCGGCAGCATCCCGGTTGCGCCGCTTCTGGCCGCCATGCTGTTCAGCTTGGCGGCGACGGTCGTTCTGTTTAGCATGGGGCGGAAACGATATGCCGCGCTCCCCGCATACAAAAATCACGACACGAGGAGAAAAAGACAGTGAAAATTTCGCGAAAGAGTATAATCACCGCCAGCCTGGCCGTAACGCTTGCGGCCGCCGTGCTTCTTGGCGGCGGTACATACGCCTATCTGGAGGGACAGACCGAGGACACGGTCATCAATTTCCAGCCCCATAAGGTCATGGTTGAGCTGAATGAAACGACCGGGGGGAGTTACCATATCATTCCCGGCACCACACAGGCTAAAGACCCGACGGTAACGGTAGACAATACCGTTGACGCCTATGTTTATGTCGAGGTAACCGACGCCACGGACGGACTTGTGGATTATGAAATGGCCGACGGATGGATAAAACTTGCAGGCTACGACAACATCTACTACCGCGAGGTGGCCAAACATGCGGATGTTCGGGTTTTCCCCATTCTAAAGGACAACATCGTCTCCTACGACGCGGCGCTTGAAAACAGCGATATGCTTGAAGAAGATGGGACGACGCTGAAAGACGGCATCACCTTAGCTTTTAAGGCCTTGGCAATACAGAAAACGCCTTTTGACGATCCGAAGGACGCTTATGAGGAAATGGTGCCGGCCAACAGCACACTTGCCGTCAACCTTACCTACAGCCAGGAGAACAATCCCCAATCCCCCAAGTTTTTTGCTGAATCCATTCAAACCGAGGATTCCACCCTGTTCCAAGTCGGAAATCTAAAGCCCCATTACCCGGACAGCGGCTTTTACAGGGGCTGCACGTATACCTTCACCATCAAAGGATCGTCCGATAAAGACATGGCGCTGACCTTTGATTTTGCTGAAAAGTGCGGTGCGGGTGAAAGTTACAAGGGCTCGTCTTTTGAATATGGCTTTGGAGGATTTGGGGATACGTTCCTGCTTGCAGGAACATACCCTGACTTTGCCGCGGGCCAATACACCGAGGCAGACGGGACCTTTGAGCTTGTGGGCGATTATTATCCGGTCGTGCTCACGGTCACATCCGCCGAAGGCAATACCATAGACTTTCATTTTACGGGGTCTCTGACGGCGCTTGTCAAGGCGTTGTCCGCCAACCCGTGTATTCTGAAAGCCGATACCGAGTATGACGAAGAATTCACCATCACCATGAACTGGCCTCTTCAGACAATGCCTACCGACATCTGCCATGTTCTGAAAGACGGCGTGATGGACCCGGCGGATACGAGTTTAACCATCGGCTGTATGGATAGGGCGGACACCGTGATCGGCAGCGTCGGTGTTGCGGAGGCCCTCGATACTTACTATGAAGCGGGCAGGATCGGCGTCGAACTCTGGGCCGATTTTGAGATTCTCATTCAGAAGGCGCCGTACACGAAGCCCTGATAGAAATGGCGCTTTTAGGCCCCCTGCGGTGAGCCGTCGCGCACCGCAGGGGGCCTTTTGCCCTAACAAACGGCCCGCGTTTGAGCCGGCCTTATGGTGCAAAGCGGGACGGGTTTCGCTTGGGCGAAACGGATAAAACTTTCCCGGGACGCCGCCACTGGCCTCCCGGGAAGGTTTTATCTTTTCAGTGGTAGTCTTTCAGATTGACGGTGCCGTTAAAAACGTCCTCCTTATGGGAAGATCAGCGATTCAGCAGGTAAAACGCGAGATTGAGATATGCGGCGAACAGGCACCACAACAGATAGGGGATCATAAGGTAATAGGCAGCCGGGCGGATTGACCGGAACCCCACCATGGTCAGGGTGATGAGGGCGATGAGGAGGAGCAGCCAGAAAAACGAAAACAACCGCCATTCCAACCGGAAGAAGAACACCGGCCACAGCACATTCACCAAAAGCTGCAGGAGATACATCCGCAAAGGGGCGCCCCGGTCGAGGTCATCGGTATTGTACACCAGGTAAGCCGCGAACGCCATAAGCGCGTACAGGATCGTCCAGACCAGGGGGAAGACAAATGCCGGCGGCGTCAGAGGAGGTTTTGTCAGGCCGTCGAAGCCCGATATGCCGCTGAGAAATCCACTGGCCAGCCCTGCGCCCAGGGTGATTATTTCAAAAAAAGCAAACGCGCGGAAGTCGAATTTGCGTTTGACGGCGGTGTGCATGTGGAAAGCCTCCTCTTTTCCGGTTACTCCATAGTATGCCCGCCGCCGGCCGAATATGAATCGAGAAAAGAGCCCTGTCTCCGCCGGAAATAGGCAAAGCCCGTGGAAAACCATCCACGGGCCTTGCCTTTCAACCTTTGTTTACAGCGTCTGTGTCAGATCTTTGAGATAGGCGCGGAAACCGCCGCCCACTTCGGGATGGTTCAGCGCCACTTCGCAAATCGCCTGCAGAATGCCCAGCTTATTGCCCATGTCGTACCGTTTACCGGTGAAATCGACCCCTGTCATGCCGTTTCGTCTGGCGAGGGTACACATGGCGTCGGTGAGCTGGATTTCTCCCCCCGCTCCGGGCGGCGTCTGATCGAGAATTTCAAAAATCTCCGGCGGAAGCACGCACCGTCCAAGTATGGAAAAGAGGGACAGAACCTGATCCGGCGCGGGTTTTTCGATCATGTCGGTGACACGGTAAAGATTGTCCCGCAGAGGATCGACCTTCAGGGAACTGTACCGGCCGATCTGTTCGGGCGTGACCTCTTTAATCCCCACGACGCCCAGCCCGTATGCCTCATAGGCGCGGCATAGCTGGCCGCACGCGGGATCTTCGCCGAGAATGACATCGTCCCCATACAGAACGGCAAACGGCTCGTCCCCCACAAAGGCTCGGGCCTGGCTGACCGCATGGCCGAGTCCACGGGTCTCTTTTTGCCGGATGAAGTAGAGATTCGCCATGGAGGCGATCTCCCGCACCTGGCGAAGCACCTCGGTTTTGCCGCTTTGTTCCAGACGTTCCTCCAGCTCGATGCTGTGGTCGAAATGGTCTTCCAGGATTTCCTTGCCACGGTTGGTGATGATAAGGATATCCGTGATGCCCGACCGCACCGCCTCTTCCACAATGTACTGGATGGCAGGCTTGTCCACGATGGGATACATTTCTTTGGGCATGGATTTGGTTATAGGCAGTACGCGGGTGCCGAGTCCCGCCGCCGGTATGACGGCTTTGCGGACTTTTGAATGCATCAATATTCTCCTCTCAAAGTGGATTCCCGGGATCTAACGGCCTGGCGCCGTGCTCCGGGCGGTCATGCCGGGAAAAAGAAAGCCGTCAGGCAACAGAGCGCGACGGCCGCCACGGCCAGCAGCACGATGTATATGAAAACTGCCGTGCGGCAGACCCCGCCCTTCCGGGTCAGGGCGCAGCGGTATTCCGGCTCCCCGGAAGCCTCTGCCCGAATCCTGGCCATGGACGCCATCGTATGCCGCCGGTACAGATGATTGGACATGCTGGCCATCAACAGGCGGAAAAAGAATTGCAGGGTGGCGGATATATTGAAAGCCAGCCCGAGCAGGGGCGGCGCGCCGGACAGAATATCCGCTCCCCGCCAAAGGGACCGGACCGCTGCGGGCTCTGAAAAAAGCTGGCGGGCGGCCGAACACGCAAGAAGGATGCCGGGCAGGGCAAAAAGCAGCGTGATGAGAAAAACCGGAACGAAGGCCTTGTACATTTTGCGGTAGAGCAGCCAGCCGGCCGGGAACAGCGCGGACGCCCAGTTCCAGGAGATTTTGCCCTTTTGCACCTGCATAAAATGAAAGCGGGACAGATAGAACCCTGCGTTCGGCCCTAAAAAGACCGCCACATCGACAGCGGGAGAACCGTCGATCAAGCTGTCCGGAGCCATGCCGACATACGGGCTGAACTCGGCATAAAACACGTCCGCATCGACGGACGGCTGTCCCTGCGTTGGATCCGGCGGGAGAGGCTGATCAATATGGTATCCGCAGCAGGCGCAGACGACCGCATCGGGGGGGTTGGCCGTGCCGCAATTGCCGCAGATACGGGCGTCTTCGTCTTCGCGGGTAACGGGCGGCTTCCACTGGCGGGAAGTGCCGTGATCCGCCGCATGGGCACAATGGCCGAGCTGTTTGTAACAGGCCCGGTGATGAGGGGCGCCGCAGAGCGGGCATACCGCCACGTCATCCTCCGGGAGAAACGCCTTCCCGCAGACGGGACAGGCGGTTTTCGTATAATCCGGCATAACGAACCCGTCCGTTTCTTCAGCCGGGCGCGGAATGCTCCGGGCCCGGGTTTGGAATGGCTGGCGGCCAGCCGAGCGTGCGAAAGCCGCTACAGGGAAAAGAACAGCAGGAGATACTGGGAGAGAAAAATGCACAGATACGCGGAGGTCCCAAGCCCGAACGTCACGCCTCCCGATGTAAAAACGTTCTGACGATAGCGCGCATCGGGATCCAGCCGCCACTTCCGGGATTTTCGCAGGACGTTCTGCATGTAAAAATAATTGCCGAACAATCCGAAAAAAATCCGGAGAAGCAGTTCCCCAATTCCGGCGGCCGCCAGGGCGATCAGCAGCAGGCGGGTTTGCGGGGACTGCATCAGCGTATCGACGGCAGACAGCATTTCGGCATAGATATTGCCGCTGTCCGTAAGCAGGGGGGAGATGTACAGCAACGAGATCAGAGAGGAAAGGATCTGACGGGCGATCCAAAACAGCAGGGTCAGGCCCCCCGCCAGAAAATTTTTGCGGTAGATGAGCCAGCAGGGAGGAATCAGAAAGGCAAACCAGTTCCAGGAGATTTTGGAACCGCTCCGGCTGATGCGGTGAAACCGAGGTATATAATACGCGCTGTTTACCCCCACGGTCTGGGCCAGTTCACCCGCCGTGACCCCCTCGATATCCTCCTTGATGGGAATGCCGCCCATCGCGTCGTAGACAGGTGCGCGGAAGGGGGCGTATTCTCCATAGGTGCCGGGCGGCGAATAGGGCGGAGGGATAGGGCCCGCCGGCGGGGGAGGAGGGGCGCTGGACCAGTCGGACGCCGGCAATTCCCGGCCACAACGGGAACAGAATTCGGCGTATTCGGGGTTGTCTTTCCCGCAATGGGGACAGACTTTACCCTCCGCGCCGGCCGGAGGGGAGGCGGAGGCCCCGGCTCCACCCGGCTGATGTTCCGGCCGCTTCCACTGCTCCGGTGTGCCGTGTGCGGCGGCAAAATGGCAGTGCCCTTCTTTTTTCCAGCATTCCCGGTGATGGGGCGCGCCGCACTGAGGACAGGCGACGATATCGTCTGTCTCCCGAAAAGGCTGCCCGCAGACCGGGCAGGACTGGCCTTCATAAAAGAACATAAGCTGTCCTCTTTCCGCATAGCGATTCGGGGGGCCGGCGGTTTTATACCGCCGGCCCGTCTTTATATCCATTATTTTATCTTCTTTTCCTGCGGCCTGCAACCAAATCCCTCATCGTTTATAAAAAATTAACGAATCGGTTTCGTCTTTTTAACAGGCTGTTGATATTTTCTCATTTTCTCAGTATAATATACCGAGTATGGAAATGGCGGGAAGGCGGGAAAACATGTTGACGCAAACGAGTTGCGAGGCTTTCTTTTCCTCTCTTAAGGGACGGAGGGTGGCTGTTTGCGGCCTGGGAAGAACCCATATTCCGGTGGTCCGTCAGTTTTTGGAGCACGGAGCCGAGGTGCTGGCCTGCGACAAACGGGATCGCGCCGCTCTCGGAAAGACGGCCGGCGAGTTGGAAAAAGCCGGTGCGGTCCTCCGGCTGGGGGAAGGCTATCTGGACGATCTCCAGGTGGATTTGATTTTGCGTTCTCCGGGGATGAACCCCACCCTCCCGCCGTTGGAAAACGCCCGGGCCCGCGGGGTGCGGGTGACGACCGAGATCGAGCTGGTGCTGGAACTCAGCCCGGCCCCTGTTTACGGTGTCACGGGATCGGACGGCAAAACCACCACCACGAGCATCATCGCCGGGCTTTTGCAGGCGGCGGGGCATACCGTGCATCTCGGGGGCAACATCGGCTGGCCTCTCCTGCCGGGAATCGAACAGATTCGGCCCGGGGATGTTGTGGTGGTGGAACTGTCGAGCTTCATGCTCATGCATATGGAGCGGAGCCCGCAGGTTTCGGTGGTGACAAACATCGCTCCCAACCATCTGGACTGGCATGCCGATATGACCGAATACCGCGAGGCGAAACGGAACATCGTGCGCTACCAGCAGCCGGGCGACCGCGCCGTTCTCAACGCCGGCAATGCGGCCACGGCCGGATTCGCCGACGGGCTGAAGAGCCGTGTGTTTCTGTTTTCCCGCCTTGGGGAAGTGGAAAGAGGAACGTATCTCGGGGAAGACGGTGTTTTGTACGGGCGGGACGGATCCGAGAGGGTGCCGATCCTGCCGGCCAAGGAGATCCGTCTGCCCGGCAACCATATGATTGAGGATTTCCTCGCCGCCTTCGCGGCGGTGTGGGGAGTGGTTCCGCCGGCTGTCATGGGCGCGTTTGCCCGGGGCTTCGGCGGGGTGCCGCACCGTTGTGAACTGGTCCGGGAACTGGACGGCGTGAAATGGTACAACGATTCGATCGGCACCAGCCCCACCCGCACCATCGCGGGTCTGCGGGCTTTCGGTCACGGGGTCATTCTCATCGCGGGGGGGTACGATAAACACATCCCCTATGATCCCTTGGGGCCCGTCGCCGCCGAAACGGTCAGCGCCGCTATTCTGATGGGGGATACTGCGCCCGCCATCCAGTCGGCCATCCGCGCCTGCTCCGACCTGCCCATCTATCGGGTGAAAAACATGGAGGAGGCGGTCCTCACCGCCCGCCGCCTGGCCGAGCCGGGGGAGATCGTGTTCCTCTCTCCGGCCAGCGCCAGTTTCGATCTGTATCGTGATTTTGAAGAGCGGGGCGATCACTTCAAGCGCCTCGTCATGGACCTTATGGAAGGATAGCCGGCGCATATCGCGCAATCCGGACGGCTCCGGCGCTTGTGCGCCGGAGCGGATGGGGAAAGGAAGGAACAAGGAATGGAACTGCGGGCCTGCCTCGAGCGTCTATGCGGGGTCCCCGGTGCCGCCGGCCTGGTCCAGGCCGGACAAGCGGCTGCGGAGATGCTGCGGGATTTTATGGAGGATGTCAGTACGGATGCGCTCGGCAACGTCGTGGGGATCCGGCGCTGCGGCCAGGCGGACGCGCCCTTGCTGTTGCTTGAGGCGCATATCGACGAAATCGGCTTTATCGTCACCCACACGGACGAGGCCGGTTTTGTCTATGCCGCACCGTGCGGCGGCGTGGACCGCCGCGCCGTTTCAGGCGCGCGGGTGACGCTGTGGGGGAAAAAGGCCGTCGGCGGCCTGTTTGTTTCCACGCCGCCCCATCTGGCCGGACAGGACGCGGATACATTGCCCGAGATCGCCTGTCTCGGCATCGACACCGGGCTGGACGCCCGGCATGCCCGCCGCCTGCTTCCTCCCGGCACCCCCGTCACTTTTGCGGCAGAATTCGTCGATCTTGCAGGGGGGCGGGTTTGTTCCAAGGCCCTCGACGACCGGGCGGGGGTGGCCGCTATTCTGTACGCCCTGGATTTGCTCGGCGAATGCCCTCTTCCCTGTGATCTGGCGGTCGCCTTCTGTGTTCAGGAGGAACTCGGAACCAGAGGGGCGGCATCCGCCGCCTATGGACTGACGCCGGACGCTGCGCTGGCTGTGGATGTCAGCTTTGCCTGCACCCCGGATTCGGATGCACACAAATGCGGTGTCATGGGCCGGGGGCCGATGATCGGCTGGTCGCCCTGTCTCGACGCGGGCATTTCGCGCCGCCTGACCTCGCTGGCGGAAAAACGCGGCATTCCCAGCCAGCCCGAGGTGATGGGCGGGGATACCGGCACCGACGCCGACGCCATCGCGTCGGCGCGTACCGGCGTGCCGTCGGGTCTGGTGTCCATCCCCTTGAAATACATGCATACGCCCGCCGAGGTGGTGCTGATCCGCGATGTCGAGGATGCCGGCCGCCTGCTGGCGGCTTATGTGCTGGATTCGGAGAAAGGGGGAGACGGGAAATGAGCGTGAATACGATTTTGAAAAAGCTCTGTGCCCTGCCGGGGGTGTCCGGGCGTGAGGACGCCGTGCGCTCCTATATTCTGCAGGTTCTGGCCGCCTCCCCGGTGGAGATGGAGGTGACGGTGGACCGGCTGGGCAGTGTCATCGCCCGTCTCAAGGGCCGGGAACCCGCGCCCTGCCGGGTGCTGTTCGCCGCCCACATGGATGAAGTCGGCCTGATGGTGACGGGGATCACCGATGAAGGGTATCTGCGCTTTGTGCCGGTGGGGGGCATCGACAGCCGGGTCCTGTTTGCGCGGCGGGTGCGGGTCAACGGTCACATCGGGGTCATAGGGGGCAAGGCGGTCCACCAGTGTACCGAAAAGGAAAAGGAGACACCGCCCGACGCCGGCCGTCTGCTGATTGATCTGGGATGCGATTCGCGAGAGGCTGCGGAAAAAATGGCCGCGCCCGGCGATGTAGCCGTTTTCGATAGCGGATATGAGAAAATGCAGGGGGGCCTGTTCCAGGCCAGAGCGTTGGACGACCGGGCGGGCTGCGCTCTGCTGCTTTCTCTGGCCGGCGATCCCCCTCCATATGACGTTACCCTGGCGTTTACGGTCCAGGAAGAGGTGGGGCTGAGAGGAGCCGGAGCGGTGGCCTTCGCTGTTGAGCCGGAATTCGCGGTGGTGGTGGACGCCACCACCGCGGCGGATACCGCCGGCGTGCCGGCCGACCGGCAGGTCTGCCGGCAGGGGAAAGGGCCCGTCCTCTCCTTTATGGACAGGCATGCCCTGTACGACCGGCCCTTATACGACTGGATTGCCGGCCTGGCTGCCGAGGAGAAACTACCCGTCCAGCCGAAAACCGCCGTGGCGGGCGGCAACGACGCGGGAGCCATCCAGAGGACAAAGTCCGGGTGCCGTGTGGCGGCCGTATCCCTGCCCTGCCGGTATCTCCATACCCCGTCCTGCGCATTGCGCAAAGAGGATTTGCGGGACACGCTGGCGCTGCTGCGTCTGCTGCGGGACCGGCTGCCGGCGGCCGGGATTTGACGGCGGGAGATTCCGGGAGAATTTGCCCGTTTTTTGCAGGAAAGGACAGTGTGTATGATTCGGACGGCCGACCCCGGAAGTTTTGAACACTATACACCCCAAAGCGAGGCGGGGGGCCGCATTCTTTCTCTAGCGCAGGCATACGGGGTGACACAGCCCTTTCTCCGGTTTTGGCAAGGGGAGTATGGCTCCGCGATAGCCCTGATGGACGGCCATGCCGTTTTGGAAGCGGATCCGCGCGAGCGGGACGAGGTCTTCATTTTTTTGACGATGCAGCCGGATATCCGGTCGGTGCGAACCGACCAGGACAACGCCCGTCTGCTTGCGGCGCTTTGGCCCCATTCTCAGTTGGAAACCGGGTCCGTTCTGACCCTCCGGACCCTGATCCATCCCACTGGTCCGGCCGCCGTGATTGTCTCTCCACGGGAACTGTATCCCATCCTCAAAGCCGGTTTCGGCCATGCGCTGCCGTCGATGGATTCCTGGTATGCGGACGTGTCGTACCGGATGCGGCACGGCGTTTGCCGCGCGGCTGTCGTAACCGAAGGAGACCAGCCGGTATCCTGTGCCATGACGGTGGCGGAGTGGACGGGGGGCGCGGTCTTGGGGGCGGTGTCGACCCTGCCGGAATACCGTTCCCGGGGATACGCCTCGGCCTGCGTCTCCACCCTGGCGGCCGTCCTTCAGGAAGAAGGGAAACAGGTCGCCATCTGCCCGAAAAATGAGACCGCCCGCCGCCTTTACGAGCGGCTCGGGTTCGTGCCCTGCGGGGGATGGGGGGAGCTCTGCCGGCAATCCGCCGCCTCCGCGCCATAGAGCGGACGAAACATAGAAAGGGGGATTCTCTTGAATCCCGATATTTTTTCCCTCGATCCCCGGCTGGAATCCCTCGCCCGGGAAGCCCTGGCGCGTGCCGCCGGGGCGTTTTCCCGTATCGAATCAATCACGGAGCGGAATCAGCGCAAGGTCCTCGGCGCCTTTATCGCGAACCGGGTCAGCGAATCCCATTTTGCCCCTACCACCGGGTATGGATACGGGGACCGGGGCCGGGACGTACTCGACCGGGTATTCGCCGACGCGATGGGGGCACCGGACGCCCTGGTACGGCACAGCATCCTTTCGGGGACCCACGCCATCACCATCGCCCTGTTTGGGGTGCTGCGTCCGGGCGATACCCTGCTCGCGGCGACCGGTTCCCCCTACGATACGCTCGAGAGCGTCATCGGTGAAAAGACCGCCGCGCCGGGGTCGCTGCGGGAGTTCGGCATCCGGTACCGCGAGGTCCCTTTGGATCCGTCCGGCAGACCGGATCTGCCCGGCGTTGTCCATGCACTGCTACACGATCCTACGGTGAAAATGGTTCATGTTCAGCGGTCCAGGGGATACAGTCTGCGCCCGTCCCTGCGGGTGGAGGAAATCGGGGAGCTGATTCAAGCCGTCCGGTCGGTGCGTCCCGACGCGGTGGTATTTGTGGATAACTGCTACGGCGAGTTTGTGGAGCCGGACGAACCCACCGCCGTGGGCGCCGATTTGATGGCGGGTTCCCTGATTAAGAATCCCGGCGGCGGCATCGCGGAAAACGGAGGGTATATCTGCGGACGGAACGACCTGGTGGACATGTGCGCGGCCAGGATGACCAGCCCCGGCCTCGGCCGGGAGGTCGGCGCTTCTCTCGGCCATAACCGCACGCTGTTCATGGGCCTGTTCCATGCGCCGCATGTGGTGGGAGAGGCGCTGAAAACGGCGGTATTTGCCGCCTCTTTGCTGGATATGCTGGGTTACGAAGTCACACCCGGCCCTTTGGAAGAACGGGCCGATATCATCCAGGCCGTCCGGCTCGGCACCCCCGAAGCACTCGTCGCCTTTTGCCAGGGGATGCAGCGAGGGGCCCCCGTGGATGCGTTTGTGGTACCGGAACCGTGGGATATGCCCGGATATGACCATCCGGTCATCATGGCGGCGGGCGCTTTTACAAACGGCGCGTCCATTGAATTGTCCGCCGATGCGCCTGTGCGGGAACCCTATGCCGCCTATATGCAGGGAGGGCTCAATTTCCACTCCGGCAAGATGGGCGTACTCCTGGCCGTGCAGGCGATGGCGGAAAAAGGGCTGGTGCGGTTGGATTAGCGTATATTCCCCCCCTTCTCCGGGAAAGCTATCACCAGGATACCGGAAAGGGGAGGATGCGTTTTGAGCGCAAATGTGGAATTGCTCCAGTATATCTGTCAGAATACCGAGATGGGCAAAAGCTCGATCAAACAGCTCATCGGTGTGATGAAGGACCCGGCGTTTCAACGGCTGGTGGAATCCCAGTACCGGGAGTACGACGAGATATACGATCTCGCCCACCACGCCTTGGAGGAGAGGCACAGGGGAGCGAAAAGCGTCAGCCCTATGGCGAAGATTTCCTCCTATATAATGATTAACATCAACGCGATCACCGACGGGTCGGTGTCCTCCATGGCGGAGATGATGATGAAGGGAAGCAACAAGGGCATCATCGAGATCACCAAGCATCTCAACGATATGCAGCAGGTGGATCCGGACGTGCGCAGACTGGCCGAACGCCTGTTGCAATTTGAACAGAACAACGTTGAACAATTAAAACCGTATCTATAAGTGGGCGCTGTCTGCCGGACGGTTGCCCGTCCGATTGCCCGCAACCGACGGGCGGAAAAACGAGGAGCCGGGGGACATTGGTTTCCCCGGCTCCGTTTTTTGCGGGCCGGATTGCAGCAGAGGGCAGGAGGACGCACACAGGCGGGCCATGCATGGAAAAAAATCCGGCTTCCCAGTTTCTGCCCCTCATATTTTCCCGCTTCCATCAAAGACTAAATAGGACGCACGGATGGGGATTCCCGTCACCGTGCGGGGTGTGTGACGGATGCGGGAAAGGCGTGGTAGGTAAATGAAGAAAAAGTATATTTGGCTGATGGTCCTGACCCTGACGGCGATTTCCGGGATTCTGCTGGGCGGGCACCTGACAAAGACCCCCCCTGTGGAGGTGAGGGTGGTGACACTCCAGCCGCAGCTCGTCGAGGAGACGGTGAGCTGCTCGGGCAAGGTGGAGGCGGCCAAAAGCCAGAACGTGTATCTGGACATGCCCTGTGTGGCGGGAGAGGTCTATGTGCAGGCGGGGCAGGAAGTCGACCAGGGGGATGTCCTCTTCACGGTGGACGTGGACGCGACCAAACAGGTGCTGGCGCAGACAGGGGGCCTGGGCGTTTCCCAGATTTCCGACGCGATCATCACCAAGGAAGTTACCGCCACGGTTTCGGGGGTCGTTTCCACCCTCAACGTCACGCCGGGTTCTCTGATGGACACCTCCGTCCCATGCGCCGTGATTGCTTCAAGCGATACGCGGAGGGTCAAGATCGCGGTCCGGGAACAGGATCTGCAAAAGGTGGCGATTGGCCAGCGGGTGACGGTCACGGGCTCGGGGTTCCGCAAAGAGTCCTATACCGGCGTGCTGACCGAACTGGCCTCTTCCGCCCGGCAGCAGCTGGTGGGGACGGTGACGGAAACCGTTGTCGACGCGGTCGTCATGTTGGATCAGGATCAGATGGACCCTTCCCTGCGGGTGGGATTGAACGCCAAGGCGGCTGTTCAGGTCTCCTCCATCGCCGACGCGCTGGTGGTGCCCTATGAGTGCGTGATGCAGGATGAGGAGGGGGATGAATATGTGTATGCCTATGCAGACGGCCGGGCCGTCCGGCGGGTTTTCGTGTCCGGGGAGGAGTGGAGCACCGGATTCCATGTGGTGTCCGGGTTACAGGCGGGGGATCGGATCCTCCTGGATCCCGAGAAGGTGTCGAGGGACGGCGCGCCCGTTGTCATCCGGGAGGAGGCGGCTGCATGAGGGATATTCTGCTGTGCGCCTTCCGGAACCTGTCGCGCAAATGGTCCCGCACCCTGCTGACGGTCAGCGGGATCACGGTCGGTGTGGCGATGGTGGCGATGGTGTCCATGATAGCCTCTCTGGGCCGGCGGGCCGTTGACGCGGAACTGGACAGCCTCGGCGTCAACGGCTTGTCTGTGAGCACGGCGGGAGACGGGGCGCTTCTGTCGGCGGAGGATCTGGAGGCCATACGGAATCTATCCTCCGTCGAGACCGCGATGCCCTTGTTGGTGGAGATTTCGGACAGCACCCTGCGCAACATGACGGACAATTCGCTGATCTGCGGCATCGACGCAGGCGCTACCCAGGCCATTTCTCTGACCCTGAAACACGGCCGCCTCATCAGCCGGGGGGATGTCCAGGCACGGGCGCATGTCTGTGTGGTGGATGAATCCATCGCTCTGGCGGCCTATAAGCGGGGCAACATCGTGGGCAAAACCATCGTTTTAAACCTGGGAGGGACGGATGAGACCTTTGAAATAGTCGGCGTGACCGAGACGGGGAGCAGCCTGCTCCAGAATTTCTCCGAGATGATCCCCGGCATGGTCTACATTCCGTACAGCACCATGCAGGACATGACGGCCCGGCAGGGGTTCGACCAGATTGCGGTGCGCGTGAAAACGGACGCTGACGTGGAAATGACGGAGAGCCGCATCGTCCAATCGTTGGAGCGCCTGTCCGGAATTGCGGGCGGATACCGCACGGACAACCTCGCGGTTCAAAAGGAGCGGCTGGGCGGCTTAATGGATCTGGTCACGCTGCTGCTCACGGCGATTGGCGGCGTATCCCTGGTGGTGTCGGGACTGGGGATCATGACCATCATGCTGGTATCTGTCAGCGAACGCACCCGGGAGATCGGGATCAAAAAGGCGATTGGCGCCACCCGGAGGCGGATTCTGTTCGAGTTTTTGGTGGAGGCGGCGACTCTCTCCCTGATCGGCAGCCTGGCGGGTTTGACGCTGGGGGGCGGCCTGATGGCGCTGGTCACGATATGGCTGGGTTGGCCGGTGTCGGTGCCGGTTGGCAGTTTTGCGGTGCTGGTGGCTGTCTCGATGGGAATCGGCTGTCTGTTCGGCGTATATCCGGCGGTCAAAGCCTCCCGCCTGCGTCCGGTCGAGGCGCTGCGGCGCGAAGGATGACACGGCGGTACGGGGACTTTTCTTTTTCACCGGGATTTGGTATACTAAGGTATCCGATCCATCCGGAATCGGGGGACTGGAACACCCTCCGGCGGTCGAGACGGGAGGAACAGGTGTATGCAGATCATAAATGAAGTTTTGGCGGATGGAATCCGCTGCCTGTCGCTGCCCGAAAGCCGGTTCAAGACGAACCGCCTCTCGGTAGCGATGCTGTTGCCCCTGAACAGGCAAACGGCGTCGGCGGGCGCACTGCTTCCCTACCTGCTGCGGCGGTCCTGCGCCGCTTATCCGGACTACAGGGCGCTGCAAAACCGGCTCAACGAACTCTACGGTGCCTCCATCACGGCGGAGGTCGCCCGTGTGGGGGAGGCCCAGGCGCTGGTGCTGACCGCCGTGTCCATAGACGACCGGTTCGCTCTCGCGGGGGAATCGGTTGCGGAAGACTGTGCGGATTTACTGCGTCAAATGCTGTTTGAACCGGTTTTGGAAAACGGCATCTTCCGATCCTCTGACGTGGAGACGGAAAAACGTTGCTTGATCGAGCGAATGCATGCCGAAATCAATGACAAACGGTGGTATGCCCGCCGCCGGTGTGAAGAGATCCTCTGTGAGAACGAAGCGTATGCGGTGGACCGTTACGGTTCGCCGGAATCGGCTGCCGCTTTGACGCCCGGGGAGATCACCGCAGCCTGGCGCCGGGTATTGGCCGGGGCCAGGGTACAACTGATCCTGCAGGGCGGCGCGGCGGCGATGCATGCGGCCGGGCCTTTGCGCGAGGCTATGGCGGGGGGGCCCGGCCGCAAGCCGCTCGACTGTCCGACGGACACCATGGCCGCCAACCCGCGTGTGCGGGACGTCACCGAGCGAATGCGTGTCAACGGCTCTAAGCTGGTCATGGGCTTCCGGACCGGAACCGCCGAGCCGGACGGCGATGTGGCCGCGGCCCGCTTGATGAATGCCCTGTTCGGCGGCACCCCTCATTCCCTGCTCTTCCGCCACGTCCGGGAAAAGCTGAGTCTATGTTATTATTGTTCTTCCGCATACGACCGGCTGAAAGGCGTGCTGCTGGTGGAAAGCGGGGTAGATGAGCGAAACGCCGGCCGGGCCCGGGAGGAAATCCTCCGGCAACTGGATGCCGTGAAAAAGGGCGACTTTTCGCAGGAGGATCTCGAATCCGCCCGGATAAGCGCCCGCCAGTCGTTTGAGGCGGTGGAAGATTCCCAGAGCGCGCAGGCGGCCTGGTATCTGGGGCAGTGCCTTCTCCCCGGCGTGTCCACACCGGAAGAGGCGTCAAAGGCTCTCGCGGACGTGACCAAAGAGCGGGTGGTCGCCGCGGCGGAGCGGCTGCGGCTGGAGAGCATTTATCTTCTCGCACAGGATCCGCATGAGGAGGGGACGGGAAATGCCTGAATGGACGACCTTGGCGAGTGCCCGGGTGGGCGAGCAGTGCTACCGGCTGCAGCATCCGTCCGGGCTGACGATCTACGTGTGGCCGAAAGCGGGCTATAAAGCCTGCTATGCGACCTTTGCCACCCGTTACGGCTCCATTGACACGGCCTTTATGCGCCAAGGGGATGCCGAACCGACCGTCGTTCCGGCCGGGATCGCCCATTATCTGGAACACAAGCTTTTTGAAAGCGAAGACGGAGACGCCTTTTCCCGCTACGCCAGGACCGGCGCGTCGGCCAATGCCTATACGAGTTTTGACCGCACGGCCTATCTGTTCACCTGTACCGGCCGGTTTGAAGAGTCGCTGGAAATCCTGCTGGATTTCGTCCAGTCTCCCTATTTTACCAAGGAGACAGTGGAAAAAGAGCAGGGGATCATCGGCCAGGAGATCCGCATGTGCGAAGATGACCCCGAAAGACGGGTGCTGTTTAATCTTCTCAAAGCCCTGTACGCGGTCCATCCTGTCCGCCTGGATATCGCGGGTACGGTCGCATCCATTGCCCGGATCACGCCCGAACTGCTGTACGGCTGTTATGAGACGTTTTATAATCTGCACAACATGGTCCTGGCGGTGGCCGGAAACGTCACGCCCGAGCAGGTGCTGCGGGTGGCGGACCGGATGCTGAAGCCGGCCCCGGACCGGCGGGTGGAGCGCACACCTTTCGCGGAACCGCGCAGGGCTGTAACCCCCCGCGTTGAAGAGACGATGCCGGTGGCGGCGCCCCTGTTTTACCTGGGCTACAAAGTGCCGGTGCCGGCCGGGACCGGCGTGCGCTGTTCCACGCCGATGGAGAGCGTGTCCGCCGCCGTGACGGCCGAGCTGCTGGGCGGAAGATCGAGCGCGTTATATGCGCGGCTCATGGAGGAAGGCCTGGTCAATCCCTCCTTTGACATGGATTATTTTGACGGGCCCGGCTATGCCTCCTGGCTGATCGGCGGCGAATCGCGGGATCCCGATGCCGTGTGCGAAGCTGTGCGGAACGAAATCCGCCGCATGGCGGCAGGCGGCGTGTCTGAGGAGAGTTTCCGCGCAGCGCGCAGCGCGGTTTACGGAAGTCTGGTTGCGCGGCTGGACAGCGTTCAAAACTGCGGCGAAATGATGGCAAGTGGACATTTTAGCGGGCGCAATCCCTTTGATCTTCTTGACGCGGCGGCCCATCTTGATATACAATCGGTTTATCGGCGGCTGCAGGAGGATTTTGACGACGAGACCAGTGCGCTGTCGGTGATCCGTCCCGCAGACGGCTGAACGGGAAACCCGCCGGTTTCCCACTACATAGGAAAGGATGTCACGCCTCGATGGAACACTATATCGAATTTCCGGGCCTGGGATGGCGGATCCCCGTGTCCCCGGATATTTTCACCATTCCGATTGGCGATGGGATAACGGTCAGATGGTACGGGGTCATAATTGCGCTGGGCTTCCTGTTGGCGATCGTATACGGGCTCAAACGCTCCAAACAGTTCGGCATTGATCCCGACCGGATGATCGACGTGGTGCTGGTCAGCGCGATCTTCGCATTTATCGGCGCCCGGCTGTTTTACGTCCTGATTTCAAAGGACCGGGCCAGTTATTTTGACGATCCACTGTCCATTTTACAGGTCTGGAAGGGCGGCCTCATGATTTACGGCGGCGTGATTTTCGCTTTCCTGACCGCTTTATGGATGTGCCCAGTGCGCAAAGTCGATACCCTGCGGATGTTCGACCTTGCCTCCATCGGGTTCCTGATCGGCCAGGGAATCGGCCGGTGGGGCAATTTCTTCAACCAGGAGGCTTTCGGAACCAATACCACCCTGCCCTGGGGAATGACAGGGGATATCATCCAGTCGGGCAGCAATGGCTCCGGTTACATGGTGACGGATCCGGTCCATCCCACGTTTCTATATGAATCGCTGTGGTGTCTGGCGGGCTTTCTCCTGCTGCATATCCTGTCCAAAAAAGCCTATAAGTTCCGAGGACAGCTTTTCGCCTCCTACCTCATATGGTACGGGCTTGGCCGGTCTTGGATCGAAGGGATTCGGACGGACAGCATGATGCTCGGCGCCATCCGGGTTTCGCAGATGATCGCCATTCTCTCGGTGGTCGGCGGGATTGTTCTGCTGCTGGTTTTCCGGTGGAGAGAAAACAGTTCGCCCAAAGATCTGTTTGCAGAGGAATCGGCGTCCCCGCTTTCGCCGGCGGCGGACGCGCAGGATGAGCAGGGCGGGGACGGTGTGCAGCCGGGAGAAGCGATGGCCGCCGAATCGCCGGAAGATCCCGTCCGGACGGAAGAACCCGGGCCGGAAACGGAAGCGGTTCCGGACACGGAGCCCGGTGCCGCGGATGAGGAGGCTCCGGAAGAAGCGGATGCCGCACCATCCGATCAATCCGACAAACAGGACGATGACGGGAGCGAACATTCGTAAGCCGCGCGAGGGAGAGGGTTTGAAAAAACCCTCTCCTTTTTAACGTGCCCCCCACCGTGCAGTCAGCGTGTGCCCGCTTCCGGGCTGCCCTTAAATCCACACGGACACAGCGCGTAAAGTGGGAGAAAGGAAGTCGAACAAATTTTCGATTTCCTCTTGCTTTTTGTCTTCTGTCCTGTTATAATATTCCATGCAGAAAACGTTTGTTCTGCCTGGGGTATGGAAAGGATGAGACGGATGTTGTGGAATGCGTTGCATGCGGCTTTATTGGGAGTTCTGTTTCTCTATACATGGCACGGCGCCCGCCGTGCCGTCACGCGACGGCTGTCGATGATTCCGCTGACCATGTGCGGTATCGAGATCTTTTTGGCCGGGGTTTTGGATGTTACGGCATTTCCGGTTTTGGGAATAGGGCTGGCTTTGGCCAGGGGCACGGTGGCGGTCTGCTGTATTTCGGCGGTCCGGCAGGACGCGGCGCTGGCCAGGGCCAAGGCGAAAAGACGCGTGCGGGCGGCCAGGACCGGGCTGCACGCGCTGGAATCCAGGCGCCTGCATCGGGCCGCCGCCTGAATCGGCCTCCCATTTTTCGCCGGTGTCGGATCTTTGGATCCGGCGCCGGTTTTTTCGTGCGGGGGGGAAACAAGCGGTTTATGGGTTCGGGGAAGAACAGATGGTCTGTCTTGATCCCGGAACCGGAGGGCAGGCTTCAGCCGCCGTACCCAAAAAGCCAGTGGGGACGCGGGAACGTCCTCGCTGGCTTTTTGAAATCCGGCGTTCTTTTGGAAGCGCGCCGGCTATTCGGCTTTTAGCTTGGCAAAGTTCGACATAATCTTTTTCACACCGGCTTTATCAAAGGCGACTGTGAGAAGCACGTCATTGCCCATAGGGACGGCCTCTGTGATGCGCCCCGGGCCAAATACCTTGTGCCGCACCCGGTCGCCGGGTTTCCACCGGCTGACACCGGCCGGAGAAGCCTGTGCCCGGAGGCCGACCCCGCCCCCGGCCGAGGCAAAAGAGGAGGCTTTGGATGCGGTATCAGACGCGGACGGAACCTGTGCTTTCCGGACCGGTTCGCCGGTCCCGCCACGGTAGACCGGGGCATGAGCGGGCGAGCGGAAAGGGGAGTAGGGCTGCCCGGATGTGGACAGGTCGTGTTCCACCATCAATTCGGAGGGGATATCCCCCAGAAAACGGGAGGGGCGGTTGCGGGTGGTCGAACCGTAGAGCGTCCGGCAACGGGCGCTGAGGATCGTCAATTCCAACTTGGCGCGGGTGATGGCCACATAGCATAGCCGGCGGTCCTCTTCCATTTCCTCGGGATTGAACAGGCTTTGCATCCCGGGAAAAATCCCGTCTTCAAACCCGGGGAGAAATACGCTGGAGAACTCCAAGCCTTTCGCAGCGTGCATAGTCATCAGCACCACCGCGTCGGCTCCCGCGTCATAGTTGTCCACATCGGTCATCAGGGCGTTTTCTTCCAGAAATCCCGACAGGTCGGGATAATCGGCGGCGCTGTTCTGCTCATAGTTCAGGATTGAAGAGGCCAGCTCGTGCAGGTTGTCCACCCGCGCCGCCCCCTCCTCGCCGGCCGCCCGCCACATGTCGAGATAACCGGTCACTTGCAGCATGGTTTCATAAAGCATATGGATGGAGATATCCGGGTCGGCGTCGATTTCCCTCAGACGGTCGATCATATCCACAAAAGCGGCGATTTTCGACGCGGAACGGCTGATAGAGGGATAATCGGCCGCGTGGGTGAGCACTTCGTACAGGGAGACACCGAGCCCCTCTGCGATCTCGGCGGCCTTGTCCACCGTCGCATCCCCGATGCCGCGCTTGGGTTCGTTGATGATACGGCGAAGGCTGACCGCATCCCCGGGGTTGTTGATGACCCGCAGGTACGCGGTGGCGTCCCGCACCTCTTTGGTGTCGTTGAACCGGTGGCCGCCGATGATGCGGTAAGGCACGCCGCTCTTGATCAGAGAGCGTTCGATTGCATTGGACTGCGCGTTGGCGCGGTAGAGGACTGCAAAATCGCGGAACGGGTGTCCCTCTGCGGCCTTTTCGAGTATGGTATCCGCTATGTACCGCCCCTCTTCGTCCTCGTTATCCAGCACAACGGCTGAGATCGGCGCGCCGGCACCGTTGGCTGTCCAGAGGGTTTTGCCCTTGCGGTTGGTGTTTTTGGCGATGACGGCATTCGCCGCATCCAAAATCGTGCCGGTGGACCGGTAGTTTTGTTCCAGGCGGATGACCGTACAGCCGGGGAATTGTTCTTCAAAGCTCAGGATGTTTTCAATAGTGGCCCCCCGGAATTTGTATATGCTTTGATCGTCATCCCCCACAACGCAGAGGTTGCCGCTCCCCTCGGCCAGCATGCTGATGAAGCGGTACTGCGCGTGGTTGGTGTCCTGATATTCATCCACCATCAGATACCGCCACCGGCGCTGGTATTGTTCGAGGACATCGGGATTTTCCAGAAACAGGGCGACCGTATTGCATAAGAGATCGTCAAAATCCATCGCATCGGCTTCCCGGAGGCGTTTTTGATAAGCGGCGTACGCCTCTGCCACCTTTTTCAGGCGAAAATCCGGACCCGCCTGCGCGGCCAAATCCTGGGGAGAGAGCAGCCGGTCCTTGGCGCGGCCGATTTCGCCCAGGATGGCTTTGTGCCCCAGCACCTTTTCCTCGATGTTCAGGGCCTTCATGCACTCTTTCATCAGGCGGCGGCTGTCGTCGGTATCGTAAATGGTAAAGTGGGGGGAGAAGCCGAGGCGTTCCCCGTGCCGCCGGAGTATGCGCGCGCACAGGGAATGGAAGGTACTCGCCGTCACCTCTCGCCCATCCTCCCCGAGCATCCGTTCGAGCCGTTCCTTGAGTTCTCCCGCCGCCTTGTTGGTGAACGTAATGGCCAGGATTCTCCAGGCGGGGCAGGGCTCCACGGCGCACCGGTCGACTGCGGCCGTATCTATGGCCGATGTCCCGGCCGCACAGTCCCGCAGATGCGCCATGTCGTCTTCGGTCAGGGAAACCGGCATTTCGGGGCTGTCATAAGCCTGCCCATATTTCACGAGGCTGGCGATGCGATTGACCAGCACCGTTGTTTTTCCGCTGCCCGCCCCGGCTAGAATGAGCAGGGGCCCCTCCGTGTGAAAAACAGCCTGGCGCTGCGGCTGGTTCATACGGGAAAAGTCCCGTTCCATAATCCGGCGCCGGAGAGCATAAAACTCCAGAGAATAATCCGGCATCTGGCAGTCCCCTTTCATCCAAAATAATCGAGGCGGATCAAGGCAAAAGGAATGGGACAAAAGCGCGCTTTTGTCCCATTCCTAACAAGCGTATGAGCAAAGGCGGAATTCCGGTGGCGATTCCGCGGCAGCCAGCCCTTAGCCAAACAGCGAGAGCAGGACGCCGGCCGCCACGGCGGAACCGATTACGCCGGCCACATTCGGACCCATCGCATGCATCAGCAGGAAGTTGCCGGGATTCTCTTGCTGTCCGACCTTCTGGGAGACACGGGCAGCCATTGGAACGGCGGACACGCCCGCCGAGCCGATTAGCGGATTGACTTTGCCGCCGGTCGCCAGATACATCAGCTTGCCGAACAGCACGCCGCCGGCGGTCCCCACGCAGAACGCAAAGAGCCCGAGCACGATGATGAGCAGGGTCTTGGGATTGAGGAAGGTATCCGCGTTGGCGGTGGCGCCGACGGTGACGCCGAGCATGATGGTGATGATATTCATCAGTTCGTTCTGCGCGGTCTTGGAGAGACGTTCCACCACGCCGCTTTCCCGGAACAGATTTCCCAGCATAAGCATGCCGATCAGAGGCGCCGCACTGGGCAGAAGCAGCACGCAGATCGCGGTGACGAAAATGGGGAACAGAATTTTCTCCGTCTTCGATACCGGCCGGAGCTGCTGCATGACGACCGAACGTTCCTTTTTTGTCGTCAAAGCCTTCATGATCGGAGGCTGGATGATCGGGACGAGCGCCATATAGGAGTAAGCCGCCACCGCGATGCCGCCGAGCAGCCAGGGCGCGAGCTTGGAAGTCAGATAGATAGCCGTCGGCCCGTCGGCTCCGCCGATGATGGCGATGGAGGCGGCCTCTACTTCTGAAAAGGCAATGCCCAGATCTTCCGCGAACGGCAGGGCGCCAATTGCCCGTGCCCCGAAAAAGGTGATGAAAATGCCCAACTGCGCGGCCGCACCGAGCAAAAAGCTCTTGGGGTTGGAGATCAGGGGACCGAAGTCGGTCATACAGCCGATCCCGAGGAAAATCAGCGGGGGATAGATACCGAATTTGACCCCCTGGTAAAGATACCACATCAGGCCGCCCTGTTCAAAGTGCTGCCAGGAGGCG
This sequence comes from uncultured Oscillospiraceae bacterium, assembly GCA_902492045.1. GTDB lineage: Bacteria > Bacillota > Clostridia > Oscillospirales > Acutalibacteraceae > UMGS1623. The sequence goes on along the minus strand of CABUKB010000012.1, from coordinate 24,545 downwards.
CTGAGAATTTGCCCCGTTTCATCCTGCAGGTGAATCATCAAGGGATAATTTTGGGTATAGATGTCCTCATTCACCTGAGCCAGTTCTTCCGCCGTCAAGGGGACCAGGGAATTCATCTGCGGATCCATGATGCCGGTAAGAGGCAGGTTGACGAGAAGCATGCCGAAAGCGATCGGCAGGAGGAGCAGCGGCTCAAACCCTTTCTTGACCGCCAGATAGATCAGAAAACACGCAATGCCGATCATAATCAGGTTTTTCCAGCCGCCGTTATCAAAATTCAACAGACGTGCCAGGCCGGAATCTTGCCATAGCTTGACGATTGAATCCCAGAGTTCACTCATCCAAGTCAATCCTTTCGGTAGGTTTGGGAAGGGGAGGGAAGGATCAGAAAGGACGGGTATTTTCCGCGATGCCCGCCGCCGCCCAAACGGGGCGTTCGCTGCGGCTGCGCTGAATGCGGCGGACGGTGTACGAGCCGGTGGGCCCCGCCATCGCGGCCACGGCCGCCGCGATCACCGCGACGACTTCCTCGCGGATGCCGTCTTCCACCACCGGGGCAGGCACCGCCCGGGGAGGAGCGGACGGGGAAACCTCTGCCTGCATTTTTTCAGCCGGTGCGGGAGAGCCTTTGTCGTTTTTGGAGCCGCCGACCACTTTGCCGAACAGATAAAAAATAAACGTCAGAAGAATCAGAACGGCAAATACCACCACCAGGCCGATGAGAATGGTCATGCCGGCACCGGCCAACCATCCGTTGCCTGTTTCTGCCAGAAGGAAATCCGGTGGATTGTGCATATACTCAGTCCTTTCCATGTTAAAACCCGGCCGGTCTCAGCCGGAAAAAGGAAAGGGACACGGTGAAAGTCCCATTTCCGCCCATTATAAAAGGATTGTATTTATTATACCTCACAGAACCGGAAAATGCAATCGGTGCGGGGAAATTTTCTGTGCCGTTTCTGTGCCGGAAACACTTTCCGCCTCGGGGATAAAACGGCGGCGCTTGTGTTGCGGCCGCCGGTCTGGTATAATCCAATTGCGAACAGATGAGGGCGGGTTTCTCTTCGGTCCGGATGGTTTCCGGGCCGTAAGCCGCGCACTGCCTGCGTATGGGGAGGCCCGGCAGGGGCCGCCGCTCGTCTGTGATCCTTGAGCGTTAATTTGGAAAGGACAGGATGCCGAAATGAAACGGGTTGTGCTGTTGTGCGACGGGATGGCGGATACGCCGTGCGCGTCACTCGGGGGAAAGACACCCATGGAGGCCGCGCACAAACCCGCGATGGATGCTCTGGCCAGGGTGTCCGAGGTAGGACTGGCGAAGACGGTGCCGGACGGGATGGCGCCCGGCAGCGATGTGGCGAATTTGTCGGTTCTGGGTTATAACCCGCAGGACTGTTATACCGGAAGGTCGCCTCTGGAGGCGGCCAATATCGGAATCGAGCTGGGGGATGAAGACGTAGCGATGCGCTGCAATCTCGTGACCCTCTCGGACACCCCGGCCTACGGGGATAAGACGATGATCGATTATTGCGCCGGAGATATCCATACCGCCGATGCCGACCGGCTGATCCGGGAAATCCAGGCGGCGTTCGGCGGCGGGGAGTTCGATTTTTACACCGGCACCGCATACCGTCATTGCCTGGTGTGGCACGGCGGGCAGACGCAGCTTGGGACGGTGACGCCGCCTCATGATATCACGGGCCGGGTTATCGGCCCGTATCGGATGACCCATCCGGCCGCCGCGAAGCTGTGCCGCATGATGGAGGAAAGCTATGACCTGCTGCGGGATCATCCGCTCAACCGGGAGAGAATCGCGCGGGGGCTGAACCCGGCCAACGCGATTTGGCTGTGGGGACAGGGCCGCCGCCCGCGCCTGCAAAATTTCCAGGAGCGCTTCGGCGTACAGGGCGCCATGATATCGGCGGTGGATCTGCTCAAGGGAATCGGGCGTTTGACCGGGATGACGGTCTGTCAAATCCCGGGCGCGACCGGCTATATCGACACGGACTATGAGGGCAAACGGGATGCGGCCCTGCGGGAACTGCGGGCGGGCCGGGATATGGCCTATATCCACGTGGAAGCGCCGGATGAATGCGGCCACCGCGGCGAGACGGAAAACAAGGTGCGGGCGATTGAAGAGATCGACCGCCGCATTCTGGCCCCCCTGCTGGACGAACTGAAAAAGATGGGGGATCACGCGATTCTGGTCATGCCCGACCATCCCACTCCGATTGCCCTGCGTACCCACACGGCCGACCCGGTTCCGTATCTGCTATACCGCAGTGGACAGGAACGGGAGAGCGGCGCCGGTGCGTTTACCGAACGGGCGGCGGCTTCTACCGGGATATGGGTCGAGCGGGGGGATACCCTTATGGGGCGTCTGCTTGACCGCTAAACGCGGCCGCCCCAAGGGGAGACTTGCCCCTAGAAATTGGATGGATCTAAAATTCGCCCGGCCGGAAACCCGGCCGGGCGATGCGTTTTTCTATCCTTTCAGGCCATTTTCCTGCCGTTCCATATTTTCCACCACCACATCGAAGATTTCGCCCAGGGATGCGGCATACGCGAGGACATCCCACGGTTCATTGGTGTGAAAATGGATTTTAATCAGGGTGTCATCTCCCACGGCTAACAGACAATCGCCTTTGAAATGCGCGGTGATATAGTCGTGGATCTCGTCTTCGGACAGGTTTTGGCCCTCGATGAGGAGTTGGGTGTCGAATTTATATTCCAGCATGGCGGTTCTCCTTTTCCTTTAATAGGGTGGCTCCCTTTCGTACCAGGGTATTTTTCCCCGATCCCGCTTCCGACAGGCGTTAAACGGCCGTGGCGGATGGAGCGGGCGGCTCGCGGCTGGTGGCATAAAAGCATCCGGAGCACAGCTCCGGATGCTTTAGGACCGATCAAGCCTTTTTCTTTTTAGCCGATTTCGCGGCATTTTTTCGAGCGGCTTCTTTTTTCTCCTTATGCTCGACCCAGGCCACCCACAGAGGGCTGCACAGGCATACGGAGGTGTAAAAGCCGGAAATGACGCCGAACATCATGGGCACCGCGAAACTCACGATGGACTCCATGGAGGTCGCCAAGGCGAGAATGGCGACGGTGGCCACCGCGATGAAAGTACAAATCGCGGTATTCAGGGTACGGACAAAGCTCTGGTTGAGGCTGACGTTGACCACTTCCGCGATAGGGGTCTTTTTATCCATAATCCGGCGGTTTTCCCGGATACGGTCGTAAATGACGATGGTATCGTTGAGGGAGTAGCCGAGAATGGTGAGGACCACCGCGACGAAGTTGTCGTCGAGCGGGATTCGGAAAATAACAAAGGCGAAATAGGCCACCAGCAGGTCATTGAGCAGGGCCAGCAGCGCCATGACGCCGGCGGACAAGCCCCCGATTCTCCGAAAACGCAGGGCCACGTAAATGACCAGGAAGATGGCGGCAAGCGCAATCGCCACCAGGCATTTGATAAAGAACCAACGGCCGCTGGACGGCTCCAGCGAGTTGGCGCCGATCTGTTCGATCTGGTTGTCCGGATAAGCAACGGTCAGAGTCTCGAGAAGTCCGTCCCGTTCCTCCGCGGTGATGCTGCGGGAAAGTTCGACCGAAATGGTGTTGGTGGACAAATCGTTTTCGGAAACCGTCACCGATGATCCGGGCAGCTTGTCTTGGATCGTCTGCTCGACGGCGCTGTGATCGAGTTCGCTTTCAAAGCTGTATTTGAGCAGGGTGCCGCCCTTGAACTCGGTGCCCAGTTCCACGCCGAAAAGGATATTGAAAACGACGCCGATGAGGAGGATGCAGAGGGAGATGCTTACGAACACCTTGCGGTGCCCGACAAAATCAAACGGTTTTGTCATGTCGTTTACCTCCCAACAGCCAAGGTTTGCGCAGGAACCGGAACCGGGTGGCCGACCGAATCATCAGCCGGGTGGCGAATACGCCCACGATAAAGTTGAAGACGATGCCGGCAAACAGGGTGAAACCGAAGGAGTACACCTCGCCACTGGTGGAAACCGGGAACATGAACAGGAAGGGATACAAGACGGTGGACCAGAAGCTGGAGGGAGGGCCAAAGACCCCCATAAGAATGATGGACACGATGATAACGGTGATGTTGCCGTCGAAGATGGCGGAGAAGGAATCGTGACAGCCGCTGTTGACAGCGCCGTCGATGGTCTTACCCATCCGGATGCCATCCTTGATCCGCTCGGCCGTGATGACGTTCGCATCCACGCCCATCCCAATCGACAGGATGATACCGGCGATACCGGGCAGGGTCAGGGTAAAGCTGTTCAGGAAGCCGAAGTAGCCCGAGACCACGGCAATGGAGCCCGCGATCTGTCCCATCAGGGATATGACCGCGATCACGCCGGGCAGCCGGTAATACAGGATCATAAAGATGGAGATCAGAACAAAGGCGATGATTCCGGCCAGTACCATCAGCTCCAGCGCCTTTTCCCCCATGGAGGGAGGAATGATATTGGAGCTCGTCACCTTGATGCCGAAGGGCAGGGCGCCCGCGTTGATGAGGTTGGCTACCGATGCGGCGTCCGAGTATTCGGAAAACCCGGTGATGGACGCCTGGCCGTCGGTGATATGTACTTCCACGCCGGGGTTGGAGATGCATTCGTCGTCCAGCCAGATGGAGATGGAGTATTTCGCCTCGCCACTGGAGAGAGCGGCGTTCCGCTCCTGTTGCAGCTTGGTGGCCTCATCGAACTTATCCTTGCCCGATTTTTCCCCGTTTTCGGAGGTCGTTTTCAGTTCCAGGGCCACCACCGGCTGATTCGTGTTGGCGGTCTGCCCTTGTTCATAGGCGGCGGAGGCCCGCTCGACATCCTTGCCGGTCAGGACGAGATCCTCCTCCCCCGGCTTTTCGGTGGGAAGGACATAATTGCTTTCCTGCCGGTCGAGATAGAATTCAAGGGAAGCGGTTTTCCCCAGTTCTTCGATAGCTTCCGAGGCATCGAAACCGGTCTCGTCGCTTTTCCAGGGGAACCGGACGATCACCTGTTTATTGGTGACGTCGGTGTACGCCTCGTGGTCGGTGATGTTGTTCCGGATCAGACGCTGGACGATGACGTTGCGGACATCGTCTATCTGATCCGCCGTGACCTCGATGTTCTCGTCCTCGGGGGCGAACGTCACGTCGACGCCGCCACGGATATCAATACCGAACCGGATATCCGCGGCCCCTCGAATAATCGTATCGCGCCGGTCGCCGTAATAGGTATACACACCGAACAAGGACGTGTATGTCAAGGCGAAGATCAGCAGCGCCACGATGAAGAATACAGGCTTTGCAGTTCGCTTCATCGGCTTGTCCTCCATTGCATCCATTTGCCGCGTCGCGGCATCACATGGGACTTATTATAGAATCTGGCGGGCTAAAAGTCAATGCATCCGGCTTGGAAGCGGACTTTTTTTATAGAATAGCTGATTTTTAAATGAAATTTTTACCATAAATTGCCGGAAATTGTCCCGAAGCGGCCGGTTAAAAAGTCCCCCGCATCCGTTTAATGGATGCGGGGGACTGCCGGGACAGGGTTAGGCGGGTTCCGAACCGCTTTGATCCAGCAGCCGCCGCGCGGCGGCGAGTTTGGCGCAGATGCAGAACAGTTCCATCGCGGTTTTCAGTTCTTCCACCGAGGGGAAGGTGGGGGCGATGCGGACATTGGAGTCTTTGGGATCCCGTCCATACGGATAGGCGGCGCCGGCGCCGGTCATGACGACCCCGGCCTCCGCCAGCAGCCGGACGGTTTCCTTGGCACAGCCGGGCAGGAGATTGACGCTGACGAAATAGCCGCCGTGCGGTTCATGCCAGGCGGCGATGCCCAATCCGCCGAGTTCTTTCGACAGGGTATCGAGCACCACGGCAAACTTCGGGCGCAGAATCGCGGCGTGCCGTTTCATATGGGCGCGTATGCCGTCGATATCCTTGAAAAACCGGGCGTGCCGGAGCATGTTGAGCTTGTCGGAACCGATGGTCTGGATACTCAGGCGGCGGCGGATGTCCGCCAGGTTGCGGGGACTGGCCGCAATGCCGGCAATGCCCGAACCGGGAAAACTGATTTTGGAGGTGGACGCAAAGAAGATGGCGATATCCTCGTTGCCTGCGGCCGTGGCCTCTTCATAGAGGTTGAGCAGCGTATCCGGGGTGTCGGAGAGATGATGGACACAGTAAGCGTTGTCCCACATGATCCGGAAATCGGACGCCGCCGGCCGCAACGCAGCCATGCGGCGGACGGTTTCATCGGAATAGGTGATACCGTCCGGGTTTGAATACATGGGCACACACCAGATACCTTTGACAAGCGGATCCCGGACACAGGACTCCACCTGATCCATGTCCGGGCCATGGTCGGTCATGTCCACCGTGACGAGTTCAAAGCCGAAATATTCCGTGACGGCAAAATGCCGGTCGTATCCCGGAGAAGGGCACAAAAACTTGATTTTTCCCTGGTGGCACCAGGGTTCCTCCCCGCAGACCCCTTTGGCATAGGCGGTGGCGATGTAGTCGAACATCAGGTTCAGGCTGGAGTTGCCCCCGACGATGACTTGATCAGCCGGGACCCCCATCATGGCGCCAAGCAGTTCTCTCGCTTCGGGTATGCCGTCGGGAATGCCATAATTGCGGGTATCCGCTCCGTTTTCGGTGCGGTAGCCGTCCCGCGCGTTGACGCAGTCCAGCATATCGAGGGTCAGATCGAGCTGTTCGGGTCCCGGTTTGCCGCGGGACATGTCGAGTTTCAGCCCTCTTGCCTTATACGTTTGATAGGCCGCGCTGCACTCCGCTTCGATGGCTTCGAGCGCCGGGCGCTCCAAATCCTGCCATGCCGCCATGAATAGGACTCCTCTCCATTTTTCCTTCTGTTCCGTCCCTTATCATAGTATATGCCGTTCATTTTTGCAAGTGTCAAAAAGGAATCTTGCAAAACTTTGTCAACTTTACCGATGAAACTCGCGTCAGACGGCGGACAGATCGGTCAGTTTTTCATCCTTTGCGGCGGGTGGCGCACCGGTAAAAAACGGCGGCGGATTGGCCAATCCGCCGCCGGGAGAGCCGGTACCCGCCGGGGCGCGGGAACCGGGTCATTTTTAAAATTCCGCCGATCCGGTGGTGCGCGGGAAGGGGAGGACATCCCGGATGTTGGACATGCCGGTGACGTACAGGATCAGTCTCTCAAAGCCGAGACCGAACCCGGCGTGACGGGTGCCGCCGTAGCGGCGCAAATCGAGATACCACCAATAATCCTCGGGGTTCATACCCAGTTCCGCCATACGGGCTTCGAGTACGTCGAGGCGCTCCTCCCGCTGGCTGCCTCCGATAATCTCTCCGACCCCCGGAACCAGCAGATCCATGGCGGCTACGGTCTTTCCGTCGTCGTTGAGCCGCATGTAAAAGGCCTTGATTTCTTTGGGATAGTCAGTGAGAAACACCGGCATGCCGTAGACCTGTTCGGTGAGATACCGTTCGTGTTCGGTCTGCAGGTCGCAGCCCCAGAAAACCGGGTATTCGAATTCGTCCTTGTGCGGCTCGAGCAGAGCGATGGCTTCGGTATAGGTCACGTGGACGAAATCCGAATGGACCAGCTTATGCAGGCGTTCAAGCAGCCCCTTGTCATAAAAACTGTTGAAGAAGGCCATTTCATCCGGACAGTGCTCAAGCAGATAGGCGATCACGTAGGTAATCATATCCTGGGCGAGATCCATGCTGTCTCTCAGATCGGCAAACGCGATCTCGGGTTCAATCATCCAAAATTCCGCCGCATGCCTGGCCGTATAGGACCGCTCGGCCCGGAAAGTGGGGCCGAAGGTATAAATTTTGCCGAAGGCCATGGCCATACACTCTCCGGCCAGCTGGCCGGAGACCGTCAAAGAGGTGTGGCGGCCGAAAAAGTCCTGGGAATAATCCACCTTGCCGTTCTCATCTCGGGGGAGGTCGTCGAGATCCAGCGCCGTGACATGGAACATCTCGCCCGCCCCTTCGCAGTCGCTGGAGGTGATGAGAGGGGTATGCGCATAAACAAACCCGCGCTCCTGAAAGAAACGATGGATCGCATAAGCCGCGACCGACCGCACCCGGAAAACCGCGTTAAAGGTGTTGGTCCGCGGCCGGAGATGGGCGATGGTCCGAAGAAATTCGAGCGAATGGCGTTTTTTTTGCAGGGGGTAGTCGGCGGTGGAGGCCCCTTCGACCCGGACAGACAAAGCGTGCATTTCACAGGGCTGTTTGGCTTCCGGGGTCAGGAGCAGTTCCCCTTCGACGCACAGCGCGGCCCCCACGTTCTGGCGGACAATTTCCTCAAAGTTTGCAAGTGTTCCCCGTTCGACCACAACCTGCAGGTTTCGCTGGCAGCTTCCGTCGTTGAGTTCGATAAACGCCAGGGATTTGGATTCGCGCAGGGTGCGCACCCAGCCGCATACCGTGAGCGTCTGTCCGGCCAGGGATTCGGCGTCGGCATAGACCGAGGCGATTTCATTTCGTTTCATGGCTGACCATGCCTTTCCGGTTTGGATTCCATATATCGCTATGGCATTAAGAGCAATCGGCGTTGGCCGATATGGTTAGTATTATAACAAACTTTTCCGATAAAACAAGGGGAACGGCGTATTTTTGTGGGGATCACCGGGCCGGCCGGAACTGGCGGGATTCTGTGTCCGCGTTTTTTCCACGCCGCCGGTGAAAACCCCTTGACAAGCCGAAGGCGATTTTGTATAATAAGGCTCGTTCCGCACGGCGGAATTTTTCAAACCGGGACGTTTAGCTCAGCTGGTAGAGCATTCGCTTGACGTGCGAAGGGTCAGCGGTTCAAGTCCGTTAACGTCCACCAAAGAACCCCGTATGAACACCGAAGTGTTCATACGGGGTTTGCTTTGACCGAAATCTTGCCTTGGGCTATGCGTGTGCCCCCGAATTTTAAGATAGGCGTTACTTGCGGTTGCCGCGATCAGCGTATGCCCTGACATGAGCGGCAGAATCCAGGTATTCTGACCCAGCCGATTGGCAATAAGGCGGCGCAAGGGTGACGGCAACGGCGGACGGACAGATACGATAAAACCGCCCCCACAAGGAGGGCGGTGAATTAACCGGCGCTGTGATAGGTCTTTTCGTGTTCGTCGATTTTATCCAGGGCATAATCAACATCGTGCCACAAAGCTTTCAGGTTGGCGTCTACTTTATTAAAACGATGTTCCATTTTTCGTTCGAGCTTGGCCTGCCCCTGCTCCAGCTTTTCCAACCGTTCATTCATCTGCTCTAGCAAAGCCAGAATCCTATCCTCGTTGTTCATTTCAGCACAACCTTTCCGTACGGTGGTTTTATTATACGGTTTTGAACCTCGGTTGTCAACGCCGCGCCGGACTTTCTGCGTGACGATTCGTCGTGTTGCAGAGCGTCCGGCCTGCCGCAAGCGTATGTGGCAGATCCGGCGGGCATCTCGCACCCCTCTGTTGTATACGGAACGAGGCTAAACGATCGGCAATAAGGCGCATGAGAAAGCCCGCTCCGAAGAGCGGGCGGAGAATGAACCGGCGCAGCCATTGAATTTTAAAACATGTGCTCCAAAATCTCGTTTTCCGTTTCGGTCACTCATGTCTCACCACCAGTAAGCCTGATGCAATCTGGCGGTCAATGTCGAGAGGGATCGGCCTATAAACGGGCATACGACGGGGCACTCTGGATTGGAAAGCATCGTTAGACGGTGCGTCGCCATAAAGCCCCGTCCCGCCGTTAATCGCGCAGGGGGCGGGCGTGCCAGATGTTTCCGGCATATTCCGCAATGGCGCGGTCGGAAGCGAACAGGCCGCTGCAGGCGGTATTCATCAGCGCCATGGAGGCCCATTTATCCCGGTCGCGGTAGATCGCGCCGGAAAGCTGCTGGGCCCGGCAATAATCCTCGAAATCCGCCAGTACCATATAGGGATCGTTGCCGGTCAGGGAGCCCGCGATTTCGCCGTAGGTCCGCCCGCCGAAACCGGTAAACATGGCGTCAACCGCCCGGTGGATATGGGGATTGGCGTTGTAGAATTCCCGGGGCTGATATCCTTGCTGCTTCAGAGCTTCTACCTCTTCGGCGGTCATGCCAAAGAGAAGAATGTTGTCCCGTCCCACCTGCTCACAGATTTCGACATTGGCGCCGTCCAGGGTGCCGAGGGTCACGGCGCCGTTCATCATCAGTTTCATGTTGCCGGTGCCGCTTGCCTCGGTTCCCGCCAGGGAAATCTGCTCGCTGATGTCGGCGGCGGGCATCAGCAGTTCCGCCAGAGTTACCCGGTAATCTTCAAGATAGACCACCTTCAGCTTATCCCGAACCGCCGGGTCGGCGTCAATCTCTTTGGCCAAATGGCAGATAAAGCGGATGATCTCCTTGGCCAGATAATACCCGGGGGCGGACTTCGCCCCGAAGAGATAGGTGCGGGGCACAAACTCCATATGGGGATGATCCTTGAGAGTCAGATAGGTATGGAGGATATGCAGGGCGTTGAGATGCTGGCGCTTGTATTCGTGCAGGCGTTTGACCTGGATGTCGAACAGGGAATCGGGGTCGATCTCGATGCCGCTCGTCCGGCGCACGTAGTCCGCCAGACGCGCCTTGTTCTGCCGCTTGATCGCCATGAATTCATCCAGCGAAGCCTTGTCGGCCGCATAGGGCTTGAGTTTTTCCAGTTCCCGTGCATCCAGCACAAAGCCGTCCCCGATCCGGTCCCGGATGAAGGCGGACAACCCCGGATTGGCCTGGCAAAGCCAGCGGCGGTGGGCGATGCCGTTGGTGACGTTGGTGAACTTCTCCGGCATGACGGTGTACGCGTCGTGAAACACGTCGTTTTTGAGGATGTCGCTGTGCAGACGGGAGACGCCGTTGACCGAGTGGGCTGCTGCGACACAGAGGTTGGCCATTTTGATCAGGCCGTAACAGATGATCGCCATCCGGCCGACTTTTTCGCTGTCGCCTCCCGTTTCCTCCATCATCCGGGCGCTGAAACGGTTGTTGATCTCCTTGACAATCTGATAGATGCGGGGCAGGCGCTGGCGGAAGAGATCCTCCGGCCAGCATTCGAGGGCCTCCGCCATCACGGTGTGATTGGTATAAGCGACGGTACGGGTCACGATGTCCCACGCAGCGTCCCAGCCGTAACCGCACTCGTCGAGCAAGATACGCATCAGTTCGGGAATGGCCAGGGTGGGATGGGTGTCGTTGATATGCACAGCGGCCATGTCGGGCAGGTTGTCGAGGGTGCCGTAGACATCGAGATGCCGCCGGACAAGATCCTGCACCGAAGCGGAAACCAGAAAATACTGCTGTGAGAGCCGCAGGCTCTTGCCCTCCCGGTGATTGTCGGCGGGATAGAGGACCTGGGTGATTACCTCGGCCATGGCCTTTTGTTCCATGGCGCGCATATATTCCCCCTGGTTGAACAAGGACATATCCATCCCCGGCGCGGTGGATTTCCATAACCGCAAAGTGGATACACCTCGTCCGTCCTTGCCCGGGACCATCATATCGTAGGCCTGGGCGATGACCACGGTGGCGTCCCGGTGTTCCACATGATGGTAACCGTTGCCGTCCCACCACTCGTCGATATGTCCGTCAAAACGGACTTCCTTGGCCAGCTCGGGGCGGGGCAGCAGCCAGCTTCGCCCTCCCGGAAGCCAGGAATCGGGCAATTCCGTCTGCCAGCCGTCCACCAGCTTCTGTCGGAAGATGCCGTACTCGTACAGCAGGGAATACCCGACGGCGGGAATCGCCGCCGTGGCCAGGCCGTCGAGGAAACAGGCGGCCAGGCGGCCGAGGCCGCCGTTGCCCAGTCCTGCATCGGGTTCCAGTTCGTATAGAGAATCCAGTTTGACCCCGAACCCGTCGAGAACCCGCCGGGCATCCTCGGTCAAGTTCAAGTTATACAGGGTATTTTTCAGGCTTCGCCCCATGAGAAATTCCATACACAGATAATACACCTGTTTACTCTGCTGCTCATGGGCCTTCCGGATGGTCTCTACCCGGTCGTTGCGCATGCGGTCGCGGAGCACCAGGACCAAAGCGTTGTAAAAATGTTCGTCGGTTGCGTTTTCCGGCTGAACCGAAAAATTATGGAGCAGCTTGGCCGTCAGGGCCTCCCGCAGCTCCTGTTCGCCCGGCGCGGGCGCGGCGGGAGATACGGGGGGGTTCACTGTTTTCGCCATATCGCATTTCCTTTCTGTCATATCAGTGCCGGGCCTTTCCATACCTGGCCCGATCCTGTATCTATTATATACAATCGAGAAGAAATCCGCAATAGTTCTCCATATTATCTAAAAACATTTCCGGATTTCCCATGAAAAGGAGATTTCATTGTGCAGAATATATAAAATCCGGCGATTTTAAAGGCATAATCTGAGAGGGTATACGTACAGAGGAAAAAATGGCCGGTCCGGTCATTGCCAGAAAGGGGAAAATGGTGTAATATAAAAGGACCGTTTGTCGAAAATTTAGGAAAGGCGGCTCGCATATGGACTGGTATCCGCTCCTCCTTACCCCTTATTTAAAGGAAACCCTCTGGGGAGGTACCCGTCTGCTGACCGACTTCGGCTTTTCCTCCGAGGGGCCGTCCACTGGGGAGGCATGGCTGTTATCCTGCCGCCCGGACGGACCGTCGGTGGTTCACAACGGGCCGCTGGCCGGTTGTCCTTTATCCGAAGTCCTCGCCGAATGGGGAGCCGCGGCGCTCGGCCGCCGGGCGGCCGGGTTTCCGGGCTTTCCACTGCTGGTCAAACTCATTGATGCGCAAGCTCCGTTGTCTCTTCAGGTGCATCCGAACGATGCGTATGCAGCGCGGACAGAGGGGGGACGGGGCAAGGCCGAAATGTGGTATGTCGTGGACTGCGAGCCGGGCGCCAAGCTGGTGTACGGGGTCAACTGCGGGCTGACGAGGGGCGAATTCCGCCGGCACGCCGAAGAGGGAACGCTCGCCGATATCTGCAACGTGGTGCCGGCTCATCCGGGGGATGTCTTTTTCCTGCCGGCCGGGACGCTGCACTCGGTTGGAGCGGGAATCCTGCTCGCTGAAATTCAGCAGAATTCCGATATCACCTATCGCGTATACGATTACGGGCGTGTGGACCTTGATGGCCGTCCCCGGCCTCTTCATATAGACAAAGCGGTGGAAGCCGTGATTACGGTGCCGCCGCAAATCCCGTATGGCGCGGTCGGGCGTGTTTCCTCCCTGCCGGGTGGAACGGTCCGGCCCCTGGCCTCCTGCGATTGGTTTCAGGCCGAACTGCTGGCTGTGTCGGGCGGGATGCGGATCGGATGTGCCGACAGCTTCATCTGTCTGATCTGCCTTAAAGGAGAGGGCGCGCTGATATGGACAGGGGGCGAGATCCCACTGTGTAAGGGGACTTGCCTTTTCCTACCGGCGGGGATGACCGCGCTGGCCAAAGGGGAATTGCAATTGCTTTGCAGCCGGGTATAGAGAAAGGGGGATATGTCGTGCCGAAACTGCATGTCGTGTTGGTGGAACCGGAAATTCCGCAGAATACGGGGAATATCAGCCGCACCTGTGCGGCGACGGGCTGTCATCTGCATCTGGTGGGACCGCTTGGGTTTTCCATTGATGACCGCCATCTCAAGAGGGCGGGTCTCGACTATTGGCCTCTTCTGGATATCACGATTTATCCGGACCTAGCCGATTTCTTTGCCAAAAACCACGGGCCTTTTTATTATTTTACCACCAAAGGCGGGAATCTCTACTGCGATATGGCTTATCCGAACGGGGCCTATCTCGTTTTTGGCAAGGAGACGGCCGGACTGCCGGAGGAGTTGCTTCGCCGGAACCGGCAGCAGTGCGTCCGCCTTCCCATGCTTAACGACGACGCGGCGCGGTCTCTGAACCTTTCCAACACCGTTGCGGTAGGGGTGTACGAGGTACTGCGCCAGTGGGGATTTCCGGCCCTTAGGACCAAGGGACGGCTCGCCTGACGGCCGAAAACCCGTCGAATTCGCGGTTGACAAACCGGGGTGTCTCTCTTATAATAAGGAGGCGTCAGGAGAGCAGCCTGTCTTCCTAAAGCGCATCAAACATATGGAAGCGTATCGAAGTGGTCATAACGGGCCTGACTCGAAATCAGGTAGCCCTCACGGGCTCGTGGGTTCGAATCCCACCGCTTCCGCCAAAGCCGAAAGAAGTCGAGCGTTACAAAAAACGATTGACTTCTTTTGTTATTTTATGTTAAAATATATATAAAATTACGACATTAAGGAGATGAACAAAATGGAACAGCTCATTGAAAAAGTAATTATTGAGGAGGTCGAATTTCAAGTTATCCAAAAGCCCGCGACTTTGTATGCAGGTTATAGGGCAGAGGTCGACAATGGAGATGAAGAGTCGAACGTTGATACATGTCAACTTTTCCAGGATGGTTATAAAAATATAAAAAATAGTTTGACACCCGATTCTATGCTTTGCCTCAGTATAAATTACAAGGAGTGCAATCATGGACATAATGTGCGTCGTTCCCTTATGCATTGTCAGGAAACATTGGAAAGAAATCAACCCGAAGGGATTACGGTTCTGGAATCCCCCGCGTGCTATATGATAAAAGTGAAATCAACAGAAGCAGCATGGAAGCTGGTAAAGAAAATCACAGGAGAAGATAACCCTCAGTGGCATATGGCCCCGCTTTTCGGTTTATGTGAAAAACTGTTTTGCAATGAGGAAAGAGGATTCGCCTTGACGCCTGATTTCAGCGGCACATATGAAATCGAATATTATAATGCGGACGGTATCAATTATGCTGGTATAAGTGTCGTTAAACTGTAACCCCAAGTATTGAAAACACTATTGACTTCTGAACTCCCCTGGGGTTGGAATCAATAGTGTTTTTGTTATAAAGCCTTATTTTAAGCAGTTTCTGACCGATTTCTCTTTGCCATGAAACTGGACACAAGAATCAAAAAAGCTTTGAAATCCGAACTTCCATGTCTAATTTGAATTTGCCTCTAAAGGCGCTTGTTTATTGTAATATTCCAGTTTTTTCTTCATCGGTGTCTTGTATAGACGCGAGAGTTCAACTCCACCACCAAAATGCCGAAAAAATCTTTTTCATACTCCTTTTACAGAAGAATGTCGAAAGAAGTCGATCGCTGTAAAGCGGTCGACTTCTTTTGTATATCGCGATATACTGTTATAATGTCGGTTCAAGCAAAGTGTTATCATGGTATTTACTGGGTTATGCTTAATAACAGTTTACAGTAATGGGATCGGGGATAAATATGTTATTTAAGGGAATCCGTCAGGTTGCGCCAACTGATTTAGGTGTCAGTCAGTTGTATTTAAACAAATCTAAACTTGAAGCCATCAAGAAATGGTTTAATCCCAATCATATGGAATTGTGCGCTCCTCTTCCTGTCCGAGATTTTGGTAATGGCAGGCTTACTCTTACAGACGGCCATAGCAGAGCGTTTGTTGCATATCAATATAAAGTAAAAATTCCGATTGTTTATGATATGGACGATATGGTAACAAGTGAGACAGGCCAACAACTCTACAAAAATGATATTGTCTGGTGCCAGCGTTTCCATATAGAAACAATTGCTGACCTTTATAACCGGATTGTGGACTATTCAAAATATCAAAGTTTATGGGTTAAACGCTGTGATTTTGCTTATAATCTTTTGACACAGACAAGTGAAGAAGAAAGATTTCAAATTCAAAACAGGCATCCTGATTTGTTCTTATATGGTGCAGATAAGAATTTAACCATATTTTATTTTGAAAATGTGCAGGGACAACTGTTTGAGTTTGGCCGCACGGCGGAAGACCATCCTGAGATGATACTATAAAATGCCAGCTTGATTCTTTACATATAAAAGGTCATTGGCGCAAATATATAAAGCGTCCACCCTTGCCACGTCGCCGCAAGCTGCATATCGCTTGCGGCGACTTTGTAAAAAAGTCGCCGGCGCGCTCATTCCGCTGCGTCTCCTTTTCCAAAACAGGTCACGTTCGCTTCGGCTGTTCGCTTGTAAACGCGCTCGCCACGCTCCGGCTTGCTATCAACCTTTTTCGGTGTGCGAGAGTTCAACTCTTGCATAAAAAATGTTGCGGGATTCATTTTGAGGCTTCCTCACATGACAAAAGAAGCCGATTGCTGTAAAGCAGTCGGCTTCTTTCAATATAGAACAATGATAATATCATTATGAGGTGATTAAGATCGACGAAAAAATGATACGGGCGAGACAGTTTGTGTTAGAAGCAACAGAATTAGCTAATCGGTATAACCTGAATTTTTTTATTGTTACCGACGGTGCCAACGCTATCGGTAATTCGGGTAATCCGTCAGTTGAGCATGCGCGGAAATGTCATATCGAATGGGAAATTGCCAATGGAATCGATTCTGCACATGATTGGTCCTGACGATCCAGAAAAATAATTAATTTTGATAATTTCCAATTATTTTGTAAATGCACTCGGTGATAGAACATTTAAATTTAATTTGATGAATAAGCGTATGGATTGATGGCAGATTGATATTGCTTGATTTCGTAACGTTGTAATAGTTCGAATTCCCTGTGTTATTTCCCGAAACGATCTTAGAAATCTGTCGAAAAAGTAAGAGATTTGTTTTTCGGCAGGCTTTTTGTTATAATAGATCAAACGAAAATATTTTATATTTTGTACGAGGGAGATAAGTATGATTTTTGATAAAAACCAAAAAGATTTTTCTTCCGAAGCGAGTAAACATATTTGGGATGCCGGAATCCATATTATGCCGCTTGAAATAACGCTACCGCAAGAGGTCAGAAATCAATTGCCGCAATATATGGTAAACAGTTGCGAACAATTGCGCAATTTTTTCCTGCATATATTAAGTGATTTGTATGAGAACCCAGGAGAATATGAACCTTTTCCATATGGCAGGTTGGGAATCCAATCTAAATATATTATGCCATTCGCAGATTTTGGTGTTGTGGGCGTAGCGAGTGAAGATTCTCTGTCAATTAACCGTTTGATATTCGAAAAACTATTTTTAAAGCAAATAAAAAGCAAAGCTTACCATAAAGACAGAAAAACCATTACAAGCGTTGAGCAACGCATGAAAACGCTGGAAAGATCCGGTCTGAAAATAGATTACCGCGGTAATGATGCTGTTTTAACAAATGAATTATATCCAAATATGTTTTATGCTATGTGTGAAATGGCACAGGTAGCATTGCGGGAAAAAGGGAGTGGAGATAATAGCTTTACATACTGCGATTTTAGACAGCTATGCAAAGAATATAAATATGACAAATATGACAATGCGCTCATCTTTCTGAATGATGAAGATAGAAATATAGCAAAACAACTGGATGTTGTTGCGAAGAAATTTAAATTGAGCCGTTCTATAAAAAGTGGGCATTGTCCCGGATATGAGTTGAAATATAAATATAAAAAGAATGATATAATGATTGTTAATTGTTTAAATGGCGACTTGAGGATATCAATTCGTTTTCTTTATGATGCAAACAATACTGCACCAATATATCGTTTATTCAATCAAATCGAAAATGATTCGGATGATTTAAAAAAATTCGTTTACCGTCAATTGTTGCGGTGTTCTCGGTGTTATGAGGGTTGCGCAGGGTATGCAGATATGGGATGGCCCATGCAAATCTACGGGAAAACCAATAGAATGTGTATGTATACCGATAGAATGGGTATTCATATGCCAATCAAAGCCGGTAGTGGGCCCGTGGCACACATGGGGAACCATTTTGCGACATCAGATGATATTCCTTTGCTTGAAAAAACTCTACTTTACGCTAAAAATTTGATGGATGAAATGATGCAATGACACAAGCTAATAAGCATTGGCAGAGATGAAGAACTAACTTTATGTCTTTAGACACGAGAATGTCGAAAGAAGTCGATTGCCATAAAGCAGTCGACTTTTTTTCTTTAGGTTCCGGGTCCATTAGCGCCAGCCATACGGTTGGCACAAGGGAGACGAGAAGCACAGGCAAGAGGAAACAGAGCCACTTTTTCATATGAGAAACACCCTTTCGTCGTAGGCTGACCCGCTAAACTAGTAGGAATAGCCGCCACGCGGCGCAGCCGATGTCTGCAGCGCCGTCACCTCGTCCCATTTCTGCACGGCGGAACGCCAGTTCCGGTATCCGCTCGAATACGGCGGTCAACGCACCCCGACGTCGCAGTGGACCGCCACGGCGGCCGGTTCGGCCGTGGTCGGCCTGGGCGGCAGCGGCCCTCATATCGCGTCGGTCTGCATCGGGCGTGTCACCGATCTCGGCGTCACCGATATGAACAACATGGGCGCCGCGATGGCCCCCGCGGCGGCCGACACCCTCTATAACTATTTTCAGGATACGGGGAGCAAGCCTGAGGATTACGATCTGATCCTCACCGGGGACCTGTCGGCCGTTGGCAGCGACCTGCTCCGCAAGCTGCTGGAGAAAAAGGGTACAAACTCGGGGACGAATACAACGACTGCGGTCTGCTCATGTACGACCGCGATAAACAGGACGTTCACGCCGGAGGTTCCGGCTGCGGCTGTTCGGCCGCGGTGCTCTGTTCCCATATCCTCGGAAAAATGGAGCGGCAGGAGCTGTCCAGCGTCCTGTTCGTCGGGACTGGGGCGCTGATGTCTCCCACCTCTTCCCAGCAGGGGGAAAGCATCCCGGGCATTGCGCACCTGGTCCATCTCGTCAATCCGACCGCATAATATACTCCCATATACCGGGGACACGGCAGCCTGTCTGGCTGCCGTGTCCCTTTTTGCCGCTTGACAGCTCCGGCGGCGACGTATTATAATCAGTAGCGGTTAGAAGCCGGGGTGTAGCGCAGTTGGTAGCGCGCCAGCTTTGGGAGCTGGATGCCGCGAGTTCGAGTCTCGCCACTCCGACCAAGAAAAAGCATAGTATTGTAGAGTCGAACTCTCGTGTTGTGCTTTTTGTTTTTATATGTTATAATTTTACTGAAAGTGTTAGGTTATTTTACAATAAAGGTATGATTGCATATGGACGACAGAACCTTTTCAGACTTGAAGAAACAATAAGCTTTTATACGAGAAATGATTTTGCAATTATTAACAGTTTGTTGGTTGGCAATATGGATGACCTTTGGAAAAGTGCATTAATAGCTTATAATGATAACAAAGGTATAATCGAGGAATATAAAAATGGGCAACGTCAAATAAAAAGTGAGTACGATATTAAATGGCTTAAAATTCTTAATAAACGTTTAATTTCGGTTCTGGATAAATCAACAAAAGAAAAGAAAGCTTTAGCTTCAAGCATCGAGCGAAGCGAGCTGCTAACATGAAACTTTCAATATATAGAAAGCTGTGATTAGAACGGTAATCGCCCGTTTACGGGCTGTAGGGCAAGTGATGCAAGCGAAATAAAGTTCAGCGCGTCTTGAGACGATTGCCGGTAATAGACCCTTATAGGGCCTACTCATGCCTCCGGCTTTGCCGGTGGTTATGACTTTATATGTTATAATTTAGATCTTAATATTCGAATTTACTATACAATTGATTGGTGAGATAATGAAATTTCCTATAAAGTTTTGCGTTTTCACTGATTTGCATTATGACGTTATTCCGGACGGCGATAGACGTATTTACGAACTGATACAAGATTGTAAACAGAAAAATGTTGATTTCATAGTCGAATTAGGGGACTTATGTAATCCCACTGAAGAAAATCATAAAATACTGAAATGCTTTGAAGACGCAAATATTCCCTGTTATTTCAGCATCGGTAATCATAATACGGATTTTTATTCGCCTGAAACAGTTTTAAACTTCTTTGGGCTAAAACGAGGCTATTATTCTATAACTCAAGGAAATGTAAAGTTTGTTTTTTTAGACGCTAATTATATAAAAACAAAATCCGGATATTTGCCTGGGTGCAAATTGAATTATAAAGAAACAACCGACCAATATCCATATATTCCTCCTGAACAAATAGAGTGGCTTAAAAATGAAATTTCAGATGATCAATATTATTATATTATTTGTTCTCACCAAAGTCTGTCAAATGACTTTATGATTGGCAATCATTCGAGAGGCGTTGTTAACAGAAAAGAAATTCGAGAGATTTTGGAAAGAAGAAACCTAAATGGCAGAAAAATTCTTTTCTGTATGAACGGCAATGACCACGGGGATGCAGTGAAATTAATCAATGGCATTTATTATTATTCGTTAAATTCAGCATCATATATTTGGCATGGGGTTAAAGAAACATATACTTACAGTCAAGATATTCATGACAAATATCCTCACCTAAAAAATATGATACTGTATAAAGAACCTCTTCATATTATTGTTACTATTGATGAGAAGAAAAATGTTATAATCGAAGGCATCAAAGGGCATTATCAGAACGTTACTCCAAATGACATTGGGATTGGTAATATGTGGAACGGTGTTTCCATTAAGCCACAAACATCTTCCCTTTACATTACAAATGAGCATAATGAAAAATTTTGTTTTTTGTGAGAGTTCAATCCTCTATCCTGAGGGGGTTCATTTTATGCTACCCTTCCAGAAGAATGTCGAAAGAAGTCGATTGCTGTGAGGCGGTCGACTTCTCTCGGTTTATATAATTAAGATTTTGCCGCATGCAAAAGGGCTATCTAAAATAAGCAAGAGATGTGAAGAATTCCGCACGCGAATCGTTTATACTTCTAAGTGAGAGGAGGGGATTGTATGGATTGGCTCAAAGGGATGAATGATGTTCTGGAGTTCATTGAGGATAATCTGTCTCAGCCGATACAGTATGAGTCGCTATCCAAAATAGTTGGCTGTTCCGTCTATGAGTTCTCTCGGATATTTTCTTTTATGGCTGGCATGCCGGTCTCGGAATATATTCGCCGCAGACGATTATCCCAAGCCGTGTTCGATATTCAAAACGGCAGTGAAAAAATGATTGACATTGCCCTCAAATACGGTTATGAGTCCCCTACCGCTTTTACACGGGCTTTTAAAGAACTCCATGGCACCACACCTATGTCGGCGCGCAGACAAGGTGTCGCCCTAAAGAACTATCCACCGATTTCCTTCGTACTCACTATTAAAGGAGTGGTACAAATGCAATTTCGAATCGAAAAAAGAGAATGCTTTCAAATTATGGGGCTATCCGGCTATGATAGCTGCAAGTGTCTTCCCGGCGACAGTCTGTCCCCTTTATGGCGTAAATTTATGGACAACTACAACGAGATTCTATGGAACAACGGAGAGAGCTTCTATACTGCGCCGTTCTGGCAAGTAGCAGCTTACCAGTTTGAGTCTCATAACGGGTTGACAAAGACAATTATTGGAGCACAAGCCAAAGACAAAGACAAAGTTCCAGCCGGATTGACCATTGAGACCATTCCCGCCGCTGATTGGGCTATATTTACGATAAACTCGAAGACAGGATTTGACAACGTAGACAAAGCATACGCGCGTATATTAACCGAATGGTTTCCCCAGAACCAATATATCCGCAACGAATCCGTGCCACATCTTGAAGTTTTTCCCAGAGGGAATGCGGATTCATCGGATTATGAGTGGGAAATTTGGATTCCGGTTAAAAGCTGCTAAAGAAGAATCGGGAATACATATTACGAGAGTTCAAGTCCCTAGCAAAATTCTATAAAACCGATTCTTTTCGCCTACAAAAATACAAACCATCCCATATGCATGAGATGGTTTGTATTTTTTATTTTGCGGTCAGAGTTTGAACCTGTGGGCAACGTCCTGTTATCCGCACCATCAAATAGAGTTTGGACGCAATTTCGTTTATCACAACAATTGTTTCGTGCCTATGTAGCCTATTGCTTATATTCGACATACAATGGGCATTCTATCGACAAAATTGGTGGAGGTACGGTATACTATAAAGGAGATGGAAATGTATGATACCCAATAAAGGAGATGGCATGTATGATACCCAGTAAAAATAATCAGTGTAACAATGTGTATGGGAAATGCCTAAATGTCAAAATTATAAATGAATGTACTGGCAGTTGTAATTTCTGTATTGAAAGATACGGATACAAGCCGAACAGCATCTCGGTCGAAGAGCTGATCCGAATCAGCAACGAACTGCAGGCTTATCAAAATGTTTTGATTTTGGGTGGAGAGCCATTTTTATATAAAGACCTTGCACAATATTTACGTGGCCTTCATAAAAGAGAGGTATACATTACCACAAATGGAACGGCGTTTGATAGACAGGATCTGACTGAGTTGAGCCGATACCTAACTGCAGTCAATATCTCCATCCATTCTTTTGACGAGGAAGTCAACCGGGATTTTTTGCATACAAGGGCTGATTTTCAACAAATCAAAGATGCTATCCAAATTTTTCAGCAAAAGAATGTCCCGGTACGCATCAATACCATTCTTATGAAAGGCGGAATTGACTCATCAGAAAAAATGCTGAACATGATTGATTTTGTCAAGGACTTGGGTTCTTCTTGGATTCGGTTTTCCGAACTGCAAATGGAAAAAGAGCGATTTGTCCATGCGGAGGATATTTTTGACGGGATACATATGCATCCGTTTTATGAAGGCTGCAATCAGGAGCTTGGAGAAATAAACGGTATAAAAACCACTGTACGCCTGTCCTGCGGTCTGGCAAGCCCGTGTAAAGAAATGCCTGCCGATGTGGATATTGCGAAAAGATGCGGTGCTGACAGTAAAGTACTTTACGCCGATGGCACTGTGTCCGATGGCTGGTTCGTTCCTAAAGGATATAGGCGGAATGGATGGGACGCCTGCGAAAAAATGATTGAATTCCCATATTGATAACGGAAGTCTCTCATCTACTCCTATTGTTGTTCAATGATATACTAGATAAAGATGATATATTGGTTTTGGAGGAAGAGTATATGGACTTCAGGGAAAAAACCAATCAATATTATTCTCTGTGGCTCGGTGAAGAGGACATCTTAAGCAATCCGTTTTCCGGCGTAAGATGGGTTTATTCACCTGAACGTAATCAAATTCAGGCGGGTTATTCGCAGCCTTTTGACCTCTATATTCTTTGTCAACCCGAACGGACGGTACTATCTTATGGTGGCAACATTTCCGGTGCAGTGGACCAAATTAAGAAAGAAATTCAAACTGCAGGAACCGTGGATGAAATTGAACAAGGCATGGTTTCTGCGTTTGGAAACCGCTGTTGTCACTTCATTAAGTATGTTTTTGACAAGCCGGATAAGGTACGCCAGACCACATCTTATGCGCGAAATTTGGTTCCCGGGGAATACCCGCAGTTTAAGAACTTTTTTACTACTAATCACCCGGGGTGTAAAGAGGCCGATTGGTTGAAAACGTATTTTATGGATTTAGTGGAAAGGCATTTATGCTGTGGCCTTTTTCACCGGGACTTGTTGGTGAGCTGTTCTGATGCACCTGCTATGCCCTATATGCCGGATGAGGTGCAGGAAATCGGCATTAACACATTGGAGCCATATAGGGGAAAGGGCTATGCGGTCCAGGTGTGTATCACATGCCTCAAACAGATGCTTCAAAACGGCATATGCCCCCAGTGGTCAACTTCAGTGCACAATGTTGCATCTCAAAGGCTGGCGGAAAAAATAGGGTTTGTGAAATATGCAGATGTGATCACCGTATCTTTATAGTTTTATGAAGGGGGTTTAAAAATGGCCTAGGACTTTGGCTTGCTTTTTTAGTTAGTATACAACAAGAATATACAAACCCGATACATAAGGAGAAGGCGGCATACCGTCCAGTGAACTGCCATGAAGACGATTTCTGTCAAACGGATACTCGGCATTGTTTCAGGCAACATTCTCATCACAAGCGCGTATGCGTTTATCACGGTGCCCAATGAGATCATCAACGGCGGCATCACCAGCTTTTCCATGGTTTTGGGAAAACTGAGCGGCGTCGATCTTTCCGTTTTCGTCAATGCCATCACCGTGCTTTTATTGCTCCTGTGCCTGATATTTCTCGGAAAAAAGTTTTTTCTGGGCAGTATTTTCAGCTGTGTCTGCTATCTTTTTTTCTTCACGGTTTTTCATCACTTGGGATGGGGCTTGCCTTTCCCACGGCTGGTTGGCTTTCTCCTGGCAGGCGTCCTGGTCGGAACCGGCTATTCCCTTTGCATTCGCTGTGAATCCACCGCCGTTGGCTTTGACGTGCTGGCGCTGATCCTAAACAGGAAAAATCCGAAAATAAACGTGGCATTGGCCATGTGTATCATCAATGTGCTTGTCCTCTTGTCGGGCTTTCTAGTGTACGGGTTTTGGTCGGTGGCGGAGGGGATTCTGTTCACGGCCTTGCAGTCGGGAACACTGAATATTCTGCAAAAAATAGATTTGCGGGCGAAAACGAAAAGGAGCCAAAGGCCGCCGATGGCGGCGGAAAAACATTTGGCCGAAAGCGCGGCGGATAACACCTGTACGGACGAACGGGCAGAAAACGACCCCCTTTTGTGAAACAGAGCCGATGTAATGAAAGAGAACCTTGGCAACAAGGTTCTCTTTTTTGATCAATGGTGAATTATACTATCAAGTGCAACACTTTAGTAAAATAAAAAGAGTTCATACAG
>CABUKB010000011.1 GCA_902492045.1 uncultured Oscillospiraceae bacterium | reverse complement strand
TTGTGTTATCGTATTCATAGCGGATAGGGTGGCACCTGCCTTTCGGTTTTGTCTTAGCAACTCAACCTTAACACAGGCCATCCCTATTCGCTACCTTTTTTTATTCCTTATCTGTCACACATCATTGTATCACATACAATTCAAGGGAAAGCCTTTGTCATTTGCCCAGTTGACAGCCACTTGTGAGATGATATAATGAATAGATGGTATGCGGCACCAGGAATCTCGTATAAAGCACAGAAAATCTCCTGTATGGCCGTGCCGGTTTTCCTTTGGGTTTCCCCTGAACAGAGGATCCGCACGCTGAATAAGAGTGCCTCGCTCTACAGCGTGTCTATGAAAGGATGAACGCGATTATGCCAGAAACAAGAAAACGGCGCTTTGGAGATCGGTATGACGGCTGGCGTCTGCGGCATACCCAGTCGTTTTTTGCTGTTATGCCCCATATTATGAAACGCCGTTCGGACAGTTCGGTTTTGTTTGACGATGTTGTGGAAATCGAGGCGCTCGAGAAATATGTGCGGCATCTCCGGAAAGACCGAAACATGCCCGGCTTTTCCATGTTCCACTTGTTTATCGCGGCCAGTGTGCGTATGATCACCCTCCGCCCGTGGCTTAACCGTTTTGTCGTGGGCGGGAAAATCTACGCCCGCAACCGGCTGACCATCTCCATGACCGTGAAACCCAGCCTGTCCAAAGATTCCGAAGATGTGGTCATCAAACCGAATTTTGAAGGGACGGATACGGTTTTTGACGTGTATGAGAAAATCAACGGGGCTATTTTACACGAGGCCAAGGACCCCGATGTCGAAAACGACACGGATATGGTCGCGCGCATATCGAATACCTGTCCCGCCTGGCTGACACGTGCAATCGTGAACAATAATTAATATGCTGGACCATTTCGGGCTTATGCCCAAGGCCCTTAACCGGTTAAGCCCGTTTCATACCACCATGTATATCACCGATGTCGGCTCTTTGGGCATCGGGCCGGTATACCATCATATCTATGATTTCGGCACCACCTCTATCTTTATGGCGATGGGGAAAAAAGAAACAATCCTCGACAAACAGGACGACGGAACCGTTCGGGAAAAACGGGTCATTCGTCTGCGCTTTGTGGTTGATGAACGGATCTGCGACGGATATTATTTCGCCGAATCCTTCCGTTCCATGAAAAAGCTCCTGAAGAATCCGGATCAGCTCGAGAAGGCTCCGGAATCCTTTCCGGTCGACACTTGGATATAAGCACACCGTTTTCCTGTTCCTATTGTCGAAATGTACGCGCGGCGTACATGCTGTGTATCAGGTTATAGGCCCGCAGAAAACCCTCCGCCCGTAGCATAAAATGCTGCGGGCGGAGGGTTTTTATGTTATGATGGGCGATTATACGAGAAATCTGTCGGGGATTATTCCTGTTCTTTTTTCACCCAGGGAAGTTTGTTGAGCTTCCAGAGGACGAGCAGAACGACACCGGCCGCCACGAGGACGCCCACAACGATCACAATCGGGATCCAGATCGGGAAGGATCCCCCGTCTTCTTCCGGTTCCCCTACCACGGCGGCAGCTGACGAATCGGCCGACGAATCCTTGGAGGAGGAATCCGAATCAACGTCCGAAGCGTCATCCCCGGTCACGTCGGTAGACGGATCGGTGGTCGCAGCTGGGTCCTCCGAAACCGGACTCGTCGAATCCCCGCCGCCGGTCGGCGCATCCGTCACGCCGGAGGGGGCATCGGTGGGAGAATCGCCGGGCTGCGGATCCTCATATACGGGAGGGGCCGTCGTCGGCACGGTCGGCGGCGTGGTATCCGCGTCGGATACCCGCACCTGTCCCGACCAGTCGCCAAACGAAGCTTTGGTTATTATCGGCGTGGGATTTTCCATTTCGGACAAATCCTCGATTCCCTCAAGATCCGGTTCCGTCGCCCAGGAGTAGACGACCTCTCCGGCCGCGTTCGTAATTTCCAAATTGCGGAAAGTCACAGTCCCCTCTGCAAACAACATGCCCATATCAAGCAGAATATAGTCCTGCAGTTTTCCGTTCTGCCACATACCCTTCACATTATCGAAGGTAATGGGATCTCCCGCTTTGAGACCAATGCCATATTTTTCGACAACATCGGTCATCTTGACGTCGATCCAGTCGGTGCTTTTGCTGTAGTTAAAATAGCCGTTAACGGACTTGCCTTCAACCCGATCGTCCCAAATGTCGACATAGACTAAAGCGTCTACATGGGTCTTCTTAAAGTTTTCGATCTTCACCTGCATGTTGATGGTGAAGGGGCCGCCGGTCCCGAATATGGACTTGGGCAGATACTGCCGGATAAAAGGCTGATCATCTGTATTGGGAATGATGGTCAGCTGCTTTCCCGCCGATTCTGCCGAAACAGACATGCCGGTAAAACCTGCACAGACCAGCATCACCGCCAGCAGAACGGCCAAAATACGTGTGCGAATCGAACGCATTTTCTCTCCTCCTATCATAGCAAACGGCTTATTTGCGGATTCGTCTTTATTTTACAACATTATTCAGCCGCTATCAATGGCCAATTTTTTTTATTCACTAAACTTTTTTTTGTAAAAAAGGTATAAACGCGAGCAGAAGCCCGGGTATATTCTTTAGGAATATACCCGGGCTTCGTCCAGCTTAAGATTATTCTTTTACCCAGGGAAGTTTCTTAAGTTTCCAGAGTACGAGCAGAACGACACCAGCCACCACGATGACGCCCACAACGATCACAATCGGGATCCAGATCGGGAAGGAACCCCCGTCTTCTTCCGGTTCCCCTACCACGGCGGCAGCCGACGAATCGGCTGACGAATCCTTGGAGGAAGGATCCGAATCAACGTCCGAAGTGTCGTCACCGGTCACGTCGGTAGACGGATCGGTGGTCGCGACCGGGTCCTCCGAAACCGGACTGGTCGTCGAATCCCCGCCGCCGGTCGGCGCATCCGTCGCGTCGGAGGGGGCATCGGTGGGAGAATCGCCGGGTTGCGGATCCTCATATGCGGGAGGCTCCGTCGTCGGAACGGACGGCACATCTTCCGTCGAATCGGACACCAGAAGCTGCCCGGAGCTGTCGCCAAACGAACCCTTCATGATGAGGGTCTGAGGATTTTCAATATCCATTACATTCTCCACACCCTGGAGATCCTCTTCGGTCGCCCAGGAATACACGACTTCTCCGGCCGCGTTGGTCACTTCAAAGTTGCGGAAGGTCGCCTTGCCCGTCGACCACAGCATGCCCATGTCGAACAAAATGTAGTCCTGCAGTTTTCCATTCAGCCAGATTCCTTTGACGTTCTCGAAAGTGATGGGATCCCCCGCCTTCATCCCAGCATTATACTGTTCGCAGACATCGGTCAGGGTGACATCAATCCAGTCCGTATTCTTGGTATAAGCGGCCAGCCGGACGACCGATTCGGATTCAACCCGTCCATCCCATATGTTCGCAAAGACCTTTCCGTCGATCTTGGTCTTTTTGAAATCCTCGATCTTCACCTGGACATGGATGGTGAAAGGCCCGCCGGATCCGAACAGGGATTTGGGCAGAAACTGCCGGATAAAGGGCTGTTCATCTGTGTTGGGAATGACGGTAATCTGCTTTCCGGTTGATGCCGCCGAAACGGACGTGCCGGCAAAAGCCGCACAGACCAGCATCGTCGCCAGCAGAATAGCCAGAAAGCGTTTGCGAATGGATGACATGTACGCTCCTCCTTCATAAATTGACATACCGCATTTTAAGCAGCTCATTTGTATTCTAGCATAAAAATTTGGTTTAATCAAGGATTAATTTTGTCTGTTTTCCTTCCCATCCTATACAGCCGCCGGACACCCAAATCGCAGCGTTGGGTCCTCTATGTCCAAAAACTCATGTTTCAAGCGAGCGGTGCATATATATGAACCATTCATAAGAAAGGCGTGATGCACGATGGCTTCCAATCCCCTTTCCGAACAGAACCTGCAGGAAATGATGGAAAAATACCGGCAGGAGATGATGCAGCTCCGCCGGCGGAGCACCCTGCCCGCCGAAACCGAAGAAGCGGCATCCACCCCTTCCGATGAAGGAGAAATGAACGGGAACGCCGTTTCGGAAAACGAACCCCGGCTGGTCCCGCCCATTCCCATGCCGCTCGTTACCGATAGTCCGCAGGCGAATGCCGTTCCGGCCCCCGGTTCCCGGCAGCCGGGAACCCCTCTGCCCTTCACCCCTCCCGAAACCGTGGATGATCTCGACGCCCGTGAAAATCCACCCGCCGTAACTACGGAGCCGGCAGAACCCGAATATTATCTGCCCGGTGAAGATATGCCCGCCAACGATCTGGCGCAACCGGAGGGGGACATTGATGAGCAGTTGCGGGAAGAGATGATGGAAAACCGGCTTCCGGACGGAAACGAGATGGACATAACCGGCAACGCCCCCGATACCATCCCCATCCAAACCGCTTACCCGCCGGAGGACGATCTCGCCACTCTGCAAGTGCGGGTTTACGCCGCCCGCGGGGCTATTCCCATCCAGAATGCCGTTGTCACCATCACGGGGAACAATCCGGACAATGCCCTGCAATACGTTACCCTCACCGATGCAAACGGCTTCAGCCCCCCGGTGGTGCTGCCGGCCACGGATCGAAAACTGACCCTCCAGCCCGCCGAGAACATCCCCATCACCACGTATGATGTCCTGGTGGTAGCTCCCGGCTATTTCCGGGTACGCAACCGCAATATTCCGGTATACGGCGGCACCTCGGCCGTGCAGCCGGTGGAACTTATCCCCCTGCCCGAGATGACCGATGGGAACGAGGAACAGACCTTCTACGGCGCTTCGCCGCAGGAACTGTGACGCGGAAGGAGGCATTCCCGTGACGGGAGAACCCTATATTCCCGAGACCATCACCGTCCATCTGGGCCCCCCGGACTCAAATGCCCAGAATGTCACCGTCTCCTTTCCGGACTATATCAAAAACGTCGCCTCCAGCGAAATTTACCCCACCTGGCCGGAAAACGCGATCCGGGCAAACATATACGCCCAAATCTCCTATGCGCTCAACCGTGTTTATACAGAATGGTACCGCAGCAGGGGCTACGACTTCGATATCACGAATTCCACGCGCTATGACCAGGCATACGTTCAAAACCGGGATATCTACGACAACATCAGCGATATCGTCGATGATATTTTCAATAATTATGTCCGCAGACAAGGCAGCGTAGAACCCTATTTCACCCAGTACTGCAACGGCACGACCGTCACCTGCGACGGATTGTCCCAATGGGGGACCGTGCCCCTGGCTGAAGAAGGCTACACCCCCTATCAAATCCTGACTTATTATTATGGGGACGATATCGAAATCGTCACCAACGCCCCTGTGCGGATCAATGCCCCCTCTTATCCGGGTGTTCCCCTGCGCATCGGGGACGCCGGCAACGACGTGCGTACCAAACAAATCCAGCTCAACCGTATTTCCAACAACTATCCGGCCATCCCGAAAATCTACCCGGTGGACGGTGTGTTCGGAAAGGAAACGGAAGATGCGGTAAAAGAATTCCAACGGATTTTTAATCTGACCCCCGACGGCATCATCGGCAAACAGACCTGGTATCGGATCTCTTATCTGTACACCAGCGTCAAGCGGCTGTCCGAACTGGACAGCGAGGGCATTCCGTTCGAGGATATCGCGCTGCAATATTCCACCCTGCTGCGGTATGGGGATACCGGGGATGAAGTGCGGGTAATCCAGTATTTTCTCGCCGTCATCGCGGATTTTTACGAGACTGTTCCGCCGGTTGATGTCACCGGCGTGTTCGACGACCAGACCCGCGCCGCCGTCATCGCCTTTCAAAAGACCTTCGGCCTGGATCCAGACGGCGTGGTTGGACGTTTGACCTGGCAGGATATGTACCGCGCATACCGTGGCATCATCGAAAGCATGGAGCCGAGCGATATCCGGGTGGCCCTTTACCCCGGCACGGTACTCCGTCTCGGGTCGCAAGGGGAATATGTCCGTCTTCTTCAAGAATACCTGAGCTTTATATCCCAGAGTTTTCCCGAAATTCCGGATGTTCCGGTCACCGGCGTGTTTGGAAACCAGACCCAAAACGCCGTCATCGCCTATCAGAATCTGATTGGCCTGGATCCGAGCGGCAACGTCGGACCCTTGACCTGGAACAGCATCGCCAGCCTGTATGGGGATCTGCGATTCGGCTTCGACAAACAGCCCGGCCAGGATCCCGGATACACCATTTCCAGCACCGGCGGCACCGGAACGCCGTGAATTGCAAGCCCATTTTTAACCCGACACGGTGCAGAAAGGCAGGTTACGCCTATGGCTTATACAGACGAAGACCGGCGCAATCACATACGGGAAGTACAGGAATTTCTGCGGGCGATCTCCTTTTTGGATAAGCGGATCCCCCAGATCGGAGTCGATGGGTTTTACGGGCCGCAGACCGAAGAGGCCGTGATCGCGTACCAGCGGGCCCGCGGCTTGCCGATAACCGGCACCGTGAACCAGGAAACCTGGAACTATCTGGCGACGGAATACCGGATCATCCGGGATTTGCAGGCACCGCCGCGCAGCATCACGCCCTTTCCCTCCGTCACCTATGTCATCCGGCCGGGTGACGAGGGAGCCATCGTGACCATCCTTCAGGTGCTGCTCGATGAAATCGGAAAACAGTACTCCAACCTGCCGCGTGTTCTAGCCACAGGGATTTACGACGATCCTACGGAACAAGCGGTCAAGACTTTTCAGGAAAAGGCCAAACGCGACATTACCGGCGAAGTGACGAAAGGGGATTGGGACCATCTGGCCGACGCCTATAATGCCCGCATATCTCCGTAAGCACCGCTCAGGCGCGGATGGAAACGGTTCCTCTTTCTCAGCCGGTCTCTGTTTCCTTCTATAACCGGATTACCAACAGGAGAGTGGTTGTGTGAAAAAAGCCATCTTTATCAAAAACGCCTTTATTCTCACCGCCACCTCCCTGTTGCTGCGGACAATCGGCATTTTCTTCCGCATCTATATGTCCAACAAGGTCGGCGCCGAGGGCATGGGCCTATATCAGTTGATTTTTTCGATCTATGTCCTCGGCTCCACCTTCGCCACATCGGGGATCTCGACCGCCGTCACCCGCCTGGTTGCGGATGAGCTGGTCTGCGGGACGCCCAAATCGGTCCGCCATATCCTGCACCGTGCCATTGCGCTCAGTCTGCTGATCGGCATAGCCTCTACCGCCCTGATTTTCTTCGGGGCGGACATCATCAGCGCGTATTGGATCAAGGATATGCGGGCGGTGCCCGCCCTGCGGATTCTCTGCTTCAGTCTGCCCTCGATGGGCGTTTCCTCCTGTCTGCGCGGATATTTCATCGCCCGACGCCGGGTGGGAAACCCCTCGCGGGCGCAAATTTTGGAGCAGCTTGTCCGCATCGCGGTCGTCATGCTTTTGATTGACCGTTTCGCCTCAATGGGCATCGCCTATGCCTGCATGGCCGTCATGATCGGCGACACCGTCGCGGAATTTGCCTCCTGCGGCCATATGGCGCTGGGGTACTTCCTGGACCGGAGGCGGCTGAAAAAGGAAAACTTTTTCGCCCTGGCGAAAAAGCCCGCCTATCCGGTGGTCCGGAAACTGTTGTCCATCGCCGCCCCGATCACGGCCGGCCGGTACATCAACTCCATCCTGCGAACCATTGAAAACATCCTGGTTCCGAACTGTCTGGCCAAATACACGTCGTCCAAAGAAACCGGCCTGTCCCAGTTCGGCATGCTCAAGGGCATGGCGATGCCCCTGATTTTTTTCCCCGCCTCCTTCCTCAACGCGCTGTCCACCCTCCTGGTGCCGGAAATCTCCTCGGCCGCGGCTCTCGGGCATAAGGAGACGGTCAACCGCGCGGTCAGGCACACGCTGCACATCACGTTGCTCGCCTCCATCCTGATTAGCGGCGTGTTCACCATCTTCTCCAAAGAATTCGGCGTGCTGCTGTACGGCAGCGAGGAGGTGGGGTTCTATCTGAAAGTTCTGGCCCCTCTGACACCCATCATGTATCTGGAAAGCGTCGTGGACGGCATCCTCAAGGGCCTCAATCAACAGGTGAGCTCTTTGCGATACAGCGTCGCGGATTCCGCTCTGCGCATCGTCCTGATCTTTTTCCTGGTCCCGATACGCGGGATGGAAGGGTTCTTATTCATCATGGTCCTGAGCAACATCTTTACCTCCTTTCTCAATATCCATCGCCTTCTCGTTGTCACCGGCGTCAAGCTCATGTGGGGGCAGTGGATACTCAAACCCCTGCTGGCGATTGCCACCGCCAGCGCCGTCTCGCTGCTGATCGGCCGGTTTCTGCCTCTCGGCAGTCTCCCCACGCTTGTCTGGCTGATTGTCGGGGTGGCCTGCCTGTGCGCCGTGTACGCCATTCTGCTTCCTCTACTCGGCTGCATCACCCGGGACGACCTGCGCCGCACCGTCAGCCGCTGAATCTGCGGAAAACCGCTCGAACTCGAGCGGTTTTTTTGTCAGCTTATAATCACTCTTGATATATCGGGCAAGATATTTTATACTCTCTATGATTGTCCGTGTTCCTTTTTTGGGGGGACAAGCGAATTCTTATTTGTAAAATATGTAAATTATTTCCATATTTGGTGTCGTCGTGTTGTGAATATCTTTCCATTTTCAAATTTAACAGACTTTTCCATAAGTAAAACGCGCTGACAAAACGTAAAAGGGGCGAAATGCATTTCAGAAGTGACGAGGTGATCAAATGGAGCAAGGCCCTATGGAGGAAGCCTATCTCCGCTTCTTGTCGGGTGAAATGGATGCCTTTGACAGTATTATGACAGAACTGCATATCCCCCTCATCCGTTTCATTCAGCGATATGTCAAAAACGTGACGGTGGCGGAAGATTTGGCGGAGGACTCGTTCGTTGAAATACTGATGCATCGCGAGCGATTCAATTTCAAAGTCAAGCTGAAGACGTATCTATTCACCATCGGGCGGAATAAGGCGATTGATTACCTCCGGAAAAGCAAACGCTTCGTTCCCTTTGCCCTGGAGGATGAGTATTTGCCGGTTCCCCTGACCCAGGCGTCCCCCGAAGACGAGCTGCTGGCCAAGGAACAGAGGGAAAAGATCGTGAATATGGTCCGCGAGGTAAAGGGAGATCAGGGCATGGCGCTGTATCTGGTTTTGGTGGAAGACCTGTCTCATGACGAGGCGGCCCGCGTGATGAAGAAATCTCGAAAACAGATCGAAAACCTGCTTTTCCAGGGCCGGCGCAAAATCCGAGCGAATTTAGAGCAAGAGGAGGTTCTCATATGAAAACCGTACAGATAAAAACGGCTCAAGAGTTTTGTGAGAGCGTTTATCATAAATATACCCTGGCACTCGAGCAGCAGCAGGCCAGACAGCGCCGGTGCTACATGATCGCCCAGCGTTCGGCTGCTGCGGCCGCAGCCGTGACGCTGGTGGTCGGGGCGTCTGTGGTGGCGTTCCGTCAAAAGGGCGACAAGCTGCCCTCTGCCCCCAGTGCTTCCCTCTCCTCGTCGGAAACACCCGCCGAACCGGTTCTCATCTCCCTTCAGACGGTGGGATTGTCCGGTAATAGTGGGGAACTACTTCAAGAGCCGCCACCGGGTGAAATCCTTTATAACCCGACTCTATCCGATCTCATAAAAGACCCGGAGACCGCCGGCGCCCTTTTCCGCATCTCCGTGGATATTTATCCCTCTGGCAACGTCCTCCTATCGGAGGAACAACTGTCCGCGATTACCGCCCAGTGGGAGGAGATGGGGTTCACCGTCGAGGAGCCGAGCCAAGACGTTTCCGGCAATTGTATCGTCACCGTCCCCAAGGAACAGATATGGCGGCTCCCCGGCGACGATTTCGGCGTTTACGCCCGACTGGCTCCCGCCCCGCGGGCGGAGGGGTACGACCGCCGGCTGGGGGATCTCGCCGTCACCTGGGCCGAAACAGCTGGCGAAGAGGACACGGTGTTCGTTTCGGTCTACACCGTCTGGGATTCGGGTACCCTGTGTCCCAACCTTGATCTCTTCCGCGAGGCGGATCTGGTGGAGGCGGTCGAGGATATGGTCCTCCTGCCCCGCCCGGAAAGTCCTCTCTCTTGGGATGAGTTGCATTCCGAGCCGTATATCTCCCTGGAGCGGGCATTCTACGCGAACCAGGAAGAGATTAGGAGCCGAGGCGAGGCCTATATTAAGGAGTCGATCCGAAGCCTGCTCGCCCGCAATGGGGTGACCGATCTCGGGGAATGGGGATATGTGACCGCCGCCTTTGGTACCCCCGACCTTCCCCACGATTTCGAGGGGGAATTCACCTGGGAAGGCAACATCCGCACAACCGCAAGGATTGAGCTGACCGTGACCAAAGAGCAGCTTCTCCAACTGGGGCAGGATCCCGACGTGCGGTATGTACGCGCGTGGCCGCCGCTCTACAACCACGGCGAGCTTCTTTAAGGCAAAAGCCCGCGTTCCGAGCCGGTACCGCGTGTGCCGGCTCGCGGTGCGTCCGGCTTTTGAATAAGACAAACACGGGGAGGCGAGGATCATGCGCTAGCGGAACAGGAAAAAAACAAGGCTAAGAAAGGGGAAATTGTTCACAAATGATGTCAAAACACAGATGGAAAAAGGGCCTGCGCAGCGGGATCTGCGTCGGCGCGCTGGTTCTCTTTCTCTTCCCGTTCACCGCCCTGGCGCAGGAAGGGGAAACCGGGCAGGAGGATCCTTCCAAGATCTCTTCCAAACTGATGGAGGCGTATGCCCAGCAGCCCATGCTCATGAGTGCGGAGACGGAAGGCCCCACCGCCCCGGCCGCGGTGTGGATCACCGACGCCGACCTCTCCGGGGCCAAGGCTGAGGCCGCGGCCAGTTCCGGCCTGCTCTCCACCGCCCCGCTGACCGCGCCGGCCGCCGGAGTGGAGGCCGCCGTCTCCATGCCGGTTTCCACCGCCCCCACCAACCAGGAAAACCCCGACGCGGTGCAGGAGTATATCGAGGCCAAGCGGCTCGCCTCCCGGCTTCTGTACGCCGAGCAGAACGAAGCCTTTGCGGCCGCCCATTTTGAGGAGGAGGACATCATCTACGTCAGCCAGTACTCCCCCCTCATTCTGGTCAACCTCACCCTGGACGAGGCGGAGGATCTCACCCGCTACGACCAGGTGGAATATCTCGACCTTTATGAGTCCGGCGGGGAACTGTTACTCTCCAATGCCGTCAGCGCCTCCCGCGCCGATTATGTGCGAGACACCAAAAACTACAAGGGCGGCGGCATCAAGGTGGGAATCCTCGACGGACATATCCTCCGTGCCAGCGAACTGCCTTCCAGCATCACCATCAAGCCCGCGTATGTCTCGGATTATGACATGTGTCGGCACGCCAAGCAGGTGGCCACCATCATCATGACCATGGCCCCCAACGCGACCTATTACGCCGCCTATTATAAAGACTATGTAGAGAACACGGAATGGCTGCTGTCCCAGGGGGTCAACGTCATCAATATCAGTGCAGAGCTCGGCGGCGGTGTGAATACATACAGCCAGGCGGCCAAATGGCTCGACCACATCGCCTTTAACCACGATGTACACGTCGTCGTCGCCGCCGGCAACAATGGATCCGGTGGCGTGACTTCTGCTGGTATGGCTTACAACGCCATCACCGTCGGGGCCTACGACGACCACAACAGCACCAACACCGCCGGCTTCACCGTAAAGGATAATTCCTCTTACATGACCAGCATTACCGAGAAACTGCCCTCCAAACCCGACCTGCTGGCGCCAGGCGAAAACATATACGTCTCGGTCGGCGGCACCGGCTACAACCTCAGTGGCTCCAGCTATGCCGCCCCCTTTGTCACCGGCACGGTCGTCTATATGTGCCAGGTCAACTCCACCATGAAGATCCGGCAGGACGCCGCCAAGGCCGCTCTGGCCGCCTCCTGTTTCGACGTCCACTACACGCCGTCGCAATCGGGGTATCAGCGATGGGGCAACGGCGCGCTGAACTCCCGCTATGCGTGGCAGGTCGCGAGGGCCGGCCAGTTCCGCTATAATTACACCACCTATGGGCAGAACACGTATTCCTATACCTTCTCGACCTCCTCGGCTTCCACCTACGAGTTCGTAGCTCTCGCCTTTTTAAACTATTCGTATTTCTGGTCTGGCAACAGCCACACAGGCAATCCCAACACCAATTACGACTGTCCGCCCAACCTGGATCTCCGTGTGTACAACACTTCCACGGGTAACTTGGTCGGCAGCAGCACGATGGGAGTCGGCCGGAATGTGGAAAAGGTCGGCTTCCCCACGGGAGGCGCCAACACCTTCCGCATCGAAATCTCACAGTTGAACGATTTCGGTAAAAACGGGTATTTCGGCGTCGCCTGGTACTGAGCCAATCCAAGCGCAGCCGCCGCTGGTTTCAGCGGCGGCCGCTTTCATTTTGGGTTCTCCGTGGGCGGGCGCCTGTCCCCCGCTCCGCAGGCATACAGGCGTTTGGAAGTCCACGGCGGCTTCTCCTATTTCACAGGTTGGAGGCATCTTCGCCGCAAAAGAGCCCGCCGGACACATTTTGGCAGACAAAACTCATAAAACATAGGCGATATTTTTAGTCATATGGCTAAATCTGACTTTTTTCCGTTTTTTGTAAGTGTTTTTTCTCATTTGTCCGAATAAAAAGCGGAATGGGAAACATTCCTGGGTTCGGGGACAGGTTATGGAGGTTCCGTTTGTGAAAGGTAGAAAACCGGCTGATATGCGGGCTCACTCCTCCGCGCGCAGAAATGGCAAGATGACTGTGGCCGGTTTTTGATTGTATTGTGCGGATCGGGGAAATAAAAACGGAATGGAAGCAGATTCCTTGTCGGCGGATGATCTTCCCTCCATAACCTGTCTTCCGGAGTACACCGGCAAACCCGTTTTCACGGGTGGATATAGGAATCCAGCGATTCCGTTATTTTACATAGAGAGGTGTCGTGCATGAGTACGAAAGTGTACAGCGAAACGTCGGACAGGCCCGCCGATTCCTTCATCCTCAACGAGGCTTGGCGGGAGGCTTCTCCCGCCGTAGAGGAGCCGTCCTCTGTCAGAAAACCGGGGTCCGGGCGGAACATGAAGACGCGTCGTTGTCTGGATCCCCAGTTGGAAATCGAATTGCGTACTCTCTATCCGGAAAAATTTATATGGGTACAGATATGCACGGTGCTTGACAACCAGATGAATCCTTCCCTGAACCGCGACCTGTATCGCGGAATCGAATTTCTCACGCTGTTGGACGGTTATGAGTTTCCCGACGAAAAGGATTTCATCAAGTTTACGTCGCATGAATGGGATTCGCCCATTCCGTTTTCAAAGTGGCGGGAGATGTACGATTCGGTATCCAGTCCCCTTTATGCGCGCGTTGGTGGCTATATCGGATTGGATTTGGACACGTTTTGCAAACGGCACCGCCTTACAGCAACGAGGCATTATTCCATGGATCTGCCCATGTTCTACACCCCGCATTGGAAAGAGAACGTCTCTATTTCTGCTTATGTGGAAGTCGAACTGACCAAATTTCAAATTGTCCGGCTTTCAACCGATAAACGGGTCCGGCTCATTCAAAAAGGGGAACCCCCTTTGAATGACAAGTAACGTTGCCTTCCTTCTGTTTTTGTCCATACGGCAGGCCCCCTCTGTTTTTTAACAGAGGGGGCCTGTCGTTGCCTGTCCATTACCCTTCCGGATCCGCCGGGACGAACTGGATATGTCCAGTGGAAATGTCGCAGGATGCCACCTGAATGGTCATGCTTTCCCCCACCGTATACCGTTTCTTTCCCATCGGATCGCAAAGGGAGACCACCCGGTCGTAGGTTAAGGCCATACCCGCCGTCTCTATGAGAAGTTCCGTGCGGACAAGGCCCTCGGCCGTATTCGGAAGTTCGACATAGATGCCGAATTCGGTGACGGCGCTGATAACACCGGTGAACACTTTGCCCAGATATCCTGCCATATACGCGGCTTTGTAAATATCCTCACACCGCCGTTCGGCTGTCATGGCCCGGATTTCACACGCCGAGGACTTGTCCGCCGCATTAGCCGCAAACTCCTCATATCGTTCCAGGAGTACCGCGCGCGGCGTAGGCGACAGCATATCGGACAAAATCCGATGGATAGCCAGGTCGGGATACCGCCGTATGGGCGAGGTAAAATGGCAGTAATCCTCAAGCGCCAACCCATAATGACCCAAAGGATTCCGGCTGTACGACGCCTTGGCCATCGACCGGAGAAGACGGTCGGAAATCAGCCGGGCATACGGTGTTTCACGCGCCTCCTCCATCAGAGACCGCCATGTTTTTTGCGGCGTTTCCTCTTGCGGCAGCCGGGTTTTCAATCCAAGCGATTGCGCCAGTTCCGCCAAAACCTCGAGCTTTTCCGGATCAGGCTGGTCGTGTACACGGTAGACAAACGGCAGTTTTTTTCGTCTGGCCAAAGCCGCCACCGCCACATTGGCCGCAATCATAAATTGCTCAATCATGCCCTCGGCTTCACCGGTCAGGCGTGGCTGGATCAACACCGGCTGCCCCTGTTCATTCAGAGTAAACTGCGATTCGGTACTGATGAAATCGACCGTTCCCCTCTGTTCGGCGGCCGCCTGCATCTGTTTGGCTAATATCCGCATCGCGTCCAGAGAGGGCTGAACTGGGCGGTATTTCTCCCGCACCTCTTTTGTGGCTGTCTGTTGAAACAGGTCATTGACCTCGCTGTATACCCCTCGCACCTTGGAACAGAGTATCGACTTCGTCAGCCGGACATCCCGGCATTCCCCCTGCGCGTCCAGGGTCAAGAAGGCGGAGAGAGCCAGCTTGTCCTCCCCGGCTTGCAGCGAACACAGCCCGTTGGACAGCGCCTCCGGGAGCATCGGGATAACCCGGTCGGCAAAATACACCGATGTCCCCCGGTTCATGGCTTCCCGGTCTAAAGCGGTACCAGCCGCGACATAGTGGGAAACATCTGCGATATGCACACCTAAAAGCCAGCCGTCTCCCTTTCGTTCCAAAGATACGGCGTCATCCAGATCCTTAGCGTCCTGACCGTCAATGGTAAAGATGCACCACTCCCGCAAATCCTCCCGGCCTTCCCTGTCCTTCTCCGGGATCCCTCTTTCCCGAAGCCTTTCCGCCTCGGTGAGTACATCGTCCGGAAACCGATGGGGAATTTCCAGGCTGTCAATCACGGCATCCGCGCATATCCGGGCGGAATCCGCGCTGCCGTATATCGTTTTTATGTCGGCCGCCAGTTTGCCCTTATCCGTGTAGGCAAGCGAAAACCGGACCTTATCCCCTGGTTTTGCGCCGCCCAGCGTGGATTTTCTTACCGGAACTGCAAAACGTATCGAATCATCCGGCTGCACCGCATAACGGTCCCCGTCCTGTAGAAGGCGTCCGATGAACAGGCGGTTTCCCACTTCCTCAATCCGGAGGACAGCCCCTTCCGGCCCCCTTGCGTCATGGCGGCCCGGCTGAATAAGCACCGTATCCCCGGGCAGCGCGCCTGCGAGGTTCCGGCCGGCGATGAAACAGTCCTCCCCTTCCTCCAGGCGGGCAAAACCAAAGCCCCGGGAAAGCGAGACCAAGCGCCCACGGACGCAGCGGGAGCTTTTTACAATCCGGTATTTGCCCTTTTTGCTTTTCTCCAGCTTTCCCTCCCGCTCAAGTTCGGCCAGTACTGTCCAGAGCGCAGGGCGTTCCTCCTTGCGCAGCCGCAGCTGTCCGGCCAGCAGTTCTCCGGTCATACCTTTTTTGGTATGGTCGAGTTTGCGCAGGATCCTTTCCCGCAGATCCCTTTTCGGGGTCTTTCCGCCCATCTTTTTGGATATGCCCTGTTTTTTGGCATGTTGTTTTCCCATATGGCCACCACCCCTCTTCCTAACACCCAACGATTTTGAAAAAAAGCCCCGCTCTTCAGAGCGGGGCGGGATTATATCATCCTTTACAGAAATTTGGTCAGCAGCATCGCGACGAAAACCAGCACAAAAAAGGTAAAAGCAATGTACTTGGTCCATTTCGCCAATACGGCGTCCAGTGTTCTCGCCCGGCCTTTTTCCATAAAAGAATCCGCCGCACCCGCGATGGCGCCCAAGTTCGCCTGACGGCCTTCCTGCAACAGCACAATGGCGATGATAATCAGCGAAAAAACAATCAGTACCGCGCCGATAATATATTCCCAAACGCTCATGGTTCTTGCCCTCCTCTATTATTGTGACACAAGAATACGGATATATACTACCACAATTTCAATGCAAACGCAAGGGTTTTCTTTCCATTTCCGGCGGATTTTGTGTTTTTAAAACCATGGTCCAATTATTTCCGCTCAAATATGCCGTTGGTACGCATGAATTCTCAGCAAAACGGGCAAGCTATACCCGGCACAGATACACGTCAATCTTGCGTTTGCCGTATCCGCTGCCGGAACCGCTATCGAACGGGATACACTCCGTCCGGCAGCGGTTTTCCTTTTGTGTCCCTATCATCCGGTGCCGTCCGGTTCTAGCCCAGCGTAAGCTGCTCTCCCATGTCCTCCGGCAAGGGCAGGGCCCCTGCGGCGGGCAGGCTCTTGGTGCGGTAACGATTGGGTTTCGTCACCATATTTTCGGTAAACAATGTCACATTTTTGAGACGATGCTGCCCTTTGAGCGTCATCACCTGCACCCCCTGCGTGCTGCGGGTGGTTTTGGGCGCAATGGCGCCGGTATGCACCAACAGACGGCGGCCGGAAGTGGAGGTCAGCAGAAATTCGCAGTCCTCTGTCACCTGTAAAACCGCCACCAGGGGAGATTTATCCGAATA
Source organism: uncultured Oscillospiraceae bacterium (assembly GCA_902492045.1). Taxonomy (GTDB): domain Bacteria; phylum Bacillota; class Clostridia; order Oscillospirales; family Acutalibacteraceae; genus UMGS1623. Next base: position 37,651 of record CABUKB010000011.1, on the reverse strand, counting down.
AGCGCCGACCAGCTTCTTGCGGTTGGTTTTGGTTGCATAAGCCGATAACTCCACTTTCGCGGCCTTGCCGTTTTCAAAGAAAAAGAGCAGATACCCGCTGTAATCGGCCGTCACCGCCATGGCAACTGCATTCTCTCCGTTTTCAAAACCCAGACGGGTCGCCACATAATCTCCCAGAACACTGGCCTTGGTATCCGGGAAATCGGCGGCTTTGGCCTTGTATACCGTAGCGGCGCTGGTAAAAAACAGCAGATCCCGGTTGTTGGAAGCCTCCACCGTCTGAAGGATCCGATCCCCTTCCTTGAGTTTCTGTTCCCCGCTCATGCGAAGAGACTGGGGAGTGATTTTCTTAAAGTATCCCTCGGCCGTAAAAAAGAGCGTACAAGGATAGTCCGGTGTCTCGTCCCCGGACCCGGCATCGGTCCGCTGGACATCGGAGGCATAAAGCAGCAAACTGCGCCGGGGCTGGCCGAATTTTGCGGTCACGTCCCGCAGTTCCCCGATGATGATCGCTTTCACCCGTTCAGGACTGCGGAGAATTTCCTCCATTTCAGCCACGTCTTTCTCCAGTTTGCCGATTTCCTCGGTGCGCTTGAGGATATATTCCCGGTTGAGGTGGCGGAGCTTGATTTCTGCCACATACTCAGCCTGAACCTCGTCGATGCCAAAGCCAATCATCAGATTCGGCACCACTTCCGCCTCTTCGTCGGTTTCCCGGACAATCCGCACGGCCTTGTCGATATCGAGCAGAATTTTGGACAACCCCCGGAGCAGATGCAGCTTTTCCTTGGCTTTTCTCAGATCAAAATCCACCCGCCGGCAGACACATTCCATTCGAAAAGCGGTCCACTCCTCCAGGATCCGCCTCACCCCGAGTACCTGGGGCGCCCCGGCAATCAAGATGTTAAAATTGCAGGAAAAGCTGTCCTCCAACGGCGTCATGGAAAACAGTCTTGTCATCAGCTTGTCGGGATCGGTTCCGCGCTTGAGGTCAATGGTGATTTTCAGCCCATCCAGGCCAATCTCGTTGCGCACGTCCGAAATTTCCCGGATTTTTCCCGCTTTAACGAGATCAGCCAATTTGGCGATAATCGCCTCAACGGTGGTGGTCGGCGGGATTTCGGTAATGTCGATGCAGTTGGAATCCTTGTCATACGTGTAAACCGACCGCACCCGGACACTCCCCCGTCCGGTCTCGTAGAGTTTCCGCATCTCGTCCCGGCTGTAGAGGATCCGGCCGCCGCCGGGAAAATCCGGAGCCTTAAGGGTCGCGGTGATATCGGCATCCGGATCCTTCATTAAAGCGATGGCGGTTTCACACACCTCGGCAAGATTGAAGGAACAGATCGAACTCGCCATTCCCACCGCGATGCCGATATTGTTGTTGACCAGGATGGAGGGAAAGGTGACGGGCAGCAGAGCCGGCTCCTTCATCGTCGAGTCGTAGTTGTCTACAAAATCCACTGTGTCCTTGTCGATATCCCGAAACAATTCCCCTGCAATGGGATCCAGCTTGGCCTCGGTATAGCGGGAGGCCGCGTATTCCATATCGCTCGAATAAGCCCGGCCAAAATTGCCCTTGGAATCCACATAGGGATGGAGGAGCGCCTGATATCCCCGGGAAAGCCGCACCATAGTATCGTAGATAGCCGCATCTCCGTGAGGGTTGAGCTTCATGGTGGATCCCACGATATTGGCCGACTTGGTCCGGGCACCGGTGAGCAGCCCCATCTTGTACATGGTGTAAAGCAATTTGCGGTGGGACGGCTTAAATCCGTCGATCTCGGGAATCGCCCGGGACAGGATCACGCTCATGACATAGGGCATATAGTTGGTTTCGAGGGTGGAGGTGATCTGTTGCTTCTCCACCAGGCCGGAACCCATGATGTGGGCGTTGTCGGGCAGCTTATCCAGTCCTGCCGCAATCTTTTTTGTTTTTTTGGCCATGGTATCACCTATCCTTCTTCATGATGCTTCCTGGTGACATGGTGAAACGGATCATTTCCGAAATCCACCGGTCAGCCCATGGAGCAGCAAGGCCGCCGTGCAGACACAAGACGCCAAAATAGCGGCACCCGAGGCAAGTAGTTCGGCTTTACCGGCGGTCACGTACAGGGAAGTAGGACCGTCCAGGCTCTGGATCATACCGATACGGCGAAGGGTTTTCATGATCTATCATCCGTCCCTTTCACTTGTTTTTGCCGTGGACGAAGGTCTGTCAGCTCACATCCACCATATCCAGATACAGGCTGCCCCGGTCGGCGATAAATTCCTTCCGTCCGGCCAGATCGTCCCCGAGCAGAACGTTGAACATCCACTCGGTTGCGGCCTCGTCCTCCGGCTCCACCTTGACCAACCGCCGAGTTGCCGGATTCATGGTGGTCAGAGACATCATTTCCGGATCGTTTTCCCCCAATCCCTTGGATCGCTGGATGGTGTATTTCATATTTCCCAGTTCTTCAAGGATCGTCGATTTTTCCTTGTCGCTGTATGCGAAATAGGTGTCGGTCTTGGTGTTAATCTCATACAGAGGCGTTTCCGCGATAAAAACCTTTCCCTCTTGAATCAGGGTGGGGGTCAGGCTGTACAGCATGGTTAGGATCAATCCGCGGATCTGGAATCCGTCCACATCCGCATCGGTGCAGATGATGACCTTGCTCCAGCGCAGCAAGCTCAGGTCGAAGGTGGCAAGATCCTTGTTGGCCTTGGACTTGACCTCTACCCCGCATCCCAATACCTTGAGCAGGTCGGTGATGATTTCATTTTTAAAGACCTTGTCCAGACCCGCTTTGAGGCAGTTTAAAATCTTGCCCCGGACCGGGATAATGGCCTGAAAATCCGGGTTGCGTGCCTGAATGCAGGCGCCCATGGCGGACTTCCCTTCCACGATAAAGAGTTCCCGTTCCTCAACGTTCCGGCTGCGGCAGTCCACAAAACTCTGCACCCGCGATGCGAAATCGTTGCCGGTCTGAAGGGTTTTTTTCAAGTTCAAACGGGTGGTTTCCGCTTTTTCCCGGCTGCGCTTGTTGATGAGCACCTGCTCGCACAGCTTATCCGCCTCGGCCTTATTTTCCAGGAAATATACCTCCAGATTGTGCCGCAGGAACTCGGTCATAGCCTCCTGAATGAATTTATTGGTAATGGCCTTTTTGGTTTGGTTCTCATAGGAAGTCTGCGTGGAAAAGGAAGAAGAGACAAGGATCAGACAATCCTGCACATCCTGAAAGGTGATTTTGCCCTCGTTTTTCAAATACCGTCCTGTCTGTTTGAGATAAGCGTCGATCTGGGAGACGAATGCCGACCGCACCGCCTTTTCCGGGGAACCTCCGTGTTCGAGGAAACTCGAATTGTGATAGTATTCGAGAAGACTTACGCGGTTCGAACAGCACCACGCCACGTGGAGCCGCACCTTATATTCCGGTTTATCCTCCCGGTCACGGCCACGGCGCTCCGCCGTCCAGACCTGTACGCCGGTGAGCGATTCTTCCCCTGCCGATTCTTTTACATAATCGGCGATCCCGTTTTCATAATAGAATTCCTCGGTCTCAAATTCCCGGCCGTGCTGATTCCGCAGGATAAACAATACGCCCGGATTGACGATGGCCTGACGCTTGAGTGCATCCCGAAAATAATCGGCCGGCACCGCAATGTCGGTAAAGACCTGGAGATCGGGTTTCCATCGGACGACGGTACCGGTATCTTTTTTTGCGTAAGGCTCCTTGTGCAGACCGCCGACATTTTCTCCCTGTTCAAAATGCAGCGTGTAGCGGTATCCATCCCGTTTGACTTCCACATCCATATATTCAGACGAATACTGGGTCGCACAGGCACCCAGGCCGTTGAGACCCAGGGAAAACTCATAGCTCTCCCCTTCAATGGTGTTGTATTTCCCGCCCGCGTACAATTCGCAGAAAATCAGTTCCCAATTGTACCGGTTTTCTTTTTGGTTAAAATCCACCGGCATACCCCGGCCAAAGTCCTGAACCTCAAAGGAACCGTCCTCGTAGCGGGTGGTGATGATGCGAGTACCGAATCCCTCCCTCGCTTCATCAATCGCATTTGACAGAATCTCGAACACCGCATGTTCACAGCCGTCCAGTCCATCCGAACCGAAAATAACTGCCGGGCGTTTGCGCACCCGGTCCGCCCCTTTCAGGGAGGTGATGCTGTCGTTGCCGTATCCGGGTTTCTTCGGAGCCATATCTGCATCCATCCTTTAATAGATTGGGAACTTCCATAACCTAAAGAGAAGCCATTCGAGCCGAAAAGCAGGAATGGCTATAGCTTGTTTCATACTTTTTCACTTTATACCATTTAAACGGGCACGTCAAGACCCATAGCCGGGCTAAAACGCAAAATTGCCGCAAAAAAGCCTCGAACTCCCCCTATTCCCCGCCATCGAAAGACGGACGGACCGCCGTATAAAACTTCCGTTAAAGTCGGGATTTTTCACCTGTTCGACGCAAAAAGCGGGCTGCCGTTTTTAGCCCGCGAAGGATTTCCAGGGGACGGCGGCCAAAGGATTCCAATTGCCGCCGTCCCGTTCTGCATTTTTTACTTGGTCTTGCCAATATCCCGGCGATAATGCGCCCCTTCAAATTCGATGTGAGCGACCGCCTCATAGGCTTTGTCCAGCGCGGCTTCCAGTGTGGAGGCCGCCGCTGTAACGCCGAGTACCCGCCCGCCGTTGGTTAAAAAGCGCTCGTTGTCCAACCGGGTACCGGCATGATATACCACCGCTCCGGGCACCTGCCCCTGCTCATCCAACCCCCGGATGGGAAGCCCCTTCCGGTATGCGGCGGGATATCCGCCCGAGGCCATCACCACACAGGCACAGGCCTCCTCCGACCATTCGATGGGAAGTTCGGCGAGGCGCTCTTCCCTTACCGCTTCCAAAATATCAATGAAATCTGTTTTCAGCCTTGGCAGTACCACCTGGGTCTCGGGATCGCCGAAGCGACAGTTGTACTCAATAACCTTGGGACCGTCCGGCGTGAGCATCAAGCCGAAATACAGACACCCTTTAAACGGGCGTCCCTCGGCATTCATGGCCGCGACCGTGGGCTTAAATATATGTTCCATGCACCAGTCGGCCTGTTCCTCGGTATAAAAAGGGTTGGGACTGATCGTTCCCATCCCGCCGGTATTCGGCCCCATATCCCCATCAAACACCCGCTTGTGGTCTTTGGAGGAAACCATCGGGCAAACCGTTTTGCCATCGGTAAACGCCAGCACCGATACCTCGGGCCCGATGAGAAATTCCTCCACCACCACTCGGGCCCCTGAGGCTCCGAATACCCGGTCCTCCATAATGTCATGGACCGCCTTGCGCGCTTCCTCATAATCCGCGCAGAGCAGTACCCCTTTGCCGAGAGCCAGCCCATCCGCCTTGACGACTGCGGGATAACGGTCCTCCCGCCGGATATAGCGCAGCGCCTCAGCCGGATCGTCAAACACTTCATACCGGGCGGTCGGAATGCCGTATTTCTTCATCAGATTTTTGGAAAAAACCTTGCTGCCTTCCAATATAGCGGCATCGGCTCTGGGGCCAAATGCCGGGATACCTGCGTCTTCCAGAGCATCCACCATGCCTGCCACCAGCGGATCGTCCGGCGCCACAAACACAAGATCCGCCCCGCATTCTTTGGCCAGAGCTACCACTCCGTCCACGTCGGTCGCCGCTACGCCGTAACAAACGGCATCCTTGGCGATGCCGCCGTTGCCCGGTGTGCAAAACAGCTGGCCACAGCGGGGACTCTCCTTGAGTTTGCGGACAATGGCGTGTTCCCGTCCTCCCCCGCCTACCACCAGGATATCCAACTTCGGTTTCATATCGCCGTTCCTCCCTTTTCCATTCCGTGAAGTCAGTGCCAAATCGGATTAGCGGTAAGGAATCAATGGTGGAATAAACGCAATCCTGTAAAGGCCATTACCATGTCGTACTTGTCACAGGTTTCGATCACATGGTCATCCCGGATAGAGCCCCCCGGCTCGGCGATATACTGAACTCCGCTGCGGTGGGCCCGTTCGATATTGTCGCCGAACGGGAAAAAGGCATCCGACCCCAGGGAAACGCCGGTGACGGCATGGAGATAGCGTTTCTTCTCTTCGCTTGTAAGGGGATCCGGCTTTACAGTGAAAAACCTCTCCCACACCCCGTCGTCCAACACATCCATATACTCGTCCGAGATATACACATCAATGGTGTTATCGCGGTCGGGACGGCGGATATCCGCCTTGAACGGCAGCTCGAGAACCTTCGGATGCTGGCGCAGATGCCAGATATCCGCTTTATTGCCGGCCAAACGGGTACAGTGAATCCGGCTCTGCTGGCCGGCGCCCACCCCGATGGCCTGACCGTCTTTGGCATAACAAACCGAGTTGGACTGGGTGTATTTCAACGTTATCAGGGATAAAAGCAAATCCCGTTTGGCCGATTCGGGCAGATCCCGGTTTTTGGTGACCAGATTTTCGAGCATGGCCGCATCAATCCTCACCTCGTTGCGCCCCTGTTCAAAGGTGATCCCAAAAACATCCTTCTGCTCCACCGGCTCAGGACGGTAGGTGGGATCAATCCGGACGACATTGTAGCCACCCTTGCGCTTGGTTTTGAGGATTTCCAGTGCTTCCGGAGTATACCCGGGCGCGATGATCCCATCCGAAACTTCGCGGGCGAGTAAAAGAGCCGTCTCCCTGTCGCAAGGCTCGGACAACGCGGCCCAGTCGCCGTAAGAGGACATCCGGTCCGCCCCTCTTGCCCGGGCATACGCACAGGCGATAGGAGAAAGCTCCAAATCTTCCACAAAACAGGCACGCCTGAGCGTCTCGCTCATGGGCAACCCCACCGCGGCCCCCGCCGGGCTGACATGTTTAAACGACGCGGCGGCAGGCAGGCCGGTTGCTTCCGCCAGTTCCCGGACGAGCTGCCAGCTATTCAACGCGTCCAAAAAATTGATATATCCCGGTTTGCCGTTGAGAACCTCAATGGGGAGGCTGCCGCCGCCTTTCATAAAAATTCTGGATGGTTTCTGATTGGGATTGCAGCCGTATTTCAGCAGCAGTTCGTTCATATGCGTCATCCTTTCGGCAATAGTCGTGTTCAGTCCTCAAGTTTGTTGACAATGCGGGACTCGGACTCCCCTGTCGACCGGTCGATATACCGGGTAAAGAGGGAGACCTTGTTCTCTTTATCCAGGCTTTCCCAAACCGTCTTGGTAAAATGATCGAGGTTTCCATCCAGCGAGACCGGCACCGGTTCTCCTGTAAAGGAGGGCAACGGATTGCCGTCCTTCTCATAGGTATGGATAAAATGCCCCTGCCCGGCTATCGGCGTATACTCGTAGAAAAAACGAAGGCAGGAATCCGGACGGCCCAGGTGGCTTTTGAGTATGGAGAGTTTATAGATAAATTTCCCCTGCTCCAATCGAATCATCCCCGATATGCGGGGCGTGTAATTGGGCGCATCCGGCTCGAATTCTCTTGTACGAAGGGCTTCTTCAAAAGTGCGGCCCTTTTGCAGAAAATCCACCACCGTATCGGTCTGGTCGCCGTTCGTCACGACCGTGACCGGTCCAACCTTCCGCACCGGCGCGTAAATAATCAAGGAGGGATCCACCATTTTGCTTTCATCAAACGCTTTGGTCTTGATCCCCTCGCCATCGGCTACGAAAATCCGGTTACGGCTGTTTTCGCTGCGTCCCATAATGAAGTAAGCCATGACGGCTTTTTGTCCGTCCTCGCTCATTCCCAGTAAGATACCGCGCCCGGGATAGCTCGTCCGGCTGAGTTCCTCTTTCAGCACCCGGCTGTTCATACCGAATCTCTCCTTTCCTATCGCGTTTCTTTCAACGGAGCCTCGTCCAGAATGCGTGCGATCCGCCCCTCCACCTTTACACGGCCTTCACACAGGAGAGCAACCGCTTGGGGCAGCAACTGCCACTCGGCCTCCTCCATCACCCGCCGTTGCAGCGTCTCAGGGGTATCACCCGGCCGGACCTCCACCGCCTTTTGCAGCAAGATCGCGCCGCCGTCCGTCACTTCGTTGACAAAATGAACCGTGGCGCCGGTCAGTTTGACGCCATACCGGAGTACCTCTTCATGCACCCGGAGACCGTAATAGCCTTTTCCGCAAAAAGCTGGAATCAGCGACGGATGGATGTTGAGAATCTTATTGGGATAGCGTTTTACCACCGTTTCATCGACAATCGACAAAAAACCCGCCAACACCACGATGTCCGCCCCGCAGTCTTCGAGTGCCTCCAGCAACGCCGCGCTAAAGGCGTCCATAGTGGAATAGGCCCTCCGCTCCACCACGGCGGTGGGAATTCCATGCCGTTTTGCCCGCTCCAAGGCAAACACTCCCGGCTTGGAAGATATGACCCGGACGATTCGGCCGTTGCGAATCTGTCCGGCTTTTTCGGCATCCAAAAGGGCCTGCAAATTGGTCCCTGAACCCGACACCAATACCGCGATGTTCTGCATCCCGATTCCGCCTTTCCAAACGACGTTGTTAAATCAGCCGGACGCCATCGTTTCCCGGTTGTGTTTCCCCCAGGATCACCGCTTCTTCCCCAGCGTTTTGGAGAATCCGGACCGCCTCATCCGCCTTCTCCGCCGGCAAAGCGATACACAGCCCGATCCCCATATTGAAGGTGTTGAACATATCCCGTTCCGGAATGTTTCCGGCCTTCTGAATCAAATTGAATATGGGGGCTACCGGCACAGCCTTTTTCTCGATGACCGCTTCCAACCCGTGGGGCAGCATGCGCGGTATATTTTCATAAAAGCCCCCGCCCGTGATATGGGAAACCCCATGGACCGGCACCGCGTCAAGCAGAGCGAGCAGCGACCGCACATAGATCTTCGTCGGGGTGAGCAGAACTTCGCCGAGGGTGGCACCCAGCTCATCCGAATAAACGCCGGCGGTTTCTTCGGAAAGGTCAAAGACTTTACGGATAAGCGAGAATCCATTGGAGTGTACGCCGCTGGATTTGACGCCGACCAACGCATCCCCGGCGTTTACCCGGCTGCTGTCCACCATTTTAGAATAATCCGCCATACCGACGCAAAATCCCGCGAGATCATATTCCTCTTGAGGATAAAATCCGGGCATTTCGGCGGTTTCGCCTCCGATCAGGGCGCAGCCCGCCTGTACGCAGCCCTCCGCCACGCCCGCCACGATGGAGGCGATCTTTTCCGGCCTGTTTTTTCCACAGGCAATGTAATCGAGGAAGAAGAGGGGCCTTGCCCCCGAACAAGCGACATCGTTCGCGCACATGGCCACACAGTCGATTCCCACCGTATCGTGTTTGTCGAGCAAAAAAGCCAGTTTTAATTTGGTGCCGACGCCGTCGGTCCCCGAAACGAGCACCGGCCGCTCCATGCCCGCAAGATCCGGCTCAAACAATCCGCCAAAACCGCCGATCCCCGACAATACCCCCGGGATCTTTGTGCGCGCGACATGCGATTTCATCAGTTCGACCGCTCTGTATCCCGCTGTAACATCCACTCCGGCGTCGGCATAACTCTTACTTACGCTCTCCATATCCGTTCCCTTCCTTTCACCCTTTCAGGCAGCCTTGCACGGCTTGTCCAAACTTCGGCGATTCTTATTCTTTACCTGTCCAGCAATAGGTGCAGATCCGGTCGGGATCAATCCCGATGGACGCAAGCATCCCCTCGAGGGTTTGGTACCGGAGGGACGTGACCCGCAGCTTCTGACAAATGCCATCCACCATCCGCCCGTACCTTTTCGAATGAGCGTCGATATAGTCTTCGAGATGGCGGAAACCCTCTTCCCCCTCCAACTCGTGAATCACCGTGTGTGTAATCAAATCCATTTCGGAGGTGGAACGGGAAAAATTGAGGTACTTGCAGCCAAACATAATGGGAGGGCAGGCCGGGCGAATATGCACTTCTTTGGCGCCACTGTCGTATAAAAAGTCGACCGTCTCCCGCATCTGGGTCCCCCGCACGACCGAGTCGTCGATGAACAGCAGCCGTTTGTTTCGGATCAGGGTATCCACAGGAATAAGCTTCATATGGGCCACCTGGTTGCGAACCGCTTGATTCTGCGGCATGAAACTGCGGGGCCAGGTAGGGGTGTACTTAATAAAGGGACGGGCAAACGGAATACCCGACTCGTTCGCATAGCCGATCGCGTGAGCCGTTCCGGAATCGGGCACTCCCGCGACATAATCCACTTCGGTGCCCTGGTCCTGCTGCGCGAGGATACGGCCGCAGTCGTACCGCATCTGTTCCACGTTCACCCCTTCATAAGAGGAGGGCGGATACCCGAAATAGGTCCAGAGAAACGCACATATTTTCATTTTTTCCCGAGGGGGAACCAGCACCTCGTAGCCATCCGCCGTGATCCGAACGATCTCGCCCGGCCCCAAGCTATGCTTGTCCCGATATCCCAGGTTTAGATAGGCAAAGGATTCAAAGGAAACACAGGCCGCCCCCTCCTTTTTCCCGATAATCAGTGGCGTGCGGCCCATCCGGTCCCGCGCGGCCACGATGCCGTCCTGCGTCAAGAGCAGCATGGTCATCGACCCGTCAATGAGCTTCTGGGCGTTTTGGATGCCTTCGACGAGGGTATCCTTCTGATTGATCAGGCAGGCGGTCATTTCCGTGGCGTTGACCTTGCCGCCGCTCATCTCCAGGAAATGGGAACTGCCGTTTTCAAACGCAAAGTTCACCAATTCCTCCATATTATTGATCCGTCCAACCGTGGTAATGGCATAAGTGCCGAGATGCGACCGTACGATCAGCGGCTGCGGATCGGTGTCGCTGATGCAGCCAATCCCGAGCGACCCGGCCATTTCATCCACATCCCGCTCAAATTTGGTGCGAAACGGAGAGTTTTCGATGTTATGGATCGCCCTCTCAAAACCGGTCTCGGCGTTATAAACCGCCATGCCGCCCCGTTTCGTTCCCAGATGGGAATGATAATCCACCCCGAAAAACAAATCGTGGATGCAGTTTCCCTCGGACGCCACACCAAATACGCCGCCCATACAGGTCCTCCTTCATAATTATACGGAATGAAAAACCAAGACTATAGGCCAAAACATGTTGGCCTATAGTCGCAGTCCCCGGTGGCCTCGGTGGATCGGCCATCCGTTATTTGTCCAGCAGCCGGTGGAGAATCTCCTTATACGCTTCCTCTTCCCCGCCCAAATCGCGGCGGAAGCGGTCTTTATCCAATTTCTCATGGGTATGAACATCCCAGAAACGGCAGGTATCGGGCGATATTTCATCCGCCAGGACAATCGTTCCGTCGGACAAGCGGCCGAATTCCAGCTTGTAGTCGACCAGAAGAATGTCCCGGTTCAGCAGATACTTTTTGAGCACTTCGTTGACTTGAAAAGCGTATCCGGATATTGTATCCAAATCTTTCTGCGTCGCGATTCCCAGCGACAGGATCTGATAGTCGTTGATCATGGGATCCCCCAGCGCGTCATCCTTGTAGCTATATTCCAGGGAAGGACGCTTCAGAACCTTCCCTTCCGGCACCCCGAAGCGCTTGGAAAAAGAACCCGCGGTGATATTGCGGATGATGACTTCCAGGGGAACAATCGAAACCTTTTTTACAAGAGTTTCGCGATCGGACAGTTCTTCAACGAAATGGGTGGGAATCCCCTCTTTTTCCAGGAGTTTCATCAAATGATTGGTCACCCGGTTGTTGATGACGCCTTTACCGAGAATGGTGCCTTTCTTCTCGCCGTTGAAGGCGGTCGCATCGTCCTTATAATCGACAATATACAGTTCCGGATCCTCCGTAGCGAAAACTTTTTTGGCTTTTCCTTCATACAGCATTTCCCGTTTTTCCATGTCGATCGGCTCCTTTACAGAATTTTCTCGCCAAGGGTCTCGGCAAGCCGGCGGTCTTTTTCCTCGACACCGCTGGCCATATCGGCCTTTTTATCCAAGAGTTTCCGGCGCAGCCCTTCGTCGGAAAGGGCCAGCATCTGAGCGGCGAGAAGAGCGGCATTTTCCGCTCCGTCAATCGCCACCGTCGCGACCGGGATGCCGGAAGGCATCTGCACCGTGGAGAGCAGAGCATCCAGTCCGTCCAATGTGGAGGATTTAACCGGGATGCCGATGACCGGCAATACCGTATGAGCCGCCAGAACCCCCGCAAGATGCGCCGCTTTTCCCGCCGCGGCAATAATCACGCCAAAACCGTTTTCTGCCGCAGTGGAGGCAAACGAAGCCGCCTTGTCCGGCGTGCGGTGAGCGCTCATCACATGAGCCTCCACCGGGATACCGAGTGATTTGAGGGTATCAATGGCTTTTCCTACGACCGGCAGATCACTGTCACTGCCCATGATGACCGCCACTTTTGAAGACGCTTGAGTCATGACATTCGCCCTTTCTTTACAATCAGACCGGAAAAAAGCAGGCTGCGGCACACGGCGCTGCAGCCTGCTTTTTCCGGCGGCTCTCGTCCGTCTTTCCGCAAGCCTGGCGCACGTCGACAACCTCCTGTCAAAATACATGTCCATTGTATTGCAAAACCCCAAAAAATGCAAGGCGTATTCATCCTCCCCATAAAATTTGTAGGGATGGAGGGCGAAAACCGATCGTCCACAGGGGATTTTGTCTATTTTGCGGACGTTTAGCCTCTTTCCCAAAAATTCCGAATCTTTTCACTGGGTTTTTCAAAATCTATCGTGTATAATGTCGATCAAGGGCGCTGTATGAGGGGGCGGTAACGTGATTATTGTGATACCCACCTATCAGCCGGACGCCCAGCTGATAGAATTTGTGTGCCAGTTGCGGGAAAAGACGGCCTACACGGTCCTGGTGGTGGACGACGGCAGTTCTCCGGACAAGGCTTCTATATTCAAAGCGATTGAATCCGCCGGCGTCGTTTTGCGGCATTCCCACCATATGGGACGGGGACGGTCGCTCAAAACCGCATTGGCTTATATTCAAACCGCCTATCCCGACGAATCGGGAATCGTGATTGCCGATGACGGCGGTTCCTGCGCTGTCGAGGAGGTTTTAGCGGTCGGCGAGGCTTTATCGGAACATCCCCATGCTTATATTCTCGGTTCCAGGCGGTACACCGGCAGAAATCCTCTGTCCAGCCGCTTGGCCGACACCGTGTTTCGCTATGTCTTTGCTTTCGCCAGCGGCTCCAAACTCCAGGACGCCGGGACCGGACTGAGGGCTTTTTCCGCCGAACACATCCCGGATCTGCTGAACTGCCGGGGAGAAGGAACCGAATACGATGTGACCTCTTTGATTGACTGCATCCGGAGACAGATCCCCGTACTGGAAGTGCCGGTGAAGGCGGTTCGCCTGAGACGGTCCGCCGCCGAACGGCGGTCATTTCGCCGTTACCTGTATCTCGGGTCAGCCGTCATAAAATACACAGGCGTGGCGCTTTTGAGTTTTGGGGTGGATTATTTCTTATCGCAGTTCTTTTATGCCATGCTGTCTCGTACAGCCTTTGCCGCCCTAACGGGTATTTCCCCATTGGGTGCGGGGAATGTCCTGGCCAGGGCCGCCAGTTCCACCTTAAATTTCATCCTCAACCGCCGGCTGGTTTTTCAGGATAAAAGCCGTCTGCTGATCTCGGTTCTAAAGTATTATGCGGTTGTAGCCTTTGTTTTGCTTTTCAACACCGCCTTGCTGATGTTTTTCCACGAATGGTGTGGCATCCCGCCATGGATCGCGAAGTTGTTGACCGAGACGCTGTTGTTTGTGTTCAGCATGTTGATGCAGCGCCTATTCGTTTTTCGCGGCAAATCCCGCAAAGAAGAACCCGTCTAAACGGAGATCCCCCGGAAGGCGGTGCGTACCGCCTTCCGGGGGATCGGTTGTTTCTCTTAATAAAAAGGGACGGAGACAACAGCGGACTTCTACCATTCGAGCGGAAAGGAAAAGGGGTCCTCGGCATACGCATCGGCCTCCAGAAACGGTGAATAGGTCTCCACCCGGACCTCGCCCAGGTCCGCATCAAAGGTCAGCAGCCGGAGAAATCCGCCGCCGCCTTCCTCATTTCCCTGATAATCCGCGAGAAGCTGTACCACCGTGCGGTCGGGAACCCCGTCCGCGTCGTCGTCGATCGGCCTGTCGTGCCGTCCTACCGCGTGGTAATGCCCGCACAAGACCAGCCGCACATTCGGATGGGGCTCGACGAGTTCCTGGTATAGGGTCTTCCCGAGAGTGCTGAGTGTCCCCGTTTCGTGCATGTAACTGTGAAATCCAAGCACCGCAAAATGGTCGGGATACTCAGACAAAACGGCATCCGCCCAGGCGATCCCCTCCGCTCCGGTTCCATATCCCAGTGTCAACAGCAGAAGGTTCATATCCCCCACGGATATCCGGCGATATTGTCCCTGGCCTTCCTGCCATGTCACGGTTTCCGGGTCGTTGGATTTTCCAAAATACCGGGAAAAATAGCGGTAATCGGTCTCCGGGGTCCAGACATCGTGGTTTCCGGCGGCGATCAAAACAGGCAGTCGCAGCCGGTTCATCGCCTCAACGGCGTTTTCCCACTGGCTTTCGCTTTTGCGGTTATTGACGACATCCCCCGTATGCACGAGGGCCTGGATATTACGGACGGCCCGCCGCTCCTCTACCCATGTGGTCATGGCTGTGAAAGTCGAGGGATAACTCTCGGCATAAACCTGCGTATCGCTGATCCAGGCGATGGAAAAAGAGGGTATGGCTTCCTCAGAACGGCCGTCTGACAAGTCCCCTCCTCCCTGCCCTCCCTCCGGCAATACCATCCCGTTGGAAGAAACCGGCAGTGGATTCTGCGTGAGCGCGCGGCGGAGTTCCGGCCACCAGCTTCCGGCCGAAAAAATCGCCGCCAGTCCTATCGCTGCGAAACCTAGGATCAGAAAAAGGGCCAGACGGGGCCATATATGCCCCGGGCGCCGGTATGTTGACCGTATTCTTTTCATTGCCTTTCACCGTCCCCGATCCGGCTTGTCCATAGTATTTTATGTGGCTATGTGGATGAATATACCATTTCAGGGACCTCTTTCGCAACCCCGGCTGCTTATTCGCCATCTGTACCGAGCCGGTGCCCGGGCATCGGCTTCGCTGTGTTCTCAGCACTGCCTGTCGAATTTTGGCGCAATTTGAACTTTTCCTTTTCTTTTTGCCGGTTCCATGATAAAATGTTTTTATTGTGTATTTTTTGTGAACAAGGGGCGAATATTTATCATGGCCGGCAGGTAGCCGAAATAATGTCGGGAGGGAGTCCGATGAAAAAATTACTGAAATTTCTGTTTCACCGGGTTGTGCTCGTGGCATTGGCGCTCGCTTTTCAGGCAGGCCTGCTGGTTTTGATGCTGGTGAAATTCAACGAATACTATGTCTATTTTTACGCCGTCTGCGTGGCCTTGAGCCTGGCGACGGTTCTCAAAATCGTCAACGGGGACAGCAATCCGGGATACAAAATCGCCTGGATCATCCCGATTCTTCTTGTGCCGATCTTTGGGGTTTTGTTTTATCTCATCCTCGGTGGAAAACGGTTAAGCCGGCAGACCAAGGCCAAAATGCGCCGCATGGAGGTCAAAATGCGGCAAGAATTGTCGGCTCAGGATGATCTCCTCGATGAAATCCATTCGCAGAGCGAAGAAGCGGCGGTACAGGTGCAATATATTCAAAAATATGCCTATTCGCCGGTATATAAGAATACCTTTACGGAATATCTTCCTATAGGGGAGGCCAAGTTTGAGCGGCTCAAAGAAGAACTCTCCAAAGCCAAACATTATATCTTTTTGGAATATTTTATCATCCAGGAAGGGGTGATGTGGAACACCATTTTGGAAATCCTCAAAGAAAAAGTCAAGCAGGGCGTGGAAGTACGGCTGATCTACGACGATATGGGGTGCATCATGACGCTGCCCTACCGCTACGACCGCAAGCTCGAATCCCTCGGCATTCAATGCTGTGTATTCAACCCGTTTGTTCCCGTCCTGACCTCCCGGCTCAACAACCGGGATCACCGCAAAATCTGCGTGATCGACGGGCATACCGGTTTTACGGGAGGCATCAACCTGGCGGACGAGTATATCAACGCCTATGAAAAACACGGGCATTGGAAGGATACCGCCGTCCTGCTCAAAGGAGACGCCGTTTGGAATTTGACCGTTATGTTTTTATCCATGTGGGACTATATTCACGGCATCGACGAGGATTTTACCCCTTATAAGCCGTCGGTGCATATGACCGAACAGATAAAAAGCGACGGGTATGTGCAGCCCTATTCGGATAACCCGCTCGATGACGAATCGGTCGGTGAAACGGTTTACCTCAATCTTATCAACCGGGCAAAGCGGTATGTGTATATCAACACCCCCTACCTGATTCTAGACAACGAAATGGCCACGGCGCTGCGAATAGCGGCGAAATCGGGTGTGGACGTCCGGATCGTCACGCCCCATATTCCGGACAAATGGTATGTTCATGCCGTAACCCGTGCCTATTACGAAATGCTCCTCGAAAGCGGTGTGCGCATTTATGAATATACGCCCGGCTTCGTCCATGCCAAAACCTTTGTGGTAGACGACGAATACGCTACGGTTGGGACCGTCAATCTCGATTACCGCAGCCTGTATCTGCATTTCGAATGCGGTGTTCTGCTCTATCGAACCTCCAGCGTTTCGGCTGTCAAGAACGATTATTTGCAGACCCTTCATCTGTGTCAGCCGGTCACACTCGAGGACTGCCGCCGGGTTTCCCTGTTGCGCCGGCTTGGGAGAGCCGTCTTGCGGGTTTTCGCCCCTCTGATGTAAATGGCGGTCCGTCGGCTCAAGGACAGACGCCGCTATATCCTTTCATAACGTGTGAACCGGAGCCCTGTATCGGGGGATTGGCGGCAGACCGCCCTTTCGGTCGAACCACTGAGGCGGGCCATCCGTCCGTGTATGGCATCCCTTTGAAAACAGAACCGGCTTTGAACCGATACCATATGGCTTTGCTTTTAAACAGCTCGGAAATGAGGAGGAAACCACATGGCTGTAACCACCCCAAAACGAGAAGTCAACGTCGTTGTGAACCCGCGTCCCATCCAAGTCAAACCCGTAAAATCCTTTGCACATGGCCTGAACTTTTACAAACTCTTCTGGATTTTCTTTGTCGGCTGCTTCCTCGGCGTGGTGATCGAGACCCTGTACTGCCTCGTAACCCGCCACCGCTTCGAAAGCCGGCATGGACTGATTTACGGCCCCTTCAACCTGGTATACGGGTTCGGTGCTCTGGTCATGACTCTCGGATTATACTGGCTCAGAGGCAAGCGGGATCTGTGGGTGTTTCTCGGCGGATTTGTCATCGGCAGCGTATTTGAGTACATATGCAGTCTCGTTCAGGAAGCTCTGTTGGGAACGGTATCCTGGAAATATGACCACATGCCGCTCAACTTAAACGGCCGGATCAATGTCATGTATTCGATGTTCTGGGGAATCCTCGCCCTTTTATGGGTGAAAAACCTGTTCCCTCTGATGACGCGCCTCATTGAGAAGATTCCGAATTCCGCCGGGAAGATTCTGACCTGGATACTCCTAGTGTTCATGGTTTTAAACACCATCATTTCGGGCCTCGCCGTGGCCCGGTGGACTGCACGGGATGAGGGTGTACCGCCGGCCAACGCCATGGAGGAATTTCTCGACCGGCATTATCCCGACGATTTCATGACCATAATCTATCCCAATATGATGCCGGCAATCATCGGATAGCCTGGACAGCTCTTGTAGGACCGATTCCACACACATTATCCAAACCTCCCGCAGTGGTTTTCCAGTTTTTCTACGCATGAAATTTCTGCTTGACAGGCGACCATCAGGGAATTATAATATAACCGTGATATATAACACTGCTATATGAGGGTTTTTCTATGTCGGCAGAACATTCAACCACGCTGGACAGCATTCATCGAGCCGCCTTGGCAGAGTTTTTGGAAAAAGGCTTTCAGACGGCATCCCTGCGGAACATTGTCAAAACCGCCGGGATGACAACCGGCGCGTTTTACGGTTATTATAAAAGCAAGGAAGGCTTATTCGAGGCGTTGGTGGGCGAACATTATCGCTATATCATAGACCGCTTCCAAAAAGCCCAAAAGGAGTTTGCCGCCCTTCCCCATGAAAAGCAGCCGGAATGCCTTGGAAATATCTCCGGGCTTTGTATGTTCGATATGCTGTACTATGCCTACGAGCATTTGCCCGAATTCAAGCTGATCCTCTGCTGCTCAGAGGGAACGCGCTTTGCCGGACTGATTGATGAGATGGTGGATATTGAAATCGAGGGCACGCATGCTTATCAATCGGTTTTGGAGGAACTCGGATACCCTTCCCCTCGGATCGACCCGCGGCTGGAGCATATTCTCATTACCGGGATGTTTAAAGCTTTTTTTGAATTGATTATCCACGATATGCCGCTGAAGGAAGCGGAAAATTATCTCAACGAAATGCGGGATTTCTACACCGCCGGGTGGATGAAAATTCTGGGGCAGTAATGCTCCATAATTTTTAGCATAAAGTTAGTTATAACTAACTTTGGCCTGTTGGAAGGCAAAATGCCTTCTCAATCATAGGACTAGCGAAAAGGAGGAATTCTTTTTGAAAAAACCATCCAATCTGTCGCGTTTGCTGGGATATGCGGGAAGGCATAAATACTTGACCTATGCATCCTGGATATTATCCGCCGTCAGTGCCCTCATCGCGCTTGTGCCCTATTGGTACATATGGCGGATTATGCAGGAGGTTTTAGAAGTTGCGCCTAATTTTGACCATGCGGAGAATCTGACACAAAACGGCTGCATGGCCGTACTATATGCCATACTCGCCGTTTTGGTTTATATCGCCGCTTTGATGTGTTCCCATATGGGGGCATTCCGCATTGCAGCCAACATGCGTATCCACACGATGCGACATATCGTCAACCTTCCGCTCGGTTTTGCCGAGAACTTCGGCAGCGGCAAACTGCGAAAAATCGTCAATGAATCCAGTGCGGCGACCGAAACCTATCTGGCCCATCAGCTTCCGGACAGAGCCGGGGCGATTGCCACGCCCTGCGGCCTTGTCATCCTGCTGTTTGTCTTTGACTGGCGTCTGGGACTTTTGAGCCTTGCGCCGGTTTTCCTCGGTTTTCTCATTATGATGAGTATGACCGGGGCTAAGATGCAGCAGAAAATGAAAGAGTATCAAAATGCATTGGACGATATGTCCAATGAAGCGGTGGAATATGTGCGGGGTATCCCGGTGGTGAAAACTTTTGGTCAGACGATCTTTACCTTCAAGAAGTTCAAAGGTTCGATTGACCGCTACCAAAAATGGGTGATCGCCTATACCAAGCAGCTTCGTGCCCCCATGATATTTTATACGGCCGCAATCAACAGCGTGTTCGCGTTCCTGATTGCCGGCGCACTGCTCTTTACACGAAGCGGCGTGACAAGCGAGTTTTTGCTCAATTTGATCTTCTATATCATCATCACGCCGATCATTTCCGTCACGCTGACTAAAATCATGTTCCAAAGCGAAAACGCCATGATTGTCGGGGATGCCCTTCAACGGATCGACAGCGTTTTGAATTTAGAACCACTAAAAGAAACAACCCGCCCGCAGTTTCCCAAGGACAGCTCCGTGGTACTGGAAAACGTCTGTTTCAGTTACGACGGTCAAAAAAACGCGCTCGAAAACCTATCTCTTACCATCCCCTCCGGGCAGACGGTGGCCTTTGTCGGTCCGTCCGGAGGAGGCAAGACGACCCTTGCCAATGTGATCTCCCGCTTTTTTGATCCCCAACGCGGCACGGTGAAAATCGGCGGCGTGAATGTAAAGGATATCCCCAAAACAGAATTGATGAATACGGTATCGTTTGTATTCCAAAACAGCCGCCTCATCAAAGCGTCCATACTGGAAAACGTGCGGATGGGCAGGCCCGGCGCCACCCGCGAGGAAGTGCTGAAAGCCCTTGAAAATGCCCAGTGCGCGGATATTCTAGCGAAATTGAAGGATGGCGTGGATACCGTGATCGGCACAAATGGCGTTTTCCTCTCCGGCGGTGAACAGCAGCGTATCGCCATTGCCCGCGTGATGTTGAAAAATACACCGATCCTGATTCTCGACGAAGCGACGGCTTTCGCCGACCCCGACAACGAAGCGAAAGTTCAGGCTGCTTTTTCAAATCTCTCGAAAGGCAAAACCGTGATGATGATTGCCCACCGTCTATCCACCATCGCCCATGTTGACCGCATATACGTCATCAAAAAGGGCGAGATCGCAGAAAGCGGAACCTGCCAGGAACTGCTTGAGAAGGGCGGCCTGTTCAGCAAAATGTGGAAAGATTATCAAACTTCCGTTCAGTGGAAAGTATCGAGGGAGGCCTAAAGACATGATCAAGCGGCTGCAGAAAAAGTATGCCTTGTCCGAACAAGGAGCCAAGGATTTAATCAAAGGCTGTATCGCGTGCGTGTTTCAGAATATCTCGTTTATGTTCCCGGTCGGACTGCTGTACTTTCTCGTCAGCGATTTCATGAACGGCGGGATAAAGGGCGGAAGAACGGTGTTTTATGGTCTCGGCTGTGTTCTGTGCATCGGTCTGGTGGCCCTCGCGACCTGGTTTCAGTACAACGCCACCTATTTCGCCACCTATGTTGAAAGCGGTGTGCGCCGCATTTCCCTTGCAGAAAAACTTCGGAAAATTCCCCTATCTTTTTTCGGGAAAAAGGATCTTGCCGATCTGACCAGCACCATTATGGCGGATTGTACCTTTTTGGAACAGAGCTTTTCTCATTTTATCCCGGAACTGGCGGGGTCCATGATATCGACGCTGCTCATATCCGTCAGTCTGCTACTTTTCGACTGGCGTATGGCTTTGGCGGCTTTGTGGGTCATGCCGGTTTCCTTTGCGATTGTAGGGTTTTCTTCCAAGGTCCAAGAGCGTTTGAATCAAAAGGCTATGGATGCCAAAATCGCGTGTGCCGACGGCATTCAAGAATGTATCGAAACGGTTAGAGATTTAAAAGCCAGCAACGCGGAGGGCCTCTATCTGAAAGGGCTGGAAAAGAAAATCAAGGCCGTTGAGAAACGTTCCATTATCAACGAGTTCGGTCTGGCGGCATTTGTGGTAACCGCCTCGCTCATTTTGAAACTGGGGATCGCGACCGTGGCTTTGGCAGGCTCAGTCCTTCTCTTACAGGGAACGCTGGATATCTTGTCTTTCTTTATGTTTTTGATGGTGGTGTCCCGCCTGTATGATCCGCTGCAAAGTGCTTTGCAGAATTTGGCCGCTGTGATCAGCACCCGCACCAACATTGCTCGCATGAAGGAGATCCTCGATCATCCGATTCAGCAAGGCGATAGCCGGCTGACAAACAAAGGGGTTGACATGGTATTCGACCATGTCGGATTTGCATACAATCGCGATGAAACGGTTTTGAAAGATGTTTCCTTCACAGCCAAGCAGGGTGAGGTCACGGCGCTGGTGGGGCCCTCCGGCGGCGGCAAAACCACGGTTTCCCGTTTGGCATCCCGTTTTTGGGATACCGGCAAAGGGAGGATCACCGTTGGCGGGATGGACATATCGAAGATTGATCCCGAAACGTTGCTCTCCCTCTATTCTATAGTATTTCAAGATGTCACGCTGTTTGCCAATACGATTTTAGAGAACATCCGCATCGGGAATAAAAACGCCACCGATGAAGAGGTGCTGGAAGCGGCGCGCCTGGCCAACTGCGACGAGTTTGCCGAAAAGCTGCCCGACAAGTGGAACAGCTACATTGGAGAAAACGGCTGTGAGCTTTCGGGCGGCGAACGGCAGCGCATTTCCATTGCCCGCGCCTTTCTCAAAAACGCCCCCATCATCCTATTGGACGAAGCAACAGCTTCCCTTGATGTGGAAAACGAAACCCTGATTCAGACAGCTCTTTCCCGCCTCATCAGGGATAAAACGGTACTGGTGATCGCTCACCGTATGCGTACCGTAGCGGGGGCGGATAAAATCGTCGTGTTGGACGGCGGGACAGTGGCCGAGGAGGGGCCGCCGGACTGGTTGCTTAAACAAAACGGCCTTTTCGCCCGGATGGTCCAATCGCAGATTGCAAGCCAGAATTGGACTTTAGAATAAGGATAAAGTTGACTTTTGGATAATCCCCGCGTATACTCGTCTGTATAGACGCTCTAATATGCGATAGCGGCCGGCTTTTCTGGATAGGGGCGGTTGCCCAATTAAAGCCGGCCGGCATAGGGTATCTTCCGGTCTCCCTTTTGAAACGGTCCAGTTATGCCCGGTATGAAGGGCTGAGTTTCTGTTTTTTCAAGTAGCTTCCCCCCGGCTGAAAGCGGCTTACAGCCGGGGGGAGCCATAAATGGACGATGGATCTATCGCAAGCAGGAGGGGTATTATGAAAAAGTATCGGCTTACAGCTCTGTTTTTCTTGACGGCTTTGACCCTGTCCGCATGTTCGCCGGATGCCCAAAATCCGGTGAGCCAAGACCCGCCGGACTCGTATCAGACGGCTAAAGGCGGCGAAACAGAAATCCTGATCCATCCCGGAGAATGGCAGCTTCCCGGAACACTGACTCTGCCGGATGGCGAGGGCCCTTTCCCCCTGGTTGTCTTTGTCCACGGTTCTGGTCCCTCGGACCGGGATGAGACCATGGGGAAACAAAAACTCTTTCGCGATCTGGCCTCCGATTTGGCCCAATACGGCATTGCCAGCATACGCTACGACAAACGCACCTATATCTATGCGAACAAAATGCAGTCCAAAACAAATTTCACCGTGAAGGAAGAAACCATTGACGACGCCCTCCAGGCCGTTTGTTTTGCCCAAACCACCGACCGGGTGGATCCAAACCGTGTGTATATCGCGGGCCACAGCATGGGCGGTTATCTAATTCCCCGAATCGACCAGGCGGATACCGGCAATCAGGTCGCCGGATATATCTCTCTGGCAGGATCGGTGCGTTCCATCATGGAGCTGACGATCATACAAATCGACTATATCCTTTCGTTGGATACGAGCATGTCGGAGGCGGAAAAGGATGCCTATAAAGCCCCTTATCTCGAGGCGGATCAGGCGATTAAGGCCCTGACGGAAAAAGACCGTGGCAGCAGTACCGCTATCATGGGGGCCTATCCCACGTATTGGCTGGATCTGGCAGATTACCGGCCGGATGCGGAGGTGTCCTCCATTTCGGAGCCTCTGTTGTTCCTGCAGGGAGAACACGACTATCAGGTAACGATGACCGATTTTGACATGTGGAAAACGGCGCTCGGGGACAATTCGCAGGCATCCTTTGTCTCTTATCCCAATCTGAGCCATTCCTTTGTCGAAACCCCGGCCATGGGGACGCCGGACGATTATAACACGGCCGCCCGTGTCGATAAAAAGGTGGCGCAGGATATCCGGGATTTTATTTTAGGATAAACCAACACGCAAAAAGGCCGGCACTGCCGGCCTTTTTGCGTGTTTCATAATCTGGAGGCCCTTGTCAGAACAATCCCGCGAGGTTCACCGCCAGGGTGCCGAACTGGAATACAACAAAGGATGCCACCCAGGCCACGCCGGTTTGAAACGCTGCCGTTCCGACCGCCCATTTCCAGGAATGCATTTCCCTCCGCATCGCTGAAAAAGCGGCAACGCAGGGCATATATAAAAGAACGAACACCAGGAAAGACAGAGCCGCGACCGGGGATGGAAAGACCTGTTGGAGTACAGCCGGCAAGTCCATGCCGGCGGAAGTATACAAGATGCTCAGGGTCCCCACCACCGCCTCCTTGGCGACAAGACCGGAGACCAGGGCCACCGATGCCTGCCAAAAGCCAAACCCAAGAGGCGTAAAAAGCGGCGCGATTGCCTTGCCTATCGACGCAAGAATGCTGTTTTCGGTCTGCTCCGGCGGCAGCATCTGCAAGCTGGGGCTGAAGGACTGCAAGAACCAGATCACCACCGACGCGGCCAACAGAATGGTTCCCGCCCGGACCGCAAAATCTTTCACCCTTTCATACAGATGCCGCCACAGCGTTTTGAACGTGGGCAGGCGGTAGGGCGGCAATTCCATCACAAAAGGCGCGTGTCCCCCTTTGAGGACCGTCTTTTTCAGCAGCATGGCGCACAGAATGGCCACAATCAAACCGGTCGCATAGATTCCAAAAACCACCAAGCCGCGATAGGCTGGAAAAAACGCGGTGATGAACAACCCATACACCGGCATCTTGGCCGAACAGGACATAAACGGGGTCAGCATCATGGTCATACGGCGGTCCCGTTCGTTCTCCAAAGTTCGGGCCGCCAGAATAGCCGGAACCGAACAGCCGAATCCCATCAGCATGGGGACAAATGAGCGGCCGGACAACCCGGTTTTATGTAACAGCTTATCCATGATAAAAGCCGCCCGGGCCATATACCCGCTGTCCTCTAAAATGGATAGGAAGAAAAACAGCATCAAAATCTGCGGAAAGAACGAGACAATAGAGCCCACCCCTTGAATTACACCGTCGCAAACCAAGCTGACTGCCCAGTCCGACGCATGCAGGGTACGCAGGCCAGCCGCCACCCAGGGGGCGAACCGGTCCGAGATCAAGGCTTCCAGTCCGTCCGTCATCCAGGAGCCGAAAGGCCCGAAGGTAATAAAAAACACCAGGGCCATGATCCCAATAAACAAAGGCAGTGCCAGATAGCGGTTGGTGACGATGGCATCCACCTTATCCGACAAGGTCAGTTCTCCCGGTCCTTTCAGCCGGGTAACGCATTCCTCGCATACCTGGCAGATAAACCGGTATTTCTGATCGGCGATGATCATATCCCGTTCGCCGTACCGGGTTTCTATAGAGCGCACAATCTCGTCGATCAAATGCGCTTCTCCGTCGCTGAGTTCGAGGGCTTCAATGGTGGGGGTGTCGTCGTCAATCAGCTTGACCGCCGACCACCGCAGGGCCATCCCCTTTTCCATACATTTTGGTTCGATAATATCCTCGATGCGAAGAATCGCCTCGAGGACTTCTCCGGTGTAGATTTCATCAATCACATAGGTCGAACGGTATTCGTTTCCATGGTGTTCCCGCCGTTCATGCAATTGATGGCGGATGTATGGATTCGCCCCATATTGCTGCTGAATCCGCCCGTCCAGGCGCTGTTCGTCAAAAGGGGCCAGGGACGCTACCGCCTGTTCCTCTCCGGTGTGATGGGCGCGGTCGATCAGCTCTTTGACACCTCGGCCACGGCTGGCGGCAACCGGCACCACCGGAATGCCCAGCCGATGCTCAAGAGCCTGCACGTCGATCTCGATCCCCCGGCTTTTGAGCATATCCATCATGTTCAGAGCGATGACCATGGGGCGGCCCAGTTCTGCAAGCTGCAGCGTAAGATAGAGATTCCGTTCAATATTGGTCGCATCCACCACGTCCACGATCACGTCGGGATTGTCGTTGATGACAAAGTTCCGCGTGACCATTTCCTCTGCAGAGTACGGAGACAGGGAATAGATGCCGGGGAGGTCCACAACCGTGACATCGTCCCCGTGGGTCTTCAGCCGCCCTTCCTTTTTTTCCACCGTTACGCCCGGCCAGTTGCCCACGTACTGATTCGAACCGGTCATCTCGTTGAACAGCGTGGTTTTCCCGCAGTTTGGGTTACCGGCCAAGGCATATACGTGTTTATTCATTCGTCATCGAGACCTTTCTTTTCGCAGTTTCAGGGCGGCTCATTCGCGGGACGGCCCCTCCTGAGTTTCAACCGTAATCTCTTTGGCCTCTGAACGGCGGATACTGAGCTCATAGCCCCGCACGTTGATTTCCAGTGGATCACCCATGGGCGCAGCTTTCCGCATAATAACTTTTGCTCCGGGCGTAATGCCCATATCAATGATCCGGCGGCGCAAGGCACCCGCACATCCGAGCCCCGTCACAACGCCGGTTTCCCCTATCTTCATATCGTTCACGGTTTTCCGCATGACAAACCTCCGGCATCGAAAAAAGTTAGCTTATGCTAATTTTAGCACGTTGGCCTCGCCCCGTCAACGGAAAATCGCTTGGACCCGCAGTCGATGTATTTGGAAAATCGTCTAAAAACAGGAGATAAAATATCCACAATTTTCCACATTTTTTAACACGGTCGAATGTTGACAAAATTGACAATTTTTGGTATTATTGGTATCGAACAAACGCAACTCGACAAAAACCGCCGACAAACCCTGACAAAAAAGGAGGAATCTGGAATGAAGTCCACTGGTATCGTTCGCAAAATTGATGATCTCGGCCGTATTGTTCTTCCGATTGAACTGCGCCGCACGCTCGAGGTCAGTGAGCGGGATCCGCTCGAAATCTTCATTGAGGACAACACCATAATCCTCAAAAAGTACCAGCCGGCCTGTATTTTCTGCGGCAACGCCAAGGATGTTGTCACGTATAAAGGCCGCAACATTTGCCCCAACTGTATCGAAGAAATCACCAAAAAACTGGGCGACGATTAACGCTGTGCCGCCGAAAGCCTCCGTCTGTCTTGCCGATGACGGAGGTTTTCGGTTATATCGCCGTTCCCGTTGCACATCGAGGTATCGTTTCAGCAGACTGACAAGCCGGCGGGCGGGGAAAAAACCCCGCCCGCCGGCTTACAGATCTCCCGGTGCGCCTTGCCCTTGCCAGGGGGGCCGCTCCGGTGAGAGGTATCCGGATTTCACAGCTGCTCTACGAGGGCTTTGGTGTCCCGTGCAATGACCAATTCCTCATTGGTGGGAATAACAAAACCGCGCACAGTCGAATCCGGCGCCGTAATCTCCCGTTCCACGCCGTGGACCAGGTTTTTCTCTTCATCCACCTTGACCCCGAGGTATTCCAGATTGTGCAACAGTTCGCTGCGCAGATGTTCTTGGTTCTCACCGATCCCCGCCGTAAATACGATGGCGTCCAGCCCTCCGAGGGCTGCGACGAATCCGCCGATATATTTGGTAATCTGATAGGTGCGCATATCCCAGGCCAATTTGGCCCTCTCATTGCCTTGTTCCACGGCGGCGGCCACGTCCCGGTCGTCGCTTGAGATTCCCGAGATTCCAAGCATCCCCGATTTTTTGTTGAGCAGTTCGTCCATCTGTGGCGGACTGAGGTGTTCCTTCTCCATTAAAAAAGTCACGGCAGAAGGATCCACCGCACCCGAGCGGGTCCCCATCATAAAGCCATCCAGTGGTGTCAGCCCCATGGTGGTATCAATCACCCGGCCATCCTTTACAGCGGCCAGAGAGGAGCCGTTGCCCAAATGACAGGTGATAATGCGGGAGGGATCGCCAGTTTTTTTGCCCAGCAGTTCGAGGCAACGGGCGGTGACATACCGATGGGAGGTCCCATGGAACCCATAACGCCGGATTCCATATTTTTCATAATACTCATAGGGGAGTCCCCAGAGATAGGCAATGGGGGGCATGGTCTGATGAAAAGCGGTATCAAACACCACGACCTGCGGAATCTCCGGTCCAAATGCGGCGATGGCGGCGTTGATGCCCTGGACGTGTGCCTTGTTGTGCAGAGGCGCGAGCGCGGCATAACCGGCGATATCCTGTATCACCTGCGGCGTCACCAACACAGACCGGTCAAATTTGGAGCCTCCCTGCACGATGCGGTGGCCGATGGCCGAGACTTCAGACAAGCGGTCGATGACCTTGCCCTCTCCCTCGGTCAAAGCATTTTTAACCTGTTCAAAAGCCGCTGTGTGGTCCGGCATGGACACAGTACGCACCACCGTGCGGCCATCCTGGGTCTTATGCGTGAATTTTCCGTCGATACCGATCCGTTCACAGTTTCCTTTGGCGACCATGACCTCCCCGT
The DNA here is from genome assembly GCA_902492045.1 of uncultured Oscillospiraceae bacterium. Lineage (GTDB taxonomy): Bacteria > Bacillota > Clostridia > Oscillospirales > Acutalibacteraceae > UMGS1623. Next base: position 9,865 of record CABUKB010000011.1, on the reverse strand, counting down.
CCATATCAATGAGCTGATATTTCAGGGACGAACTGCCTGCATTGATGACTAAAATTTTCATGTTCTGGACGAACCTCCACCATGTATTGATTTTCCTGTATACACAACGTATACTATAATAGTACAGAAACATTGAATTTTCAAGGGTTTTCCTCCGTTTTTAGAATCTGGGAGGGTCTTTTTATGAAAATTGCAGGCATCGTCGCGGAATATAATCCCTTTCACAACGGACACGCCTACCACATCGGCCGTACACGGAGCGAGGACGGCGGGGGCGCCACTCATATTGTGGCGGTGATGAGCGGGAATTTTGTCCAACGGGGAGAACCGGCTCTTTTCCCCAAGGCCGACCGAGTCCGGGCCGCTCTGTCGGGCGGAGCGGATCTGATTTTGGAACTCCCCCTGCCCTGGGCTCTCTCGTCCGCCGAACGGTTTGCTTATGGCGCGGTATCCGTCCTCGACGCCCTCGGCTGTGTCGAACTTCTCAGTTTTGGCAGCGAATGCGGAGATCTCGATGCCCTCACACGGGTGGCGGATACGCTGGAATCCCCCCGTTTTGCCTCTCTGCTGCGGTATCATCTCAGCATGGGGATTGCCTTCCCGCAGGCCAGGCAACGGGCTGTTGGCGAGATTGCGGGGGAACGGCTTGCTTCCTTGCTCGAAAGCCCCAACAATACGCTCGGGATCGAGTACATAAAGGCAATCCGTTGCCTTCGCTCCCCCATCCGCCCTTACACGGTCGCCCGATTCGGTGCCGGGCACGCCGATGAAAAACGTCCCCTGGGCAACATCGCCTCGGCAACCTATCTGCGTACCCTCGTGCGGGCCGGCCGTGTTCTCGAGACCTTGCCCTATCTTCCCTCCGGCGCCGCCGAGGCTCTATCCGGCGCTGTTCAGGCCGGGCGGGCTCCCTCGGAGGAAGAGCGGCTGGACCGGGCGGTGCTCGCCAAACTGCGCACGCTTACGCCTGAAGCCGCCGCCGGCCTGCCGGATCTCTCCGAAGGGATCGAAAACCGGTTTCTCTCCGCTGTCCGGAAGGCTGTTAGTTTGCCCGACTTAATGGAAAGAATCAAAACCCGGCGATATCCCATGACAAGGGTACGGCGTTTGATCTGGTCCGCATTTCTAGATATCCCCGCCTCTATAGCTGAAGGCCGGCCGCCGTATCTTCGCGTGCTCGGCGCGAACCAAAAGGGGCTGGAGATCCTTTCCGCAGCGAAAAAATCGGCCCATCCCCTCTTCTCCCGGGCCTCACAAGCGGCAAATCTGCCGGAAAAGGGAACGCGAATTTGGAATCTCGAATGCCGGGCCACCGATTTGTTTGCCCTTTCGCTTCCCCTCCCTCCTCCCTGTGGCTGGGATTGCACCGAAGGGTTCATTCGTGCGGAATAAGCGGGTTTCTTATGAGTCCCGGCATAATAGGAATGTGTAGTTGACATGTAGCGGAAGGCATATCCAACGATATGCCTTCCGTTTGCTGTATCATGCCGATATTGCTGAAATAACCGTCACTGTCGTGTTCTATTATTTTCTATCGGGTCAAAACACTGTATAGCGCAAATAATGCCCGGCAACGAGACAGGCGTCCCCATGGGGTTTCACACAAATTTCAGCACGGCAGCTCCCTTGTCCGGCAGCAGGTGAATATCCCGCACCGCGCCGCCCTTGCCTTTCACTTCACAGATGATTCGTTCTTTCTCCGCACTCCATCTTTATCTTTTCCCGCTTTGTTCGCTGTCGGAGTTTTCTCCGCCCCACTTTTCATATGGGTGATATGGATCAAAAGAAACGAGCAGCCGGATAAACAACTTCCGTCTGCTCGTTTCTCTTTCCTCACGTTCGGCTTCATCTCTGTCATAACATACCTTTAAGCCGGAAGATTTGCCTCCGGCTTTGGAGTTATGCTAAAGCAGCGTCTCGTCGTATACGGCCCGGACGCCTCCGATATATTTCGGGCGAGTGCGGGCGCAGAGGATACGCGCCTCTCCGATGCGGTCGATCGACAGCCGAACCGGTACTGCGACACGCCTGAGTTGCATGCCGATCAGGGTGCCGCCGATATCCATGCCGGCATCCGCCCGCACTTCCTCTACCGCCACGGGATGCTGCATTCTGCCGTAAGCGGTAACGGCAAAAGCCCCGCCAGCATGAAGCTGTGGTACAGCGTTTACTATTTCGAGCTGGTTTTTTTCAGCCGCTTCCCGTTCCAGGATGACCGCGCGGTTGAGATGCTCACAGCATTGGACCGCAAGAAAAATTCCCCGTTCGATCAGCTCTGGCGCGATGCCGTCGTACAGTGCCGTGGCAACATCCGGGCTGGAATGGGAACCGATGCGCCGCCCCGCCACTTCGCTGGTAGAACACCCCACTACAAATAAATCGCCCGGGGTGAGCTTCGCTGCGGCAAGCAATTCCGTCACAGCCAAGCGCGCCTGGTTCCGGATCGTCTCGGTGAATTCGGGCATCTCTTGAACCTCCCCACTTATCGGATGGCCGAAGTCTTTACATCCGGTCTTGAATGGCGTTCAACAGCCCGCCTTTTTGGATAATATTCTGGATAAATGGCGGAAAAGGCTGGGCCTGATACGTTTGATGGGTGGTAAGGTTTTCAATCACGCCGGTGTCAAAATCCACCCGCACCTCGTCCCCGGGGCGAATATTTCTGGCCGCTTCGTCGCATTCCAGAATGGCCAGCCCGATATTGATGGCGTTGCGATAAAAGATTCGGGCAAAAGTGGAGGCAATGACACAAGCGATACCGCTGGCCTTGATCGCAATCGGCGCGTGCTCCCGCGAGGAGCCGCAACCGAAATTCTTTTCGGCCACCATGATATCGCCGGACTTGACCCTCTTCACAAAATCCCGGTCGATGTCCTCCATACAATGGGAGGCCAACTCCTCATGGCTGGATGTATTGAGATACCGGGCGGGGATAATGACATCGGTATCCACATTGTCTCCGTATTTATGTACTGTCCCCTGAACCGTCATGGCTTATACCCCCTTTTCCATCAGTTTCACCGGATCGGTGATATATCCCGTTACTGCCGATGCTGCCGCCACATATGGGCTTGCGAGATAAACCTCGCTGTCCACGTGGCCCATCCGGCCCACAAAATTGCGGTTGGTGGTGGAAATCGCCCGTTCTCCTGCAGCCAAGATCCCCATATGCCCGCCGAGGCAGGGACCGCAGGTCGGTGTGGAGACCACGGCACCCGCTTCCACAAATATATCGAATAAGCCCTCATGCAGGCTATCCAGCCAAATCTGCTGGGTGGCCGGGATCACAATGCACCGCACCCCGTCGGCCACCTTCCGGCCTTTGAGCATTTCGGCAGCGGCCCGCATATCCTCCATCCGGCCGTTGGTGCAAGAGCCGATCACCGCCTGGTCGATCTTCACCAGACCGCACTCGTCCACCGTTTTGGTATTTTCGGGCAGATGGGGAAAAGACACTGTGGGCCGCAGAGCGGACAGATCAATGACAACCGTGTCCTCATATGAGGCGTCGGGATCGGCTTCAAACACCCGTGGTTCCCGTTGGAAGCGGTCTTGGATATACGCCATCGTCACACTGTCCACCGGGAAAATTCCATTCTTCGCCCCCGCCTCAATAGCCATGTTGGCAATGCAGAGCCGGTCATCCATAGATAAAGCGGCGACGCCCTCCCCGGTGAATTCCAGGGAGCGGTATAAGGCCCCGTCCACCCCGATTTTTCCGATGAGATGCAAAATCACGTCCTTGCCCGACACATAACGGGGCAACCGGCCGGTCAGTTCCACCTTGATTGCCGCCGGAACCTTGAACCAAGCGGTACCGGTAGCGATACCGGCCGCCAGATCGGTGGAACCGACGCCGGTGGAAAAGGCCCCCAAAGCACCGTAGGTACAGGTATGGCTGTCTGCGCCGATTACACAATCCCCCGGTCCGACCAGCCCTTGTTCAGGCAGAAGAGCGTGTTCGATGCCCATCCGGCCCACGTCGTAAAAATGGGTCACGCGGTGTTTGGCGGCAAATTCCCGGGTGCGTTTAACCTGCTCGGCGGCTTTAATATCTTTATTAGGGGTGAAATGGTCCATCACCAAAGCTACCCGGTCCCTGTCGAATACCTGGCAGGCGCCGCACCGTTCAAATTCGTTGATGGCAACCGGGGCCGTGATGTCGTTTCCAAGGCAGAGATCCAGTTTTGCCTCGATGAGCTGCCCCGCCGTGACCTCGTTCAGTCCCGCGTGAGCGGCTAGAATTTTCTGCGTCATGGTCATGCCCATACTGGGTTTCCTCCTTTATCAAGGGCCGAAAACGGCCCGGTCTATCGCGCTCAGTCGGGGGAATGGATGGTATCGTCGCCCCGCCGCAGGGCCGTGATCCCCGTTCTGGCCAGTTCGACGATGCCGTAATCCTCCGCCATTCTCGAGACAAACTGCTCGATCTCTTCGGTTTGCCCCGTGAGTTCCAACGTCATGGTGCTATCCCCCACGTCCAGTACCCGTCCGCCGTAGGTCTGAGCTGTGCGCAGCAAACCAGCCCGGCCGACCGGATCCGCCTTGACTTTAATCAAGAGCAGCTCACTGTTGGAGCAATTTTCCATTTCCAGCGCTTCCACTTTAATGACATCTTCCAGCTTGAGAAGCTGACGCATTAACTGAGTAAACGTCGCCTCATCCCCTGTCACCACCAAGGTCCATCGGGCCAGCTTGGGGTTTTCGGTCTTGCAGGCGATGATGGAATCTATGTTGAAACCCCGCCTGGAAAACAAGCCCGTCACCCGCGGGAGAATCCCCGTATGCTCCACTGACAGAACGGACAGCACCTTGCGTTTGACATTTTCCTCGCTCATAAGACGCCTTCCTTTCCTCTTCCGATGTCAGTCCTCATCCATTTCTTCAATGATCTCCTCCACAGTTCCGCCCGGCGGGATCATCGGCAAAACGTTGGCATCGGGTGAAATCTGGCAGTCCACCAGGACAGGCCCGTTTTTTTCCAAAGCGGCCTGCAGGACAGGCTCGATGTCTCCAGCCGTGGAAATCCGCATACCCGTGCAGCCGAAAGCCTCGGCCAATTTCACCAAATCGGTTTTTCGATGCGGATCGGTGGCGGAAAAGCGTCGTCCGTAAAAGACCTTTTGCCACTGCCGCACCATCCCCAGCACCCGGTTGTTCATCACCACCACCACGATGGGCAGGTTATATGACGCCAGAGTGGTCAGTTCGTTCAGGTTCATATGAATGCTGCCGTCCCCGGATACCAGCACCACCCGGCGGTCAGGGAATGCCGCTTGCGCGCCTATGGCGGCGCCTAGGCCGTACCCCATGGTACCAAGCCCTCCCGAACTCAGCAAAGTCCGGGGCTGCCGGAATTCAAAATGCTGGGCCGTCCACATCTGATGCTGCCCCACATCGGTGGCGACAATGGTGTCATCCGGCGTCAGCCGTCGCAGGGTACGCAGAATCTCCAGTGGATCGGCCGGATCTTCCGGAGATGCGGACAGGCACGGGGCTTTGCGTCTGAGCGCCGTCACTTGTTCCACCCAGACCGGATGTGTCCGTCGGTCCGCCCGCTGTGCCAGGGTGCCGAGCACCTCTTTGAGATCGCCGGCCAGCCGGACCGTCACCGAGACGTTTTTATCAAACTCCGCGTGATCAATATCCATATGGATCACCTGCGCATGGGGCGCGAAACCGGTGGTGCTCCCTGCCACCCGGTCGGAAAACCGGGCGCCGCAGGCGAGAAGCAGGTCGCACTCCCTAGCCGCACGGTTGGCCGCCAAGGTGCCGTGCATCCCCACCATGCCGAGCCAAAGCCGGTGATCCGGCGGAAATCCGCCAAGCCCCATCATGGAGGAACAAACCGGAATGTCCTGTCCCTCTGCCAGAGCGAGAAGTTCCGCCTCCGCGCCGGAGGAGATCACGCCTCCGCCGAAATAGATCAGCGGCCGCTCGCAGCTTTTCAGCCGGTCAAGCGTCATCTGGAGCCGTTCCTCTTTCGGGGGAATATGAGGCCGGGGACCCACTGCGGGACGGGGCTCATATTCCGTCACGGCTGCCGTAATGTCCTTGGGCAGATCAATGAGGACTGGGCCGGGCCGGCCGCTTTGCGCAATTCGGAAAGCCTGCCGGACCGTATCGGCTAAATCCTCCACCCGCTTGACAATGAAGTTATGTTTGGTGATCGGCATGGTAATACCGGTAATATCCACTTCCTGAAACGAATCGCGCCCAAGCAGAGGCACGGCCACATTGCCGGTAACGGCCACGATGGGAATGGAATCCATATAGGCCGTGGCGATACCGGTAACCAGATTGGTCGCACCGGGACCCGAGGTGGCGATGCACACGCCGACGCGGCCGGTGGCACGCGCAAATCCGTCCGCCGCATGGGAGGCCCCCTGCTCGTGGGCGGTCAGCACATGCCGGATACGGTCTCTATATTTATACAAGGCGTCATAGATGTTGAGTACCGCTCCGCCGGGATAACCGAATACGGTGTCCACCCCCTGTTCGAGCAGGCATTCCACCAATATATCCGACCCGTTTCGCTTCATCGTTCCGCTCCTTCCTTTCCGGGGAACTTCCCCTGCAAAAAAGCCCTCGTCTCCTTTTGATAAAGAGACGAAGGCCGATTCCTCCGCGGTACCACTCTTTTTGCTTCCGGGGAAGCCGCTTACCGCGCGGGAGCACAGCTCCCCGCATCCCGTTAACGGTGGGAAACCGGCCAAGCCTAACCCCGGACAAACCGGAATTCAGCCAGGCAGCTCCAGGGCGAGCCCGGCGGACGCCTCTTGCGGCCTCGCACCAACCGGCCGCTCTCTGAAAGACGGACTGTCCGCTTTCTCCCCTTCATCGCTGTTTCATCCTATGAAAATGAGGTGAATGGATTTATTATAATCCAAGGAAAACAAGTTGTCAAGCAAAGCTCTTTACTCCGCCGAAGCGTTTCACACCGCAGTGTTGCCCCCTCTGAAACCTGGCTCAGTCTATATGACTGAGTAGACGGGGCATCCGCCCTTCCGGTCCTTTCACTCCTGTGTTTTCCCCTTTTTTAACTGATAAGAAAGGGTCATCAGGCTGTCCCCCAAATGGACGTTTTCCACCACCGCGCCGGGATGATAATAATTGATATCGTAGTGGCTGAAATTCCAGAAACCACGCACCCCTGCTTTCCTCAGCCGTTCCACCAATCCCGGCGCCGCCTCTTTGGGAATGCACAGGATCGCGACCTCCGGTTTCTTCATTCGGCAGACCTTATCCAGATTTTTGATGGGCTGCACCTTCATGCCCCGAATCGTCCGCCCGATCAGTTCCGGAGAATCGTCAAAAATTCCCACCAGACGTATACCTCGGTTTTCAAAATCCATATGGTTGGCGATGGCCCGGCCCATATTGCCGGCCCCCAGCAGAACGGTATCCGACAGGCAATCCATCCCGAGAATATGGCCGATTTCCGTATAAAGCTGCTCCACCATATAACCGTAACCCTGCTGGCCGAATCCGCCGAAGCAGTTTAAATCCTGCCGGATCTGCGATGCGGTGAGGCCCATCCGCACAGACAATTCCCTGGACGAGATGCGGGTCACGCCGTTTTCCTTCAGATCATACAAGAAGCGGTAGTAGCGGGGAAGACGGCGGACAACCGACATGGAAATCGTCTCTCCCTTGGCCATATGCTGTCACCTCCTGGCTGCGCGCGGCGGCCTTTAGCCCCGATCCCGCGTATAATTGAGCAAACCACCTGCAAGCAGCATCTCCGCCTGACGGCGGGAAAAAGAGGCGACAAGAGGGATTTCATCCCCGGTCGTCCGGTTTTCCAGCACCACCGGCTCCCCCTTGTCCAGGCGGTGGCGGATGTCCGGCAGACACAGCTCATCTCCAAAGGAAATCCGGTCATAATCCGCTTCATCCGCGAATGTCAGGGGCAGAATACCCGCATTGATCAGATTGGCCACATGAATACGGGCAAAAGACTTGACAATCACGGCCTTGATCCCTAAGTACAAAGGAGCGAGAGCCGCGTGTTCCCGCGAACTGCCCTGCCCGTAGTTGGCCCCGCCGATGACGATGCCCTTCCCCTCGGTTTTGCAGCGAGAGGGGAACTCAGGATCGCAGCGCACAAAGCAATGCTCCGAAATAGCGGGGATGTTGGAGCGCAGGGGCAGGATCTTGGCTCCTGCGGGCATAATATGGTCGGTGGTAATGTTGTCCCCCACCTTCAGCAATACCTTTGCGTTGATTGTATCGGCAAGGGGATTCGTCACCGGGAAGGGCTTGATGTTGGGACCACGGAGAATCTCCACACCGTCCATCTCGCTCTCCGGAACGGGCGGAACGATCATATTGTCGTTGATCAGGAAAGCGTCCGGCATGGAAATCTCCGGCATGTTTCCCAAAGTCCGCGGGTCGGTGAAAACACCCGACAAAGCCGATGCGGCGGCGGTTTCGGGGCTGACCAGATAAACCTGGGCATCAGCCGTTCCCGACCGGCCTTCAAAATTGCGGTTGAAAGTCCGCAGGGAAATTCCTCCGGAATTCGGGGACTGCCCCATACCGATGCAGGGGCCGCAGGCGCATTCGAGGATGCGGGCGCCCGCCGCGATCAAATCGGCCAGGGCCCCGTTTTCCGCCAGCATATGGAACACCTGTTTGGATCCGGGCGCGATGGATAGGCTCACATCCGGATGTACGGTCTTGCCTTTCAGGATCGCCGCCACCTTGAGCATATCATAAAGCGACGAATTGGTGCAGGAGCCGATACAGCATTGATCGACCTTGATCGGCCCGATCTCCTCCACCGATTTCACTGCGTCAGGGGAATGCGGGCATGCGGCGAGGGGACGAAGGCTGGACAGATCAATATCCACCACTTCGTCGTACACCGCGTCGTCGTCAGGGGCCAGCGCCACCCAGTCGGCCTCCCGTCCCTGTGCTTTCATAAACGCCCTGGTAATCTCATCGGAGGGAAAAATCGAGGTCGAGGCCCCCAGCTCGGCGCCCATATTGGTGATGGTTGCCCGTTCCGGCACCGATAAGGTCTTGACCCCCTCCCCGCCGTACTCGATGATTTTGCCTACCCCGCCTTTGACGGATAAGAGGCGGAGAACCTCCAAAATAACGTCTTTTGCCGCAACAAAAGGCCGCAGCCGGCCTTTCAGATTGACTCGGACCATTTTGGGCATCGTGATATAATAAGGGCCGCCTCCCATAGCCACGGCCACGTCGAGACCGCCGGCACCAAAGGCAAGCATGCCGATTCCCCCGCCCGTTGGGGTATGGCTGTCTGACCCAATCAGGGTTTTCCCTGGAATCCCAAAGCGTTCCAAATGAACCTGGTGACAGATACCGTTGCCCGGACGGGAAAAATACAGGCCGTGCTTTTGGCACACGCTTTGAATATACCGGTGATCATCGGCGTTTTCAAAACCGGTCTGTAAGGTGTTATGATCAATATATGCGACCGAAAGTTCGGTTTTGACCCGGGGTACGCCCATGGCCTCAAACTCCAGATACGCCATCGTCCCAGTGGCGTCCTGCGTGAGTGTTTGATCAATTTTCAGCCCAATTTCACAGCCCGGCGACATCTCGCCGTCCACCAGATGGGCCCGAATAAGCTTTTGCGCGAGTGTGTAGCCCATACGGAATTCCTCCCAATATATTTCGGATATCTTTTATTATGACGGATTGTTCAAGATTTGTCAATCGGGAAACTTTATACAAAGATTCGTCGAATCCGGGCACATGTAGGTGTTACAATGATGTGTGACAAAAGGGAATAAAAAGATAGCGAATAGGGATGGCCTGTGTTAAGGTTGAGTTGCCAAGACAAAACCGAAAGGCAGGTGCCACCCTATCCGCTATGAATACGATAACACAA
>CABUKB010000010.1 GCA_902492045.1 uncultured Oscillospiraceae bacterium | reverse complement strand
CTTCTCCCATTATACCAAAGAACCTCGCCATTGGCGAGCTTCTTTGACAGGCTGAGAGAGGGGGCGCTGTCGAGAACAGCGCCCCCTCTCTATTCCGTCAAAGACATGGAACCGGGTTTTACTATAGGCGGTTCTGGTCATAAAAATCAAGCAGAACCTGATACGCCGCCTTGTTGAAATGCAGGCCGTCACCGGAATCGTATTGGGAGGCCAGGTTGCCTTTGGCGTCTTTCAAGGCTCCCGAACTGTCCAGAAAGACACCGCCTTTTTCTTCCACCAGTGCTTTGAGTTTTTGATTGCAGGAATCAATTGCACGGTTGGACATACCCGGTGTTGATGCGGCCTTATTCGCCGATACGGGCAGGATAGACTGAACCACCAGCAGCGTATCGGGCGAGGCCGCCTTCAAATCGTCCAACAAGCCGGCGTATTCGGACATGAACGAATCGTCATCCATAAACGCAATGCCGTTGATCCCGAACGATACGATGACGCGGGCCGGCTGCACGAGGCCGACGGCTTCGGCAATGGTCAATTTCCGGCTTGTGCCGCTGAGGACAAGAAATTTTTGCGTCCGTGCCGAAACGTGATTGAACCCGTCGATTGCGTAAACATTGCCTTGAGGAACCAATCCATATCTGGTAAGCCCGTTGGTACGCGAATCTCCGATAAAAACCGTGCCGGCCAGATACTCTTCAAAGGTTTGGTCCGGTTTCGCCGGACTCTCGGTTTTCGATTCGTCTTTGCCGATGATGCCTCCGATAAAGGGGACGGTGAAGCCGGTTCCGGGCGCCTGGGAATAGAGCCAATATGCGGATATCAAAACCCCGGCGGCCAGGCACACCATCATAAAGACGGCGACCGCCCACCGCACGGGATGCCTGGCTTTTTTGGGTTTACCGCCGCTGCCCACCTTTGCTTTCGACAACCGTAACACGACCTGTTCATGATAATTTGAATATGACTACATGCAGGTTATTTATATCATATTTACCGGTTTTGCGCAACCGGTGGGGCAGATGGCTCTTTTTTCAAGATAATTTCATAGGAAAATCTTGCTTTTTGAAATCCACTATGCTATAATCTTCTCTGTCGTTTGAAATCCGGAATTTTTCGGGAGGACAGCGATACGCAGTCGGTGCCGATGGCGGTGGGGGTACACCCGTTCCCATCCCGAACACGGCAGTTAAGCCCACTTGCGCCCACGATACTTGGCTGGTAGCGGCCTGGAAAAATAGGCAGGTGCCGACACCGAAAACGCTCGACGCACAGTCGGGCGTTTTTCTTGACAGGAAGGGAGCGACCGTATGGAAAAGAGCTGTTATCAACTCCAGCTTCCGAAAGGATATCGTCCGCAATTAAATATTCTCGAAACTGAAAAGGCGATTAAGTTTCTCAAGGATACCTTTGAAAATCAATTGGCGGACGCCTTGGCGCTCACCCGCGTGTCGGCTCCGCTGTTTGTCCGCCCCGAGTCCGGTCTCAACGACAATCTCAACGGGGTGGAACGCCCGGTATCCTTTGATATGCTGTATGATGGGGGACGTTCGGCGGAAATTGTACATTCTCTGGCCAAATGGAAGCGCCATGCCCTCGGGCGCTATCAAATCGAAGCCGGGCATGGACTTTACACCGATATGAACGCCATCCGCCGGGATGAAAAGACGGACAACCTGCATTCCCTGTATGTGGATCAGTGGGACTGGGAAAAGGTCATTCGGCCCGATGACCGCACGCCCGCTTATCTGCGGGATACGGTGATGACCATTTACGAGGTTTTCAAGAGAACCGAAACGGCCCTTTTGGAAAGGTTCCCAGGCCTTCCGAACAGGCTGCCGGATACGATTCAAATCGTCAGCACGCAGGAATTGGAAGACCGCTATCCCAGCTTGTCCCCCTCCGAACGGGAGACTGAAGCGGCAAGGCAGTACGGCGCGATCTTCCTGACAGGAATTGGAGGGCCGCTTCGCTCCGGGCACCCGCACGACGGCCGGGCCCCCGATTACGACGATTGGTCCCTCAACGGCGACTTGATTTTTTATTACCCGCTTTTGGATCGGGCGTTTGAGGTCTCTTCCATGGGAATCCGGGTGGATGCGGATACTTTACGCCGTCAGTTGGCCGCCGCCGGATGTGAAGAACGTGCGGATTTTCCGTTCCAAAAAGCCCTTTTAAACGGGGAGCTTCCCCTGACGATCGGAGGGGGCATCGGCCAATCCCGCTTGTGTATGTTTTTCCTCGGGAAAGCGCATATCGGGGAAGTACAGGCTTCGCTGTGGCCGGAAGAGATGATAAAGGATTGCGCGGCTGCGGGCATTCCCCTTTTGTGAAGCCGGCGTATCGGAAAGGACGGTTATCATGCGCCTGACATTGTATTGCGGTCCTTTGAGTCGGTATTATGCCCGGCACTGGCCAGGCGCGCCCAAGCGGGATCCGGCTGTACCAACTTCTCAAATCGAATCCCTGGTGTGCCGGTGGCGGGATATGGTCAGCATGGCGGCCCAAGACGAGGTCGGGATCCCCGTTTATTGGGAGGAAAACCCGGAGGGGTCTTGTGTAACCGCCCAACCGGGATGGGAAGGCTGGTATGGCCTTCTTCTCTGGGCGCTGTATCGGGATCAGAGGAAAAAACCGGAGCCACTGCCGGAGGACTGGCTGAAAAGGCTGGAAACCCTCCCGGTATTTGAGGCGGCACAAACAAGAGATGCCTGCCGCTATCCCACCCTTGCGGCCAACTGCGAGATGTTTCTGCCTTTTGACTCGGATGTGATCCTTACCGGTCCGGATCCGGCAGGGGAGGCGGTGATCCCGATGGGTTCCGCCGTGCAGCTCGTTCGGGAACTGGAAACGCTCAACCAAGACACCTGGAGGGCGCCGGAATCCGCAATCGCCTCCTGGGAGAAAGCGACAGATCGGCGCAGTGGGAAGGCAGATTTAGAGGATTTCGCCAAACAGGGGTTTGCGGCACTGCTGCGGGTGGCACGCGCCGCCGTATCCATGACGAAACCCATCCGCCTGGACTACGACGGATGACCAGCGCAGGCTTCGCTTGCACTTTTTTAAAAAAAGTAAGAAAAAGACTTGATTTTTCGACGGGTATTCATTATAATAATTGAGCGTCTCTGGGCGTATGCCGATATGACGCCGATGGAGAGTTGGCTGAGTGGTCGAAGGCGCACGATTGGAAATCGTGTGTACGGTAATCCCGTACCTAGGGTTCAAATCCCTAACTCTCCGCCATGTCGATTCACGGGGCCTCCGCCCCGATCATTTCCCGGCTTAGTGCGGGGCTTTGAAAGAGGTGACACGAATGAAGGAGAATATCCATCCGAAGTATGAGAAAACGACCATCACCTGCGCCTGCGGCGAAGTGATTGAAACCTCTTCCACCAAAAGCAATATCCGTGTGGAAATTTGCTCGAAGTGCCATCCGTTTTTTACCGGTAAACAGAAGCTTGTCGATACCGGCGGCCGCGTGGACCGTTTCAAGAAGCGGTTTGGTTTAAAGGAAGACAATCAATAATGGGATTGGCCGGGGCAGCGCATCAGCGCTGCCCCTTCTCGTCTGTGGATATTCTTGTGAAAGGGGCAGGAAAACGTGGACGCCTACCGCACCGTGGTCCAGGAGGCTAAAGCGGAATTTACCGAAAAACGCTCCCGGTTTATCGGCTGTATACGGCCGGCAGCCAGCGAAGAAGAGGCCCTGGCATTCTTTACACGTTTGAAAAAGGAATACTGGGATGCAGACCATCATGTGACCGCCTATGTGCTGCGAGAGGGACAGGTTCGCCGTTATTCTGACGATGGGGAACCGCAGGGGACGGCGGGAATGCCGGTGCTCGACGTGCTGCTCAAAGCGGAGCTTGTGGACTGTGCCGTGATGGTTATCCGATATTTCGGCGGTATTTTATTGGGGACCGGAGGGCTGGTCCGGGCGTATTCCCATGGGGCCGCGTTGACGGTCGGTGCAGCGGGAATCGTGGACATGCGCCCGTGCGCCCGCCTGGTCCTTCACTGCGATTACGCGCGTCTAGGCATGGCGGAGCCGTTGATCCTATCCTGCGGAGGGGTTTTGGACGCTTGCGATTACGCCGAAGAGGTGACGCTGCATTTCCATATGCCGTTGGACCGTCTGCCGCAGTTTGAAAAACAACTGACAGAAAAAAGTGCCGGACGCCTGTTGGCCGAGGTGAAAGGTGAGGCGTTTTATCCGTTTGCACGGTCATAAAAGAGAAAAAATTGTGAAAAATCGAGGAAATGCACGCAGAAAAGCAAAAAGCGAGCATGCTGGGCAGGAAAAAACAGACCTTTTGCGTATAGTAATATAGAATTCGGGTTTTCGGGAGCAGCCCGTTTTTTACGGGATGGGGATGACGGACAGGAAAGGACGGGAGTGTATGACGGCACGCCAACGGCAGGAAGAAGTGGAGAAGATCGTGTTGTCTTCCCGGGCCGCCCTGTCCTCCTGTTCCGGTGGACGGGATCGGGAGGAGGAACCCTGTTCCTACCGTACGGCCTTTCAGCGGGATCGGGACCGCATTCTGCACTGCAAGGCATTTCGCAGGCTAAAGCATAAAACCCAGGTCTTTTTGTCGCCCGAAGGCGATCATTACCGCACCCGCTTGACCCATACTCTCGAGGTTTCTCAAATTGCACGCACCATCGCCCGGGCTCTGCGTTTGAACGAGGATTTGACCGAGGCGATATCCCTGGGCCATGACTTGGGTCACACCCCTTTCGGCCATGCGGGCGAGAGGGCCTTGGATGCCGTCATGGAAGAGGGGTTTCGGCATTATGAGCAGAGTGTCCGGGTGGTGGAACGGCTGGAAAACGACGGACGGGGCCTCAATTTGACGGCCGAGGTACGGGACGGTATCCGTTGTCATACCCGTGGAACGCCGGCCAAAACACTGGAAGGCCGGATTGTGCGGATGGCCGACCGGGTGGCTTATATCAATCATGATATCGACGATGCGGTCCGCGCCGGCATATTAAAAGAAACCGATGTTCCTGCGGATATACGGGAGATCCTCGGGGACCGCCGTACCACCCGCATTGATACCCTGGTCTCTTCCATTGTCGAAAACAGCCGGGAGGACATTGCAATGGCGCCGGAGATTCAGGAGCCGTTTGACCGGCTGCACACCTTTTTGTTCGAATCCCTTTACCGCAATCCGGCCGCAAAGGGCGAGGAGAGCAAGGTGGAGGGATTTATCACCCGTATGTTCACCTATTTTGTGGAACATCCCGACCGCCTGCCATCCGAATACCGGGCGATTCGGGAAGTTGAGGGGGTTCATCGCGCGGTTTGTGATTATATCGCAGGCATGACCGATACCTATGCCCTGGAAATCTATCACGCTTTGTTTATTCCACGGAGCTGGGAGGTAAAGGCTGACGGCTTTACATAAATAGGCCCTTTTATGGCCAAAATACCCCTGATCCGGTGTTTTTCCTTCATGCGGCGTGGACCGCGCCGGAAGCGCGAGCGGAGGTGATTGGATGCCGCTGCCGGAGAGTTTTTTGCAGGAGCTGCTCAACCGCAGCGATATCGAGAGCGTCGTATCCTCTTATGTCCGTCTCAAACGGCGGGGGCGCAATCTCGTGGGACTTTGTCCTTTTCATGGGGAAAAGACCCCGTCGTTCAATCTGTATCCCGAAACCGCATCCTTTTATTGTTTTGGCTGCGGCGCGGGGGGAGATGTCATTACTTTTATAAAAAAGATCGAAAATCTCGACTATCTTGATGCCGTTCGATTCCTCGCCGACCGGGCCGGAATGGCGATGCCGGAGAACAGGGAAAACAACGCCGCTTCGAGACTGCGTCTGCGCATTCTCGAAGCCAATCGCGAAGCGGCCCGCTTTTATCACGCCTGTTTGTATGCGCCGGAGGGAAAGGCGGGACTCGACTATTATCATGCGCGAGGCTACACCGACGGCACCATCCGCCACTTCGGGCTGGGCTATGCTCCCGATGGTTTTGATCGTCTGCGGGATCATTTGCGAAAAAAGGGGTTTCACGACGAGGAACTGACGGCGGCCTGGCTGTGCGGGCGGGGACGAAGCCATCCGAACCATTTGTACGATATGTTCCGGAACCGGGTGATGATTCCCATTATTGATATCCGGGGAGGGGTGATCGCCTTCGGCGGCCGGGTTCTCGACCAATCCAAGCCGAAATATCTGAATTCGGGCGAGACCCTGGTGTTTAAGAAAACGAACAACTTGTTCGCGCTCAATTTTGCTAAGGCCGCGGGAGACCGGCAACTGATACTCTGCGAGGGATACATGGATGTCATCGCCTTGCACCAGGCCGGGTTTACCAATGCGGTGGCGGCGCTCGGCACCTCCTTTACCGCCGATCATGCCCGTTTGCTTGCCCGGTATGCCGACGAGGTGATCCTTATTTTTGACTCCGACGCGGCTGGTCAGAAGGGGGCTCAACGGGCCATCGGCCTGCTGCGGGATACCGGTGTGCATATCCGTGTCGTTACGGTGCCGGACGGCAAGGATCCGGATGAGTATATCCGAAAAAACGGTCCCGAACGGTTCAAATTGCTGCTTGAGAAGTCCGCAAACGATGTGGAATACCGCCTGATGGAACTCGGACGCCGTCATATTCTGACCACCGCGGACGGCCGGGTCGCCTATCTGCGGGAAGCTGCTCAGGTTTTGTCGGAGCTGCAAAATCCGGTGGAGCGGGATGTGTACGCCGGCCGGCTGGCGGGGGAATTGTCCGTATCCAAAGACGCGCTGCTCGATCAGGTGCGGTATTGCATGGACAAACGCCGTAAACAGCACAAGGGCAAACAAATGATCCAGATCGTGCGGAAGGCCGAGGGGATGGTCAAAAAGGCGAATCCCGAAGCCTCGGCCCATGTGCGGGCTGCCAGCGCAGAGGAGGCACTGCTCGGCCTTTTGCTGCTCAATCCCGATCTGTTGCCGGAATCCGAACGCCTCCTCTCGCCCTCGGATGTGGTCACGTCGTTTAACCGGGATCTATACCGCCGCCTTCTCGAAAGGCAACAGGGGGGGCAGCCGGTGGAACTCGGATTTTTGGCCGGGGATTTGGACGAAGAGGGAATGGGCTATGTCTCGCGGATGGTTCGAGACGCCAGAGAAAGGACCGGTGCCGACCCGAAAGAAGAACTCCGGCGATACGCCGGAATTATCCGGGAAGAAAAACAGTTGCTGGGGCTGGACAATCCTTCAGAACTGACCCCAGAGCAAATCCAGGAAAAGCTTCGGCAGATGCGGGAGCGTAAAAAATAGATCCAGTCGAAGTGGAAGGATGATCCTTATGAATCAAAACGAATCCAAGATGATCGAAGAAATCAGCGAGGACCTGGACATGGCGGCGGCCGAGGCGATCCAGATGCCGGTCGTGAAAAAGGACAAAAAGATGCAAATCAGCGACCTGGTGGAGATGGGACGCGCCAAGGGCAAGCTGACCACTCAGGAAATCATGGATGCGCTCGAAGATCTGGATTTCGACCCGGAGCAGATGGATAAGCTCTATGAAACGCTGGAAAGTCAGAATATCGAGATTGTTGACGACTTTGCGGATACCGCTTTCGACGATATCGAGTTTGTTCTCGACACCCCGGAAAACGACGAGGCGGAGCCGGCGGCCGGCACCGACGGGATCGCCATCGACGATCCGGTCAAGGTTTATCTGAAGGAAATCGGGCGGGTGCCTCTTCTCTCCTCCGAGGAGGAGATTGATCTGGCCATGCGAATCATGAACGGGGACGAATATGCCAAAAAGCGCCTGAGCGAGGCGAACCTCAGGCTGGTCGTGAGCATTGCCAAGCGTTATGTCGGCCGGGGGATGCAGTTTTTGGATCTGATCCAGGAAGGAAATCTGGGCCTGATCAAGGCGGTGGAGAAGTTTGATTATACCAAGGGGTTCAAATTTTCCACCTACGCCACCTGGTGGATTCGTCAGGCCATCACCCGTGCCATCGCCGATCAGGCGCGCACCATCCGGATCCCGGTCCATATGGTTGAGACCATTAACAAGGTCAAGAAGGTCTCGAGCCAGCTTCTGCACAAAAACGGGCACGAGCCGGTTGCCGAGGAGATTGCCCAGGAATTGGATATGCCGGTCGATAAAGTCCGGGAGATTATGCGGGTGGCGCAAGAACCCGTCTCTCTTGAAACCCCCATCGGGGAAGAAGAGGACAGCCATCTCGGGGATTTCATCCCGGACGACGAGGCGCCCGCCCCGGCGGATGCGGCGTCGCATACCCTGCTCAAAGAGCAGCTGGGGGATGTCTTGTCCACCCTAACTCCCAGAGAAGAGAAGGTGCTCCGGCTTCGGTTCGGTTTGGAGGACGGGCGCCCTCGCACTCTTGAAGAAGTGGGCAAAGAGTTCGATGTCACAAGAGAGCGGATCCGGCAGATTGAGGCCAAGGCTCTGCGCAAGCTGAGACATCCCAGCCGGAGCAAGAAACTCAAGGATTTTTTAGATTGACCGGAATCGGAAAGGATGTACGGGCGTGCATATCAATCTGGAATCGGATTATGCGGCGAGAATCGTGTATTGTTTAGCCAAGGCGCCTGAACGCCTCGATGCTCAGTCAATCGCGGAAAAAACCTGCGTATCTCTGCGCTTTACCCTTAAAATCATGCGGAAACTGGTTGCGGCGGGAATCGTGCGTTCGTTTAAAGGGGCCAAGGGCGGATACCAGCTTGAGCGTAAACCGGAAGCGGTGACATTGCGGCAGGTGATTGAAGCCGTGGAAGGACCGTATCGTTTCAGCCGATGCCTGGACGAAGAGTATAACTGTTCCTGTTCTGAGGTGATGGGCTGTCCGTTTCATGCGGTCTTTGACGATATAACCAAGACCGTCATTGATAAATTGGAAGCGGTGACATTTGCCGATTTATAACGGTTATCCTGTCCCTCGTCCGAACACGGCTCGGTTTCGGTTATGAGTTTCGTGCGGGCGGGGGAAAAGCGCCCTTATTCTCCATAGGCAGGAACGCTTGTATTTCTTTTTTGTCCGTGTTATACTGACCGGGAAACTCTGAAAAGGCTGGGAGGTCTTCACGATGAAGGAATGGCATATCGACACGCAGTGCGTACAGGAAGGATGGAAGCCGCGAAACGGCGATCCGCGGGTGGTTCCCATCGTTCAGAGTACGACCTTCCGCTATGAGAGTGCCGAGGCGCTGGGCGACCTGTTTGATTTGAAAACCAGCGGCGACTTTTATACCCGGCTTTCCAACCCCACAACCGGCGCCGTCGAGGCGAAGATCGCCGCTCTGGAAGGCGGTGTCGGCGCTTTGCTGACATCGGCGGGGCAAGCGGCGGTCATGCTGTCCGTACTCAATCTAGCCGGGTCCGGGGATCATATTATCAGCGCCAGTGCGGTCTACGGCGGTACTTTCAATCTGTTTAACCGTACGCTGCGGGAACTCGGCATTGATGTGACTTTCGTGGAACCGGGGGCCTCTTCCTCCGAATTGGAGGCGGCTTTCCGGCCGAATACCAAGCTCGTTTTTGGGGAAAGCCTGTCCAACCCTTCCCTTCATGTTTTGAATTTTGAGCGGTTTGCGCAGGCCGCTCATGCCCACGGAGTGCCCTTGATTGTGGACAATACGTTCCCCACGCCGGTCAACTGCCGTCCCTTTGCGTTCGGCGCCGATATCGTGGTACATTCCACGTCCAAATATCTAGACGGCCACGCGGCCGCCTTGGGCGGTGTGATTGTGGATTCCGGCCGTTTCGACTGGAACGCCCAAGCGGAGAAGTTCCCCGGCCTCACCACACCGGATGAGACCTATCACGGTGTCGTCTATACCCAGCATTTCGGGCCGGCGGCGTTTATCGCCAAATGCCGTTGTCATCTGATGCGGGATATGGGCGTTACCCCCAGCCCGGAAAACGCCTTTTTGCTTGACCGGGGGATTGATACGCTGCATCTGCGCATGGAACGGCACTGTTCCAACGCCCTGACGATTGCCAAGGCTCTGTTAGAAGATGATCGGATCACGTGGGTACGGTATCCGGGCTTACCGGGAGACGATCAATATGAGCTTGCGCAAAAGTATATGCCGCACGGCACCAGCGGGGTGATCTCTTTTGGTGTAAAGGGCGGCCGGGATGCGGCCTGCCGGTTCATGAATGCCCTGAAACTTGCCGCGATTGCCACCCATGTCGCGGATTTGCGTACCTGTGTCCTCCATCCGGCGAGCACCACCCACCGTCAGATGAATGACCGGCAGCTTGCGGAAGCCGGCGTCAGCCCCGATCTTATCCGCTTTTCAGTGGGGATCGAACATCCGGAGGATATCTTGGCCGATATCCGACAGGCGCTTGAAATGGTCTGATTTCACCGCCTGGGACGGGGCTTCGGGAAGGATTTATAGCCGGCATCTCTCTTGACCGCATCCTGCCATTCCTCTCTTTATTTGGCCATATTATAAAAAAGGGACTAGCTCTTGCTAGTCCCTTTTTCAACAGGCTGCCGCTATTTGGTAAAACGGCGATTTTTGGCTTGATGCCGCATCAGGCCCTGCCTACCAGCCGGTCACGGATCATGCGGGCGCATTGATAGACATTGCCTCCGCCCATGGTCACAATCAGATCGCCTTCCTGCGCCTGTTCCGCCACAAACTGGCTGATCTCCTGAAAACCCGGGATAAAATGAGAACCGGGCAGCCGGTCGGTAATCTGGCTCGATGAGACGTTCCAGGTATTGGTTTCCCGCGAACCCATGATATCGCTGACCACCACTTCGTCAGCTATAGACAGGGCCTGGGCGAATCCATCGAGATGGCGGGCGGTACGGGAGTAAGTGAAGGGCTGAAACACCGCCCACACCTTGCGGTGGGGAAGGGCTTTCGCGGCTTCCAGCGTAGCCCTGATTTCAGTGGGATGATGAGCATAATCGTCAATAATGGTGATTCCGTGCAGGGTGCCGACAGTTTCAAACCGGCGGCCGGCCCCTTCGAAATGCAGAAGCCCTTTGGCGATTTGCTCCGGAGAGGCGCCGAGCAGGCTGGCGGCCGCGGCCGCGGCGACCGAATTGGAAATGTTGTGCCGCCCGGGCACGCTCAAAGCGATATGAGCGGCGAACATACCTTTGTGATACAAATCGTACCGGCCGTATGGTCCATCCGGGACAACGTTCATGGCGGCCCATTCATTGCCCGGCATCATGCCGAACCGGATTATGGCTTTGTCTTCAAGTCCCTCAACCGCCTGTAAAGTATTGGCGTCGTCGCCGTTGACAAGGAGGATAGAACCGGTCTGCTCCGCAAAGCGGTGGAAAGAGCGCCGGATATTTTCGAGAGAGCCGAAGTACTCCAGGTGATCCGCGTCGATATTGAGGATTACCGCCATGGCCGGCGTCATTTCCAGGAAGTGATCCTTGAATTCACAGGCCTCGCAAACCAAAATATCGGAGCGGCCCGCCCTTCCGTTGGCCTCGATAAGGGGAAGCCGTCCGCCGATGACCAGGGTGGGGTCGAACTCCGCCTCCAGAAGAATCTGGGCGATCATAGAGGTGGTGGTGGTTTTTCCATGGGTGCCGGACACCGCCAAAGAGCGCGGAAAATGCCTGGTCAGCATCCCCAACAGAGCCGCTCTCTCGATAACGGGAACACCGAGAGCCCTGGCCGCCTGCATTTCAGGATGGGATTCACTGACCGCCACCGTATAGATGACGGCCTCCGGGTTTCGGATGTTTTCGGCGGCAAGCGGCAGGGTTACGGGGATACCGAGGGCCCGCAGACGGGCGACGTTGTCCGATTCCATGTCATCGGAGCCGCTGACTTCATATCCCAAAGTATGGAGAATTTCGGCCAGCGAACACATCCCGGAACCGCCGATGCCGATAAAATGAACCCGCCGGATGCCCGGCAGTAGTGCCGATGATTCCATTTATACGCCGTCCTTTCGCGCGATGCGGTGTGCTCGCCGACCGCGCCGGTTTTGAGTCATCTTTTGGTAACAGGGGCAAGAACTCGCATGCAGTATACTATTATATTGCCTGTAAAAGAAAAAATAAACAGTTTTTTTCAAAAGCCGGAAAATTTTGGCTTTCAGCATAGGAGGACGAGACGAAATGTGTCGGATCGGGCGGAATTATACATTGAAAATTAAACGCCGATTTGTTATAATCAAAAGATAGGAATGCATCCGCCCGTCCGGCGGATCGCCAGCTCCGGATGGCCGGGGCCGGTGTTTTTCCACACAAGAAGGAGAACATGCCATCATGGCAAACGTGAGAACGATTTCGCCTGGGGAATTGGCCGGGCAGGAGACTTATATACAGCAGGTGCGGGAATTTTACGGTATCGGCGACCGCCCGGCCCCGCTTGCCTATGTTCGGACCTACGGATGCCAGCAGAATGTGTCCGATTCCGAACACATGAAAGGCATGCTCGCCCGGATGGGTTTTGGGTTCGCCAGCCGGGCCGAAGAGGCGGATTTGATCCTTTTGAATACCTGCGCTGTCCGGGAACATGCCCAGGACCGCGTGTTCGGCAATGTCGGGGCCCTTAAAACGTTGAAGCGGCGGAAACCGGGGCTGCTCATCGCCTTGTGTGGCTGCATGGTGCAGCAGGAATCGGTGGCCCGCCGCATACGGGAAAGCTATCCGTTTGTGGGCCTGGTGTTCGGTACCCATGTGATTCATCGCCTGCCCGAACTGATGGCGAGGGCTTTGATGGGGGAAAAACGGGTCGTCGAGATCCCTCAGGAGGACGGCGTAATCGCTGAGGGGCTGCCGGTTCGGCGGGACGGCGGATTCAAGGCTTTTCTTCCCATTATGTATGGATGCAACAATTTTTGCACCTATTGCATCGTCCCTCATGTGCGGGGAAGGGAACGCTCCCGCGCACCGGAGGCCGTGATTGCGGAGGCAGAAGATCTGATACGGCAGGGCTATAAGGAGATCACCCTGCTCGGGCAAAACGTGAATTCGTATGGCAAAGGCGAGAATCACGGCGTCGGATTTCCGGACCTGCTCAGAAGGCTTCAAGCCATACCCGGAGATTTTCTTATCCGCTTCATGACCTCCCATCCCAAGGACGCGACCCCCGAATTATTCGCAACCATCGCCGCCTGCGATAAAGTTTCCCGGCACTTTCACCTTCCCTTTCAATCGGGGAGCAGCCGGGTATTAAAAGCGATGAACCGCGGATATACCCGGGAACAGTATCTCGAGCGGATCCGGACGGCAAGGCGGATGGTGCCTGGAATCGTGTTTACGAGCGATGTCATTGTGGGATTTCCAGGTGAAACGAGGGAAGACTTTGAACAGACGCTTGATCTCGTCCGCCAGGTGGGATTTGTGTCGCTGTATACGTTTCTCTTTTCGCCTCGGGAGGGAACGCCGGCTGCCGAAATGCCCGATCCGGTTCCGGCGGAAGAAAAGTCCCGATGGTTCCGGGAATTGACCGCATTGCAGGAAGAACTGTCCGCCAAAAGGATTGCGGGGTTGGTGGGCAGCGTGCATACCGCTTTGCTGGAACGGGCGGACGGAGAGGAACTCGAGGCCAGGCTTCCCGAAAACAGTATCGTACGGGTGAAAGCCGATGCCTCTCTCATAGGACGCCGAGCCGAAATAGTGATAACCGAGGCCCGCAGCTATGTGATGCTGGGCCAAATCCGCCGGCTGCTTGATTAGTCTGCCGGGACATCAAAGTTTGGGAGGAATGAAATATGGAACCGATTTTGGAAATGGCAAAGGATCTGGCGTATGCGATTCAACAGGATGAGCGGTATATCCGTACTCAGATGGCGCAGGCCGCCGCCGACGAGGACGAAGAGTTGCAGGGGATGATCGGGGAGTTCAATCTCAAGCGCATCGCCATCAACAACGAGACGACCAAGAACGAAGAGGAAAAGGACGGCGAGAAGCTCCGTACACTGGATGGGGAACTCCGGGAGGTCTATGCCCGGATTATGCAAAACCCCAACATGGCGGCCTATAACCAGGCCAAAACCGAATTGGACCGCCTGACCGGTGCCATCAATTCCATCATCGCCCTGGCAGCCCAGGGACAGGATCCCGACAGCTATGAAGAGGGCGGCTGCGGCGGCAACTGTGCGGGCTGTGCCGGATGCCACTGAGCCGGTGCGGAGGAACGTTGAGAGGAAGTGAACCGGGTGGCTGAAATGACGCCCATGATGAAACAGTATCTCGAAGTCAAGGCGCAGCATCCCCAATGCCTGCTGTTTTTCCGGCTGGGGGATTTTTACGAGATGTTTTTCGACGACGCCAAGATCGCGTCGCAGGAGCTGGAACTGGTTCTTACGGGTAAGGACTGCGGGCTGGAAGAGCGGGCGCCGATGTGCGGCGTCCCCTTCCATTCCTGCGAATCCTATATCGCGCGTCTGGTGGCCAAAGGATACAAGGTCGCCATCTGTGAACAGATGGAGGATCCCGCCACCGCAAAGGGATTGGTGAAGCGGGAAGTTGTCCGGATCATCACCCCCGGCACGGTCATCGAAGGCAGTATGCTCGACGAAGGGCGGAACAACTACCTTTGCGTACTCTATCTCAGCGACGGCGCCGCCGACGCGGGCATCTGCTTTGTGGATTGCTCCACGGGGGAAATCCACCTGACCCGCATTGACGGGGAGGATGTGCCCCTGCGGATAACCAATGAACTCGGA
Source organism: uncultured Oscillospiraceae bacterium (assembly GCA_902492045.1). Classification (GTDB taxonomy): domain Bacteria; phylum Bacillota; class Clostridia; order Oscillospirales; family Acutalibacteraceae; genus UMGS1623. Next base: position 51,387 of record CABUKB010000010.1, on the reverse strand, counting down.
CGTTTTGCCCCGCGCGAAATTCTCTACAACGACGCGGTTTCGGGGCAGGAACTCATCACGCATTTCGTCAACGAGCGTTTGGCCGCGGCGGTGGAGGTGGCCGAGGCCGGGGATTTCGATTATAACGCGGCCGAACAGAGGATCCTCTCTCACTTCGGCAAACAGGATTTGGGGGATTTGGGGCTGCGGGACCAGTTCTCGGCGGTGAAGGCGCTGGGCTGTGCCCTGCAATATTTATATACGACCCAAATGACAGGACTGGAGCGGCTGACGGACTTGGATGTGTATTCGGACATTCAATTCATGCAGCTCGATCTGGCCGCCCGTAGGAATCTGGAATTGCTCGAGACCCTGCGGAACAAGGAAAAACGCGGCTCTCTGCTCGGGGTACTGGACCGGACGAAAACCGCTATGGGCAAGCGCCTGATCCGTACCTGGATCGAACAGCCTCTTCTCAGTCCCGTTCAGATCGGCCGCCGCCAGAACGCGGTGGACGAACTGGTGCATGATACTGTCCTGCGGGGGGATCTCATCGGGCAGCTCGCAGATATCTATGACCTGGAGCGGATTATGACCCGGATCGTATACGGCAGCGCCAACGCTAAGGAGCTGCGCTCCCTGTGTCAGACCATTCAACGGATGAAGCCGGTCAAAGAACGGCTTGCCCAAACTCGGTCGGCGCTTCTCGGCGAGATCCGGGACGGAATTGATCCCCTGGAAGATGTGTATCAGCGGATCGACAGCGCCATTGTGGAAGATCCGCCCTTTTCGGTGCGGGAAGGCGGGATGATTAAGACCGGATATAATGCCGAAATCGACGAACTCCGTTTTGAGATGACCGACGGCAAGGGCATTATCGCCCGGGTGGAGGCCGAGGAAAAGGAACGGACCGGCATTAAGAATTTAAAAGTCGGCTACAACCGGGTTTTCGGTTATTATATTGAGATTTCCAGAAGCTATTCCGGGGAAATTCCGCAGCACTACATACGCAAGCAAACCCTCGCAAACGCCGAACGGTATATTACGCAGGAACTCAAGGAATTGGAGGCCCGGGTTCTGGGGGCGCAGGACCGGGTGGTGGCCCTCGAATATCAGCTCTTTACCGAAGTGCGCACCGCTGTGGCGGCGGAGCTGCACCGAATCCAGGGGACGGCCCGGGAAATCGCCCGGCTCGATGTCCTCTGCTCCTTGGCCGAAGTAGCGGTACGGCAGCAGTACACCCGTCCGCTCATTGATATGAAGGGCGTTATCGAGATTAAAAACGGACGGCACCCGGTGGTGGAATCCCTTCAGGATGTTCCTTTCGTGCCGAACGATACCCTTTTGGATAACCACGAAAACCGGGTGGTCATCCTGACCGGTCCCAACATGGCGGGAAAATCCACTTATATGAGGCAGACCGCTTTGATTGTGCTGATGGCCCAGATCGGATCGTTTGTGCCGGCTGAGAGCGCCACAATCGGCATCGTGGACCGAATTTTCACCCGGGTGGGTGCTTCGGACGATCTGGCTTCCGGCCAGTCCACTTTTATGGTGGAGATGAGCGAAGTGGCCTCCATCCTCAAAAACGCCACGCGGGATAGCCTGATTGTGTTTGATGAGATCGGCCGGGGCACTTCGACTTTCGACGGTATGAGCATCGCCAGGGCCGTTCTCGAGTATGTGGCGAGCCCCAAGAAACTCGGTGCCAAAGCCCTGTTTGCCACCCATTATCACGAACTGACGGTGATGGAAAACGAGGTCGAGTGCATTAAAAACTATAACATTGCCGTCAAAAAGCGGGGAGACGACATCACCTTTCTGCGCCGCATCGTCCGAGGGCCGGCGGACGACAGCTACGGCATTGAGGTGGCAAAGCTGGCCGGTGTGCCGGACAGCGTAGTCGCCAGGGCCAAGGAAATTCTAAAACAGATCGAAAGCGGCGGCATGGAGCTGCCGCGGCCCTTGTCCTCGCCGGACCGCTTTGAGTCGGACGACGGCCAGCTTTCCCTGATGCCGGCGGCGGACAACGAACTCATCCGCCGTCTCAAGGATCTGGATGTCAACACCCTGACCCCAATTGAAGCGCTGCAAACGCTGTATGATATCTGCAAGGAAGCTCAGGCTTACTGAGTGTACCGGCAGAACAGAAGGAGGTGCCTCATGCCGAGAATTCAGGTTTTGGACAAGCATACCGCCGAACTGATTGCCGCAGGGGAGGTCGTGGAACGGCCGGCTTCCGTGGTCAAGGAACTGATGGAAAACGCGATTGATGCCGGTGCCACTACGGTACAAGTGGAGATCCGGGGCGGAGGGGCCTCCTATATCGGGATAACCGACAACGGGTGCGGCATCGCGAGAGAAGACGTGCCTACCGCTTTTCTCCGTCACGCCACCAGCAAAATCCGTCGCGAAGAGGATTTGGAGGCTATTGGCACCCTGGGGTTCCGGGGAGAGGCGCTGGCCTCGATTGCGGCCGTGGCCAAAGTGGAACTGGTGACCCGCACCGCCGATGAACTGGCGGGGACCCGTTACCTCATCGAAGGGGGCGCCGAAACCGCCCTCGAGGACGCCGGCTGTCCGCAAGGCTCGACCATTTGTGTGCGGGATTTGTTCTATAATGTACCCGCCCGCCTGAAATTTCTCAAAAAAGATGTCAGCGAGGCGAACGCCGTCGCCGGTGTTGTGGAAAGAATAGCACTGTCCCATCCGGAAATTTCAGTACGCTTTGTGAGGGAGGGACGGGAAGAACTGCTGACGCCCGGGGACGGGGATCCCCGTTCCTGTGTATATGCCGTATTCGGAAAAGAGTTTGCCGGCGGTTTGATGGATGTTCGGTACCAGCTCGGCGGAGTAGGGGTGAGCGGCTTTATTTGCCGTCCGTCCGCAAGCCGGGCGAACCGCACGATGCAGCACTTCTTTTTAAACGGCCGGTATGTCAAGAGCCGTACCGCCATGGCCGCTCTCGAACAGGCTTATAAAGGTTCCCTGATGGTGGGGAAATTTCCCTCTTGTGTCCTCTATCTCACCATGCCGGCCGAAACGGTGGATGTCAACGTCCATCCCGCAAAGATCGAGATTCGGTTCATCAACGAGCGGCCGGTCTTCGACGCCGTTTATCATGCGGTCAAGTCGGCCCTGGAGACAGGGGATTCCCCAAAGCAGGCGGTTTTGCCCGCCCAAGCGCCGGTGACGCCGCCGAAAGCGGGTGATGTACGCCACGGCCGGCCGTTCACGGCAGAAGGGTGGGCCAGACAGGTGGCTTTGAAAGAAGACGGCGGTTCGGCCGGCAGAGATACGCCACCGGTTCCGGCGATGCGGCAGGCGCCGGTGCGCCGGCCGGTTTCGGGAGAAAGATCCACGGTCCTGCGGGATCCGGGGACGGCGGTTTACCTACCGCGTGGAAGCGTCGATATGGACGTTGTGTTTGAAGAAAATGCCGGACAGCTGGCCGAAGCGAAGACGGCGCCGGCTGCATCGCCGGAAAGTCCGAGGCCTTTGTTAGCTGAAACCGAGCCGGTCGCGTATCTGGGGGAAGCGTTCCGCACGTATATCGTCGTGCAGTGGAAGGGTTCGCTCTATTTTGTGGACAAGCACGCGGCGCATGAGCGGATCCTGTACGAAGAGATCAAGACGGCAGGTCACAGCGAGCCGCAGCAGCTTCTCTCCCCGGTATCGGTGACCCTTGGCCGGGAGGAGTATGCGGTTTTAACCGAACAGATTGATTTGTTGGCAAAAGCCGGTTTTGAAGCGGAGGAGTTCGGCGGAAATACCTTGCTCATCCGCAGTGTGCCCATGATGCTCACCGGATGCGACATACCCGCTACGATTCAGGAAATTGCCGCCGGGTTCCTGGCGGGGGGACGGGATGTGGAAGTGGAAAAACTCGACTGGATTTACCATTCCACGGCCTGCCGGGCGGCAGTCAAGGCGGGGAACATCAGCCATCCCGCCGAACTGCTTCGTTTGGCGGAACGGGTGCTGACCAACGACGATATCCGGTATTGTCCCCATGGACGCCCCGTCTGCTTTGAACTGACCAGGCAGGAGTTGGAAAAACAGTTTGGGCGGGTTGTATGACCTGTGATGTATCCACGGGCAAGGAGGTTCCGCTATGAATTCGCTTTGTCCTCTGGCGGTTGTGGCGGGACCCACCGCCTCGGGGAAAACGGCGCTGGCGGTGGAACTGGCCAGACGATTGAACGGCGAGGTGGTTTCGGCCGATTCCATGCAGGTTTATGAGCCGCTTCGGATCGGCACCGCCCGCCCTACGCCGGAGGAGATGAAGGGGGTTCCCCATCATCTTTTAGGCTTCCTGCCCTTGAGCGCCTCTTATAGTGTCGCGCAGTATGCCGCCGCCGCCCACGCCGCCATTGCGCAGGTGACGGCGCGGGGACGGCTTCCCATTCTTTGCGGCGGCACCGGCCTGTATATCCAGGCGGTGACGGAGAACCTTGTGTTTTCAGAACAGGCCGGGGATCCGGACCTGCGTGCCGCATTGCGCGAACGGGCGAACCGGGAGGGAGGCGCAGGCCTCCTGGAAGAATTAAGGCGGGTCGATCCGCTCACAGCCGGCCGCCTGCATCCGCATGACACGGGCCGGATTGTGCGGGCGTTGGAAGTATACGCTGTCACCGGGCGAACCCTCACCGAGCAGAACCGCTTGTCCAGGGAAGGCGGAGATCGTTACCGCACGGCCGGTATCTTGCTGGATTTTCGGGACCGGCGGATATTGTATGACCGAATCGGCCGGCGGGTGGATCGGATGCTGGAGCAGGGGCTTCTTCAAGAGGCGGAACAGGTTCTTTCATCGGAACAGGCCCCAACGGCGATGCAGGCCATCGGCTACAAAGAACTGGCCCCGTATTTTCGGGGACAACTCTCACTGCCGGAGGCTGTGGAAAAACTCAAGAGGGAGACACGGCGGTACGCCAAGCGGCAGCTTTCCTGGTTCCGCCGAATGCCACTGCAGACTTTATATGTGGACGATATGCCGGATGACAGGGACCTCATCAAACAAGCGGTACAGGTCGTGACCGCGATATGGGATCCGGAAAGGAGGACGCCGTGGATACCTTTGTCAAACGACTGATTACCGTGCTGGCCGCACTTGTCCTGATCGTTTATGTAGGGTTTCAGGTCTATCAATTTGTCAATACCACCATTGAGGTGGAAACGGTGAACCGTTATAAAGTATACGACACGATTGAGGCCAAAGGCGTGGCTATCCGCAATGAGACGGTAATCCGTCAGGAAACCGGGGGCTATCTTTTCTATACCATCGAGAACGGGGGACGGGTAGCCAAAGACGGCACGGTAGCCCGCGTCTTCCCCACCGAAAACGACGCGTTTTCCCAACAGCAGCTCGACCTTTTGGATCAGGAAATCGAAACCCTGCGCTCCATCAATGCGCAGGGGACTTCCAACCGGGTAAATTTGAGCGGCATCAACAAGCAGATCGGGGATGCGTGGCTCTCCGTGGTGGAGGGAGCCCAGTCGCCGTCTTTTCTGAACATGTCCGAGTTGCGGGCGGATCTGCTCGCCCTGCTCAACAAACAGCAAATCACCATCGGTAAGGTGGAAAACTTCAATGACCGGCTTACGGCGCTTGCCGCTGCCCGGGATGCTTTGGCGGGTTCCTTTTCTGCCTCAACGTCTGAGATTCAGTCTCCCATCGCCGGGTATTTTGTCAGCGAAATTGATGGATATGAATCGCTGACGGCCGGCAAAGCCGCCGATATGACGCCGGAAGATGTGATCCGGGCCATGTCGGAACCTCCCACCGGCGAGACGGCCGGGATCGGCAAGGTGGTGGGGGATTACGAATGGTATCTGGCGTGTGTTCTTCCGGTCGAACAGGCCGCCCAGCTCAAAGAAGGAACGGAACTGACCCTCCGTCTGCCTTTTGTCATCAATCAGGCGATTCCCGTGCGGGTGGTGGCGACCAATAAAGATAAAGAAGGTCAGGTGGCGGTGATTTTTGAGAGCTCCCAGATGTCCAAGGAACTCTCGTCCATCCGGATCGAAGAGGTGCAGATCCAGATGAAGGAATACGAGGGGCTTCGGGTTCCCGACTCGGCCATGCAGTTCAACGACAAACAGGAAGCAGGGGTGTATGTCCGGGTGGGGAATACCCTGGTATTCAAACGGGTGAATGTGCTGTATCACAGCGAGAACGACCGGTATTCCATCTGCGAGCAGACCAATGAGGACGGATATCTCAAGCTGTACGACAATATCGTGGTAGGGGGCAAGGATCTGTATGACGGAAAAATCATTCGGTGATCAACCGGCTCATCCGGATGCCGAACGCGCGCGTTTGGCGCTGGACAACCTGAAGCGGATCGAGGAGCGTATTGTCCGGGCCTGCGCTGTTGCGGGGCGGAAACGGGAGGATATCACCCTGCTGGCCGTGACCAAAACGGTGCCTCCTGCGCCGATCAACGCCGTCGTGGAGGCGGGGGTGACCCATATCGGGGAAAACCGGGTGCAGGAGTATCTGGGGAAGCGGGATGCCCTCCGGCTCGAAGGGGTCGATGTGCATATGATCGGCCGTCTGCAGACCAATAAAGTCCGTCAGATAGTCGATAAAGTCAGCATGATCGAATCGGTTGACAGCCTCCGCTTGGCCGAGGCCATATCCCAAGCCTCACTCCGGCAGGAAAATACCGGTCATTCGCTGCGCGGAATCACCGATGTCCTCGTGGAAGTCAACATTGGCGGGGAAGAACAAAAGGCGGGCGTGGCTCCCGAAAAGCTGGAAGAGCAGCTTTGCCAAATGGCGCTCCTGCCCGGGATTCGGGTGTGCGGCCTGATGACGGTTCCCCCGGTTCTGACGGCTCCGAAGGAGCAGAGGCAGGTCTTTTCACGGATGTATAAACTGTTTATTGACATAAAGGGTAAAAATATAGATAATATAAGTATGGATATTTTGTCCATGGGTATGTCGTCCGATTATGAGCAGGCGATCCTGGAGGGCTCGACGCTCGTCCGGATCGGATCGGCCCTATTCGGCAGACGTCTATAATACGCGTATATTGAAGACAGGAGGAACAATACCATGGGACTGTTTGATAAAATCAAAGGCTTTATCGGGGATCCGGAGGATGAAGAGGAGTTTGAGGACGAGCAGGAGGAGAATATGGATTTTGTCTCCAAAAACACGGAACCGTCCGAATCCTATTCCGCCGAAACGTCCAAGCGCAGCAACAAGGTTGTAAACATCCATGCCACAGCGCAGCTTCAAGTGGTGCTGGTTAAGCCGGAGCGGTTTGAAGATGCCAGCGCGGTGGCCGACCATCTCAATGCCAAGCGGACCGTGGTGCTCAATCTCGAGTCGGCAAATAAGGATGTGGCCCGCCGCATCTTGGATTTTCTCAGCGGCGTAGCCTATGCCAATGACGGTCAAATCAAGAAAGTGGCCAACTGTACCTATATCATCACACCTTATAACGTCGGCATCATGGGCGACCTGCTCGACGAACTGGAGAACAATGGCCTCTATTTCTAATACAGCCTCGGAGGACGCCCTTCTGCGCGCCCGTGTGGAGGATGCCGTCCGCCTGTGTGAGATCCGCTCGTGTCCCCGTTTTGTCGGTTTCCTGGACGAACGCCGGCAGGAGGTGGCGCGGGCCGTCTTGCATCATTGCGGCGGTGTGCCGTTTCGGTTTTGGGGCGGATACGAGGATGCCGAGCGCGCTGTGCTGGGGGTTTTCCCGGCCGGGGAGGAACCGGATCCCGAGGCATTTCCCCTCGTGCCACTGGGGTTTTCCTACCGCCAGGAAGCCAAGCTGACTCACCGGGATTTCCTGGGCACCTTGCTTTCCCTCGGGGTCCGAAGGGAAACGGTTGGGGACATCGTTTGCGGACAGGGCCTGGCTGTGGCCTATGTATTGGAGGAACTCGCTCCCCATTTCGCCGCCTCGGTGGAAAAAGTGGGCTCAGAGAGGGTCCGGGTGCTGTTACCGTATCGGGGGGAATTGCCTGCCGGGACGGATTTTGAGGAAAAACGGGATACCGTTGCTTCCCCCCGCCTGGATGCGGTTTTAAAGGTGATGTTGGGCTCGTCCCGGGAGGAAGCGGCCCGCCGGATCGCGTCGGGATGGGTTTCGGTCAACCACACTCCCTGTCTGTCAGCCGCTGCCGTTGTGAAAGAAGGGGACCGGGTTTCGGTAAGGGGCGTGGGGCGTTTTCTTGTGGATACGCTTGGCCCGCCGACCAAAAAGGGCCGTCTGTTTGTCACAGTGAAGAAGTATCGGTAATAGGGTCGATCATCCGCACAGAGGATGAAGATGTGGAGAAATCATAAGGAGGTTTTCCCATGTATACACCGCAGGAAATCCGCAGCATTGAATTTACCAAGACCTTGGGCGGCTACAAAACGACGGAGGTCGACGACTTTATCGACGGTTGTGCCGACACGGTCGAAGCCCTGCTGAAAGAAAAAAGCGAGCTGGCTAAAAAGCTGGAAGTGCTGGCGGATAAGCTGGTGGAATACCGCAACGATGAAGACAGCATCCGCACGGCACTGCTCTCGGCGCAGCGGCTGGGCGATACGGTGGTGCGCGAGGCCAATCACAAAGCCGGCCTGATCCTTGACGATGCCAATATTAAAGCCCAAAAAATTGAGGAAACCGCCAAACGCAAAATCGTGGATGAGGAAAAGGAACTCGAGCGGGTGAAAAAGGAGGTTTCCTTGTTCAAAAATCGGATGATGTCGATTTACCGGGAACATCTGTCCCTGATCGGCCTGCTTCCGGAAGAGGAAAACAAGGAGGAGACGGCAGAAACAGAACCGGTCTCTGTCCAATCGGAACCGGAGCCGGAGCAGAAGGAAGAGAACCCCGCCCCGGTAGCGGAAAAGGAGAGCGTTCCGGCGCCGACAGAGGAACCGATACCGGTTTCAACGGGGCGTGCGGAGACAGCCGCCTATGAAGAAACTGTGGCGGCGTTCCGGATGAATGTTCCGATTCTCGATGAAGAAACCCCCGTAACCGTTGAAGCGGACGCCACCGCCCCCTCGGGAAAATCCTCCAACCGATTCGCGGATTTGAAGTTCGGCGATCATTACGATATATCGCAGGACACCGATGAGGAACCGCGTTTTTTCAGGAAAAAAAGGTCGGATCGCTGACCGGATTAAAGGAGACACACCCAGATGCAAGAACAGGATTACAATAAGACGCTCAATCTGCCTGTAACCGATTTCCCCATGCGGGCGGGTCTGCCCCAACGGGAACCGGACATGCGGCGGGATTGGGATGAGAATCACCTGTATGAAGAACTGATGAAGAAAAACGAGGGCAAGCCGTTGTATGTGCTGCATGACGGGCCTCCCTATGCCAATGGGGATATTCACATCGGCACCGCGATGAACAAGATCCTCAAAGATCTCATTCTCCGTTACCACAATATGGCCGGATACAAAGCGCCCTATGTGCCGGGTTTCGACACCCACGGCCTGCCCATCGAACTCAAGGCCCGTGCCAAGGCCGGCGGCGACCTCTCTGCGCTGGAGCCGCTGGCACTGCGCCAGATCTGCCGTGAGTTCGCGCTGTCCTATGTGGAGAATCAGCGGGATCAGTTCAAACGTCTGGGTATTCTGGGGGATTGGGACCATCCATATCTGACCTTGCGGCCGGAGTTTGAGGCCAGGCAGATTCAAATATTCGGCGAAATGGCGCTGAAGGGGTATATCTATAAAGGCCTCAAGCCGGTCCACTGGTGTCCGGAATGCCAGACGGCGCTGGCGGAGGCGGAAATCGAGTATGCCGAGGATCCCTGCTATTCTGTCTATGTCAAATTTCCTGTCAAGGACGATAAGGGTATGCTGGCTGCCGCCGGGGTCGATCGGGAAAAAACGTCATTTCTGATCTGGACCACCACCACCTGGACGCTGCCTGCCAACGTGGCGATTTGCCTGGGGCCGAAATTCACCTATCAGGTGGTACAAAGCGAAGGCGAAAACTTCATCCTGGCGGCTGAACTGGCCGAAGAGGTCATGAAACTGGCCGGACGGGAAACATATACCGTCGTTGCCTCTTTCACCGGCAAGGAACTGGAATATGTCACGGCGCGGCACCCCTTTCTCGACCGGGAGTCTCTGATTATCCTGGGAGATCACGTGACCCTGGATAGCGGAACCGGCTGTGTGCATACGGCGCCCGGTCACGGTGTCGATGACTTCAACGTCTGCCGCCGTTATCCCGATCTGCCCATCGTGGTGCCGGTAGACGACCGGGGCTTCATGACGGAGGAGGCTGGGCCGGTCTGTGCGGGCATGACGACCACCGATGCCAGCAAGGCGATTGCAAAACACATGGACGCGGATGGCACGCTGTTTGCCATGAAAAAGATTCAGCACCAGTATCCCCACTGCTGGCGCTGCAAACAGCCGGTCTTGTTCCGGGCGACTGACCAGTGGTTTTGTTCGGTGGAGAGTTTCCGGGATCAGGTGGACCAGGCGATCCATCAGGTTAAGTGGTATCCGGCCTGGGGCGAGGAACGGATGGCCGGCATGGTGAGGGAACGCAGCGACTGGTGCATTTCGCGTCAACGGCTCTGGGGCGTTCCGATCCCGATTTTCTATTGCGAAGAATGCGGTAAACCGGTGATTGACCGCTCCTTCATCCATGCGGTGTCGGAGTTGTTTGCCAAGGAAGGATCGGACGGATGGTACCGTCACGATGCCGCCGATATCCTGCCCAAGGGGGCTGCCTGTCCCTATTGCGGCAGCCGGCATTTCCGCAAGGAAACCGACACGATGGACGTTTGGTTTGACTCGGGTTCCTCTCATGCGGCGGTACTCGATGTCCGGCCGGAGCTGAAATGGCCCGCCGATCTCTATCTGGAGGGCGCTGACCAATATCGCGGCTGGTTCCAGTCCAGCCTTCTTACCGCTGTCGCCTGGCGTGGTCGTGCCCCATATGAAGCGGTACTGACCCATGGCTGGGTGGTGGACGGCGAAGGCAGGGCCATGCACAAGTCCCTTGGCAACGCCATTGCTCCGGATGAGGTGATCCGGGATTACGGCGCCGATATTCTCCGCCTCTGGGTAGCCTCTCTCGACTACAGAGTGGATGTCCGATTGTCGAAGGATATTCTCAAACAGCTGTCAGAGGCTTATCGAAAAATCCGCAATACCGCGCGGTTTATCCTGGGGAATCTTTCGGATTTCGATCCTGACCGAGACAGCGTGGAGGACGGTCAGCTTGAAGAGATCGACCGTTGGGCGCTGATCCGGCTGGATGACGTCTCCGCAGAGGTGTGCGAAGCTTATGAAAGCTTCACCTTCCATGAGGCGTTTCATCGAATGCATCATTTCTGTGTGGTGGATCTCTCCAACTTTTATCTGGATGTTCTCAAAGACCGGCTTTATGTCGAGAAAGCGGACAGCGTCACCCGCCGCGCTGCACAGACCGTTATTTATCGGATTCTGCATGCCTTGACCAGATTGATCGCGCCAATCCTTGCCTATACATCCGAAGAAATCTGGTCTTATCTTCCGCATGGTCAGGGTGACGACGGGCGTTCGGTGCTTTTAAACGATATGCCCAAGGGAGGATGCGCTGTAAAGGATAATGCCTTTATGGAACGCTGGGACCGGATCCGCATGTTGCGGAACGATGTGCAAAAAGCTTTGGAAACCGCGCGCGCACAGAAGATCATTGGCGGTTCTTTGGATGCCCAGGTGACGTTGTATTGTAAAGGAAATACCCTTTCGTTTGTTCGGGAGGTCCAGGAGATGCTTCCGGCGGTATTGATTGTATCAAAGGTGGATGTGGCAGACGAGGGGAACGGGGCCTTTACAGGGGAGACGGAAGGAATGTCCGTAAGCGTTGCCCATGCGCAGGGCGGCAAATGCAGCCGATGCTGGACATATAGTGAATCCGTGGGACGGCAGCCGGGCCATGCGGAGCTTTGTGCGCGTTGTGCCGCTATCATCGAGTAGGAGCCGTGCTGTTATGTTTCAGTTGATCGTCCTTCTTTTGATCGCTTTGCTGATCGGTATTGACCAGCTTGTGAAATGGGTGGTGGTTCATACCATTGGGGACGGAGTACCCGTTCCACTGATCGACGGCGTATTTGAGTTCCAGTATAGTGAAAACCGCGGTGCGGTTTTTGGAATCGGGCAGAATCAAGGTCCGTGGCTGCGCTGGGTTTTTATTGTCGTCACCATCCTCATTATGGCTTTTATTTTGTATCTGTTGCTTTCCCGCCGGTTTCAGGCGTATAAGCTGGTCACCATCAGCGGTATTTTAATTGTCGCAGGCGGGATGGGAAACCTCATCGACCGCATTTTCCGTGGATATGTGGTGGATTTTCTCTATTTTAAATGGATCGAATTTCCGATCTTTAATATCGCGGACTGCTTTGTGGTCGTCGGCGCCATCTTGCTTCTGATTTTCTTCTTCTTTATTTATGAGGACAAACCCGCGGTGCAACGGCGATCCCCTGCGGAAAAAGCGGAAAAGTCCGGCGACACAAAGGAGGCTGTTGATGGAGGAGAAACAGCTGATGATTCCTCCTCAGATGGCGGGAAAACGGATTGACCGGGCCTTATCGGAAATGCTTGCAATGCCCCGGTCCGCCATCCAGAGGTGGATGGAGCAAGGGCGGGTGTTGCGATTCGGCGATGGTGCTCCCTTTGCCAAAAATGCCTGTCTCAAGGGAGGGGAGACCGTACTTGTCCGCATCCCGGATCCGGTCCCGTGTGAGGTCAGAGCCCAGAGTATTCCCCTTTCCATCGTCTATGAGGACGGCGATCTGCTGGTGGTGGATAAGCCGAAAGGGATGGTGGTGCATCCGGCTCCCGGCAATCCGGACGGCACCTTGGTGAACGCCCTTCTCGCCCATTGCGGAAAAGATCTTTCCGGCATCAATGGGGTGCTGCGGCCCGGCATTGTCCACCGCATCGACAAGAACACAAGCGGGCTTTTGATTGTGGCGAAAAGCGACCGGGCACATCAAGGTCTGGCCGAACAGATTCAAGCGCACAGTTTTAAGCGGCTGTATGAAGCTGTGGTACAGGGACATATGCGGCAGGAGGCGGGGACGGTGGACGCACCAATCGGGCGACACCCCTCCGATCGAAAAAAAATGGCGGTGGTGGAGCGGCATTCCCGCCCGGCGGTCACGCATTATCGGGTGCTGGCCTCTTATCCGGGATATGACTATGTGGAGCTTCGCCTGGAAACCGGCCGCACCCACCAGATTCGGGTACATATGGCCTATCTCGGTCATCCTGTGGCGGGCGACACGGTGTATGGTCCTGCCCGGCAGCCTTCCGGATTGGATGGCCAGTGCCTGCACGCGAAGACGATCGGTTTCCGGCATCCCATTACTGGGCAATATTTGGAATTTACCAGCCCTCTGCCGCCGTATTTCCTCCGGTTTCTCAAGGAGCTTCAGTCTCACGAATGAAATCTCACGGTTTTGGTTCCTTGTCATCGTTGGAGTAAATGCCTTTGAATAACGCCTCATGGGGTTGCCATACCGTCTTTCCTGCGGTGCTTTTATTGAACGCGCTGCAGGTTTGTCGGAGAAGAATAGGGACGGTTGGCCGCATTGAGGAAATCCCCTGGTTTAGATTCTGAACCGCATATTGTGATATCAATTCCAACATTTACGCGAAAAATGTAAAAAATATTCACTTAAGCGAATGGGAAAATAGCAAATTTGGACATGTGGATTGATACATTTTAATCTTGTCGGAGACAGATGGTTTTTTTATAATAATCATAAAATATGGCTTTCGTCTATAGAATGCAACAAGCCTGTTTTATGGAGTATGAAGAAAGGAGTATACCATGGCCAAAGCAGGACGTTGGATCTGTTCGGGACTACAGCTTTTATTAGTAGGAGGACTCTTAATATCTATGACTGCGTGTAAACCAGAAGAGTCGTCGTCCAGCACCCCGTCACAGGGGGAAGAGGGTTCGACGGCCGCATCTCCGGTTGCGATACCGGAGCTGCCCGAAAACAAGATACTGGTGACCAATCCCGGCGAGGGGGACTTCCTCATCGCACAGGACGGGGAGGCCAAGGCCACCATCGTGATTCCGGAGTCGCCCAGCGAAAAAGTGGAAGCGGCGGCGGCGGATTTGCAGAGCTATTTAAAAAAGATTACAGGGGCCACTGTAAAGATCGGATTTGACAGCGTTGACCGCAGCGAAGGCAATTACATCTTGCTAGGACCGACCAAACAGACGGCGGCGCTGGGGATCGAGCAGCCGACAGGCTATCCGGACGATGAACGGGTGATTCTCAAGCGGGAAGGCAACTATGTCGTGGTGCTTGGGAACGACGACGGCACATTCCGAGGGACGGAAATGGCCGTGACCATGTTCTTGGAGAACCTCGGTTGCGGATGGTTCGGCACGGAGGAACTATGGGAGGTAGTGCCGAATTATCCGACCTTAGCGGTGGGGGAAATGGACATCAACCATACCCCGCAGTTCAGTTCCCGAGGAACGCGCATCGGTCAACAGCACAATGATTTGGATCTGCGCTGGTATCAGGTGAGCGTAGATACCATAACCGGGCACGGGCTTCCGAACATGATTCCGATCCATGAATATTACGAGTCACATCCGGAATGGTTCGCGTTAGTGGATGGATCGCGCGATCCATCGACACAGGACTGGTGGCAGTACGACTACTCCAACAAGGAACTGGCGGCCGAAGTAGCGAAGAAGATGATTGCGTACTTTGACAGCAATCCTTACATGATGAGCTACCCGGTCACCTCCAACGACGGATGGGAAGAAAGCTGGTGCGAGTGCGAGGACTGCGCGGCGCTGGGGAATCCGACCGATCAGCTCTTGTATTTTGCCAACAACGTGGCGGAGATCGTGTCGGAGAAGTATCCGGATAGAACGCTGTCGATCTTAAGTTATCACAACAACTACTTCCCGCCGGAGAATGTGAAGGCGCACCCGAATGTGGAAATCATGTTCTGCCGGGAGGCGAGCATGACGACGCCGTTGGACCTGAACAAAGCCGAGCTGGGGAAGAACAGCATCACGCACAACACATATACGCAGTCCTGGCTGGGAAATTTCAAGGAATATCTGGAGAAAGCCGAGCCGCAGCACATTTCGATCTGGGAATGGTATTGCATTGCGGCGGATGATGCCTCGTGGGAGACGGTCCCGTGGGTGCAGGGCAATGTGGCGACACGGAATCAAGCCCTATGGAAGCAGAACGGCGTCGAGTATGTGTTTTATGACCAGGGGCCGCTCGCCGGTTACCGCGAGACGGAAAAGAGCTTCCCGCTACGGTGGCCGCTCTGGTATGTGGCGTCCAAAGGGATGTGGGACGGCAGCCTGACGGGTGAGCAGATTCTGTATGACGCCTGCATCAAGCTCTATGGTTCCGCCGCGGAGGAGATGTTTGGATACTACAAGGCTCTGGCGGATTCGAGTGAGATGTGCGAAGGGAAGAGTATTTGCTGGATACCCTGCAAACCCAGTGAAATGTATACGGATGAACGGGTGGATGTCATCAATGCGGCTGTTGAAGCGGCGAAAGCCAAGCTGGACAGTGTGACGGAGGAACAGAAACAGCGGATGGAGAACCAGTTTGCGCTTTGGAACACCGCCCTGTTTATGATCGATCGGCACTAATGAATTCGGTATAGGCCTAAAAACTGAAGGAGAGGTAAGTGTATGAGTAAGAGAGGTCAGTTGATTCGAAGAGGTGTGCAGGCAGCGCTGGCGGGCGCGCTGCTGCTGTCCATGACCGCGTGCAAGCCGGGAGAGACATCGTCCAGCACCCCATCGCAGGTGGGAGAGAGTTCGACGGCTGCTTCTTCGGCGGAGATACCGGAACTGCCTGAAAACAAAATACTGGTAACCAGTCCGGGCGAGGGGGATTTCCTTATCGCACAGGATGGGACGGCGAAGGCCACTATCGTGATTCCGGCATCACCCAGTACCAAGGTGCAGACGGCTGCGGAGGATTTGCAGTCTTATATGAAACAGATCACCGGGGCGGATATTCCCATTGTGGACGAGGACGAGGCATCGGCCGAAGGCAACTGCATTTTGGTAGGTCCGACCAAACAGACGGCGGCGCTGGGGATCGAGCAGCCGACGGGATATCCAAACAGCGAGCGCGTCATTCTCAAACGGGAAGGCAACTATGTGGTGCTGCTGGGGAACGACGACGACCCCTATGAGGGAACGGGATATGCGGTGACGATGTTCCTGGAACAGCTGGGGTGCGGTTGGTATGGACCGGACGAACTGTGGCAGGTGGTACCGGAATATCCGACGCTGGCGGTGGGAGAGTTCGATATCGATCATACGCCGCAGTTCCGTGCGAGGTTCACACAGGTATATGCGAAGAATCCGGAGGTGGGACGCCGCTGGTATCTGGGAGGGGACAAGACGTCGACCGGCCACGGCATACAGTCGCTGATCCCCGTAGAGGAATACCTGGAGAGCCATCCGGAATGGTTTGCGCTGGTGGACGGTAAACGGGATCCGCTGGCACAGGATTGGTGGCAGTATGATTACTCCAATCCGGAATTTGCCGCCGAGGTGGCGGAAAAGGTATTGGAGTTATGGGATGCCGATCCGCTGCTGACAAACTATTCTCTGGCCGCTAATGACGGCTGGGAAGAGGGCTGGTGCGAATGCGAGGACTGTGCGGCGCTGGGAAATCCGACCGACCAGATTCTGACATTTGCCAACCGGGTGGCGGAAATCGTATCGAAGGAACATCCGGACAAGACGATTTCCATCCTGAGCTATCACAATAATTTCTTCCCGCCTGAGAAGACAAAAGCCCACCCGAATCTGGAAGTGATGTTCTGCCGGGAGGCGAGCATGACGACGCCGCTGGATCTGAACAAAGCGGTACTCGGAAAGAACAACATTACCCACAACACGTATACCCAGTCCTGGCTGGGTAATTTCCAGGAGTATATTCAAAACGCTAGTCTTCAGCATATCTCAATTTGGGAATGGTACTGCATCGCGGTGGAAGATGCATACTGGGAGACCGTCCCCTGGGTACAGGGAAACGTCGCGACGCGGAATCAGGCTCTCTGGAAGCAAAACGGCGTCGAATATGTGTTTTATGATCAGGGACCGCATTCGGGCTATCGGGAAACCGAAGAGAGCTACCCTCTGCGCTGGCCGCTCTGGTTCGTATCGTCGAAGGGCATGTGGGACGGCAGCCTGACGGGCGAGCAGATTCTGTATGATGCCTGCCGGAAACTCTACGGTTCCGCTGCGGAGGAGATGTATCGCTATTACAAGGCGCTGGCGGATGCGAGCGAGTTCTGTGAATGGGAAAGCATCTGCTGGGTTCCCTGCAAGCCCAGTGAAATGTATTGTGGATGGCAGGATGTTATCGACCAGGCGCTCGAAGCCGCCAAAGCCAAGCTGGACGGTGTGACGGATGAACAGAAACAAAGGATAGAGAATCAGTTTGAAATTTGGAACAAGGCCTCAGTTATGATTGCAGTGTATTGACTTTATGCTTTGGGACGACGGTTCCGGTACGCGGTTTGGATAAGAACTAACTAAATTAAAAAGAAAATAAAAAGTTGGTGCCGGCATCCCGGCGGCGGATTTTGCGATAGTGCAGAATCCGCCGCTTTTTTTGTATAGCCGCCGCAAGCTCTTGGAATACTCCGTGGACAGGGTGAATATAGTGGTGATAGAAAAGCCAAGAGCATAAAGGAGAGGTGTACATGGACATTCAGGTGACGAACAAGGTCATCGGCACCACGGAAACCTTGTTTGACGACTTTGATGAGCGGCCGGTGGATTGTGATTTTGTGCTGCCCGATTATCTTCCCGATATTGCGGCAGTTCTCAAATGTATCATGAAACCGGTGGTACAATCCAAGCAGATCAGTGGAGACCGGCTGATGGTAGACGGTGTTGCCAATATCCGGGTTCTTTACCTGGACGAGGCCCGGAAATGTGTGCGCAGTTGTGAGTTTTCTCAGCCGTTTACCAGTACCTTCAATGTTAAAAACCTCGGAATAGGGGCGTGTATCCGTCTCGATGCCAAAGCGAACTATGTAAACTGCCGGGCTACCAGTCCCCGTCGCCTGGACATTCACGGAGCTTTCAGCGTCAAGCTGAAAATCACGGCCGAAGGCGGAAGCGAAGTCGTTTCATCCGCGAAAGGCGAGGGGGTTTATACCCGCACAAAGCCCTTATACTACACGGTTCCGGCCTCTTCGGCCGAAAAGCCCTTTACCATCAACGAAGTTTTGGAACTGGGGCCGGGGAAACTGCCCGCTGAAACCCTGATCCGCAGCGACGCGGCGGCCAATGTGCAGGATTGTAAGATGATGCCAGGAAAGGTGATTCTCAAAGGAGTGGTACTCTTATGTACCTTATACGCGAACGACACCGTTGCGGGGACAATGGATCGCGTGGAGCATGAAATTCCTTTCAGTCAGATCGTCGATGTGGATGGTTTGGACGAGGAATGGCTTTGCGACTGCCGGTCGGATGTAACGGCCTGTGATGTACATATTACCCAGAATCCAAATGGTGAGAATGTTTTGCTGTCGGTATCCATCAAACTCCTCGCCCAGGTTCAGTGTTATCGAACGGGAGCCTCAGAGATGATTACCGACGCTTATTTGACAAGCTACCCACTCAAGCTGGAAACCAGGAGGGTAGAAACGCAGCAGCTTTTAGCGATCCGGAAAGACGTTTGCCCGGTTAAGGAAACACTGGAACTGCCGCCTGAAGGGGTGGCCGGAATCGTCGACATGTGGTGCGAGGCAACCCCGGTGACGACACGCTGTGAGGAGGGCGGTTCGGCCGTAGATGGCCGTCTGCTAGTTTCCATGCTCGCTAAAGACGGAGGGGGCCTGATTTCATATTACGAACGGCCGGTCGATTTCGTTTTAGAATTTTCCGATAAATGCAGCAGTATGACTGTGGAATTCGAGGTTTTGGGGGTGGAATTCGGCCTCAACTCCCAGCAGATGGATATCCGAGTCCAGATTGGGGTCAGCCGCCACTGCATGATGACGGACAGTTGCATCGCCGTCACCGGAATGACGGCGGATGAAAGTGCTCCGTTTGCCAAAAGCGAAGCGGAGCAGCGGTGCGCACTGAAAATTTATTTTGCCGGCGGCGGGGAATCTCTGTGGGAGATCGCAAAGAACTGTCATACCTCCATGGAGGCAGTCATGGAGGAAAACGGATTGGCGGCAGATGTGTTGTCCGAAGACACTATGCTGCTAGTGCCGTTATGCTGAAGTAGGAGGGCGATGAGATGGAAGGACAAAACATTTACGATGTCATTGCTCGCCGGACGGGCGGCGACATCTATATCGGCGTGGTGGGACCGGTTCGGACGGGAAAATCCACCTTTATCAAGCGGTTCATGGATACACTGGTAATTCCGAACATTGACAGCGAGTATAAAAAGGAACGAGCCACCGATGAACTGCCTCAGTCTTCGGCCGGCCGGACCATTATGACTACCGAGCCCAAATTCATTCCCGAAGATGCGGTTACCATCACCGTGGACGGCACCGCCACTCTCAATGTGCGGATGATCGACTGTGTTGGTTACATTGTTCCATCCGCCCTCGGCTATATCGAAGATAATGCGCCGCGGATGGTCAAGACGCCGTGGTTTGACGAGGAAGTCCCCTTTAATATGGCCGCGGAACTCGGTACCCGAAAGGTTATCAACGAGCATTCGACCATCGGACTGGTGGTCACAACCGACGGCAGTATCACTGAAATTCCCCGGGAGGAATATGCCGAAGCGGAAGAACGGGTCATCCGGGAATTGCAGGATATTCACAAGCCCTTCGTGGTCCTACTCAACTCGGTCAATCCCACCTCCTCTGCCGCTATGCAGCTCAGCGCCGACCTCGAATCGCGTTATGGCGTACCGGTGATGCCGGTCAACTGCCTGGAGCTGGATGAGGCGGGGATACGGCGGATACTTGAAAAGGTTCTCTTTGAATTCCCGGTTCGGGAAATTGGAATTGAACTGCCTAAATGGCTGACCGGACTTCCGAAGAGCCATCCCATCCGTCAAGCCGTCGTCGAATCCATCCGGAGTGCAGCGTCCGGCGTCAAGAAGATCAGCCAGATTTCCGCGATGGCGAGCGAAATCATTGCCTGTGAGTTCGTGGATAACGCCAGACTGACTGCCGTGGAGCTTGGACGGGGCAGCGGAACCATCACGGTCAGCGTACAGCCCGGACTGTTCTATCAGATACTCGGAGAGACCACCGGCATTCCGATAACGGATGAGGCGTCTTTGATGAACACGATGACCGAACTGGCCGCTATTCGTAAGAAATACGATAAAATCAAGAACGCGATGGATGAAGTGGAAGCCACCGGTTACGGTATTGTGATGCCTTCCCTTGATGAGATGACTCTTGAGGAACCCGAGATTATCAAACAAAGCGGCCGATATGGCATACGATTGCGGGCGGAGGCTCCCTCTATCCATATGCTCAAGGCCAACATCCAAACCGAGGTATCGCCTATTGTGGGGTCGGAAAAACAGTCGGAAGAGTTGGTCAATTATCTGCTCCGGGAATTCGAGGAAAGCCCGTCCAAAATTTGGGAATCCAACATTTTCGGAACCTCTCTGTATGGATTGGTTAACGAAGGGCTGCATAACAAACTTTATCGGATGCCGTCCGATGCGCGGCTTAAGCTGAAAGAGACCGTGGAGCGGATCATCAACGAAGGGTGCAGCGGGTTAATCTGCATCATTGTGTAAGAAAACAGCCGTTCGATAAGCGGCTTTGAGAATCCGAATAGCCGCAGATCCAGATTGTGAATGGAATCAGGGTTTTGGAGGTTCGGCCCAATCACCCAACTTCGGGTTTGCCGAATCTTATAATTCCCCGGCTTGCAGAAAGGAATGAGTCAGAAAATGCCGGAAGAACGCCCATTCCGTGAGGAACGTCCATTTCGCAGGCTGCCGGGCCGCCGTGGGGCAGGGGGAGGCGCCAGACGCGCCTCCCCCGCCGGATGGCAGCTTCTGCTGGTACAGAGTATTTCCTGTGTGGTGGTACTCCTCATCGCCCTGCTGCTGCGCGTCGCCGGGGGAAGTGCCTTTGAGCAATTACGGGAAAGATTCAACCAATCCATCATGGACAATACCTTTGCCGCCACGATTGCCGGCTTGTTTGATGACCAGCCGGATGATAACGGAGATGGAACCAGTTCCGACGCCCCCTCGGATTTATCCGAGGCTCCCGCCTCTGACCTATCGGTTTCGGATGGGGGGAACGAGGGAACCGGGGGACAGGATGTGCCGATGAGTACGGTTAAGGCGTTGTATGCCCCTGAAGGGGCGACTTTTGCCAAACTGCAGGTCAACCGGTCCGCTTACCGGCCACTTCCCGAAGGGCAGTATACCTCTTGGTTCGGCTATCGGGACGATCCGATCAAAGGGGGAACCGGGTTCCATACCGGATTGGATATCGGGGCTCCGGCGGGGACGCCGATTGCCGCGATGTTTTACGGTGTGGTGAGCGAAACGGGAACCGATAAGAGTTACGGTCATTATGTCAAGCTGTACCATGGGGGAGGGTTGGAGATTTTGTATGCTCATTGCTCCGAGATACTCGTGGAAAAGGACGCGGTCGTCCGGGCGGGGGAAACGGTGGCCCGGGTGGGAAGCACCGGCGATTCCACGGGCAACCACCTGCATATATCCGCGTTTCTCAACGGAATCGCCTACGATCCGCTCCCCCTGTTGACAGAAGGGCTTTATGCTTGAATTGCGTATCGGAGGGATCCCCTGCCGTTTCAGCCTGCTTTTTCCCGCCATGGTTGCGGTTACTGTCACCTTGGATTCCACAACTCTGTCCGTTTGGTGTTTGACCGCCTCCCTCATGCATGAGATGGGCCACTTTATCGCTTTGCTCTTTTTTGACTGCAAGCCACGCCGAATCAGTGTCGGACTTTTCGGCATGCGGGTGGAGCAGGATCCGGCGAGACGGCTGGCTTACCGTCAGGATGCACTGGTCTCGCTGGCCGGACCAGCGGTCAATCTCGTGACCTTCTGTATCCTCTCCTTGACAAAGGGAAACGAGGCCGCTGCGCTGGTGCATTTGACCCTCGGGGCGTTCAACCTGCTGCCCATAGAGCCTTTGGACGGCGGGCAGGTGCTGTATTGTGTATTCGCCATGCGGATGGATGAGGAAGCGGCGCGGAAGTGGATACTGCGAATTTCCGTTTTTACCCTTTTTCCGATTGCGGCGGCCGGTTTTTTCGTCCTGGTCATGAGCGGATACAATGTCACGCTTTTGGCCGTCAGCCTTTATCTGAGCCTGCTTTTACTGTGTAAAGAAAGAGCATGATACAATACCCCCCGGCTCGTCAGCGAGCCGGGGGGTATATGCATACGCCTTTCCGCAGGGGGGAGGGAATGGAAGCGGTCAGGGGGAATCAGTACCCTTCCAGCCGGCGGATTTTACGGAGTTCCTGCCGGCGTTCGCCCGCATCCCATTCCGCCCGTTCGCTTTCATTTTCCAAAAGCAGCCCGGGCACCGGCGTGGGACGACCCTGCCCGTCCAAGGCGACAAGAACGAGATAAGCCCGATTGACCACGGAGCGGGTGCCGTTTAAGCTCTCTACATAGGTGTCCACCCGTACTTCCATAGAAGTGCGGCCCACATGGGTAAGCCGTCCGATCAGCACTAAAGTGTCGTTGACATAAGCTCCCGCTTTGAATTGTAGGTTGTCGATCGCCGCTGTGATCACATTGCATCCGGAATGACGGCGGGCGGCCACGCTGGCCACAACGTCGATCCATTCGACCAACTTTCCGCCGAACAGGCGTCCAGCCCCGTTGATATGTTCGGGCATGAGAATTTGGATCTGCTCTGTTCGGGATGCGGAGACGCTCTTTTTCAAACCCGGACACCTCTCCTTTCCATGAAACGAATGCATGGAATCGGTTATTCTTCTGGGGACAGTGGTTCCAGCAAGCAGACTGCGTGGGCGGCAATGCCCTCGCCTGCGCCGGTAAACCCAAGCCCCTCTTCCGTCGTCGCCTTGACGCTCACCTGCCCGATATGCAGGCGGCACGCCGATGCCAGGTGTTCCCGCATGGACCGGATATAGGGAGCGAGTTTCGGGGCCTGGGCCAAAACGGTGGCGTCCACATTCGCAATCGCGTAACCAGATTCCCGGACCCGGTCGGCGGCCTGTGACAGCAGAAGCAGGCTGTCGGCATCCTGATACCGCGGATCCGAATCGGGAAAAAGAACCCCAATGTCTCCGAGCGCCGCCGCCCCAAGCAGAGCATCCGCCACCGCATGTGCCAGCACGTCGGCGTCGGAATGACCGAGCAGACCCTTTTTATAGGGGATCTCGGTTCCGCCCAGAATCAAGCGCCGGCCTTCTGTCAAACGGTGTACATCATATCCATGTCCGATCCGCATGTCCACTGCCGGCCTCCATCGTATACGCCGCATCCGTTTCCCGACCCAAAAGCGTTTCCGCCATGCTCACATCTTCCGGCGTTGTGATTTTGATGTTCCTGTAATCCGATTCCACGAGACGAACGGGATACCCCGCCGCCTCAGCCAGCTGACAGTCGTCGGTATAATCCCGGCCCTGCCGGACGGCCTGTTTCAGAGCATCCAGGTATAAATTCCGCTCGAAAATCTGCGGTGTCTGCACATTCCATAAAAACCGGCGGTCGGGGGTCGCTGTAATAAAGCCGTTTTCGTCGGATACCTTGACGGTATCCTTCACCCGCACCGCCGCCGCCGCCGCCCTGTCCCAATAGGCGGCGGCGGCCACGGCATCAATGATCTCGGGCCGGATCAGGGGCCTGGCCCCGTCATGGACGGCGAAAAATGCCGTGTTGCCGTGACAGGCAGAAACCCCACGGGCGGCGGATTCCTGACGGCTGTTTCCTCCGGGAATGATCTGGGTCAACTTCCGGATTTCGTAGCTTTTGGCTATGTCATAATACTGCAGGATATGCTCCTGGCGGGCGACCAGAACAATCTCGTCAATTGAACTCGCCTGTTCGAAAGCCGACAGAGTATAAGCAATGACCGGCACCCCCCGCAGGGGAATGAACTGTTTGGGGCTACCCATACGGGCGGAGGCACCGGCCGCCACAATCACCGCAGCCGTCACCGGGCGGTGATCCGGTTTCCCTGCGCCTTCAACCATGCGCACATAGCCTTCTTTCATGCGGCATCCCCCCGTTTGGCTAACCGATTCTTATGTGTTTATTATATACGCAAAAGCCGTTATAAATCAATGGTTGCAGACCGTTAAGTGAGCCGCTACTTTTTATCAAGCGATAGGTATTTTTACAGAACATGACCACGTCTATAACCCCAAACCGATATTACCGCCTTTTGATTTCAAAAACTTTCGGATGCAATCCATGCAAACTCAGTTCTGCTTTAACGATACTTGAAAAGCCAGTCATCAGACAGGCATTATACAGGGATTTGTACTGATCGGTCAAAATAATTGCTTTTCCATTAGGCTTTAAAATTCTATTCAGTTCTTTAAAAAAACGATAATATAAGCTAACGTCATACGATATTTGCTTACCCCAGGGCATGTTTGTAACAACAGTATCTATACTGCTTTTTTTCATGTGCGTATTAGTCGCGTCAGCTTGAAAGAGTATTAAATCTTTTTTCCAATTAGCTTGTGCTTTTTTTAATACCTGCTCATTGATATCACTGGCAAAAACTTTTTTATAAGGGTAAAACATTCTTTCAATCGCTATGGTACCGCCGCCACAAAACGGATCGTAAAAAATTTCATTTGAAAAAGGACAACTTAGTCTAACAAGACAATGGGCCACAGAGGGCCTTATGCCTCCTTTTACACTATTAAAGAGCCCTCTAAATCGAAATTGGGCTGAGGTAAGTTGTTGACATATACTGCACTGTCCATTTTCAACATCAATTCTAATAGCCAAGTCATGCTGATCCGGCGTACCCAAAACTGAATGATTTGAAGTAAAAACTTTTTCTGCTGCTTTGGATAAGTCAAACCGGGAATAGGTATGGTTCCCTTTAATTGCAGCGCTAACAATGATTCTTTTGCCACTAAAATCCAATTGAGATATTTTTTTGCTAAAATCCAGTAAATCTTTTTTATAAGGTCCTATTGAAAAATGATCAAAAATCGAATATATATTGTCAACGCTTCTTAATGATTTTAAATTTTCGGACCTTTGATTGAAGTTGAATGTCACCCTCCCTCTGCTGATTTTTATGATTTTAATGTTTTCATCCATTTCCAAGAGTTCGTCAGAAACTATACCTTCTGCTCCGGGTACACAAGTTACTAAATATTTGTTGTTCATTTCTTTGCTCCTTAAACATTTCTTTGTTTAAGTTGCAAAGCCGGCATTTAAGCCAAAATAAAATGAAAATACTCAAAATATACAATATGCAAAATGGCTTTATACCGACTTTGCATATTTGAGCAGCATTACGGTCATGAACATCATAACACCTCCTTACTGATATATAAACTCTTTAGACACGCTTTAATAACAAAAACTTGCCCCAAAAGTATTCTTCTTGTTTAGTAAGCCGATCAAATTGTTTCTCCATAGCCCAAATATTTGATTCCTCATTCCAAAATTGTTTGTATAAAACCGCCAAGGTATATCTGTTTTAAGCATCTTTCTGATTTCCAATTCTATCACCTTATTCATGGATGCTTATTTACGATCACATTTAAAACGAAAGAATTCCGTTCGAATGAGTCAATTATATTGTACCTCAGGCGCAAAGACTTGGCAAGGGTTAGTTATGGACAATTAGAGATGGATTTTCGCATGCGGGCAATTCTCCTATTACCTCGCACAGTTCTATGATTAAAAGCTCTTGAAATACAAGGCTTTAAAAAGGCCTAACTGTTCAGCCAGATATGTGTTTTGTGGACAGGTATAAGGAACCATGCTATAATCAAATCACCTAACAATTCGGGAGTTCAAGGGTGAGCGATGATGCGAAAGAGAATACTGAATCCAATTACGATGCTATTTGCCGGACTGTTCCTTGGGGCAGCTTCAAGATTTTTTGATATGTATTTTGAAGTTCTGGGAAATATTTTTTCCCAGATGGCGATATGGATTTTGCTTGGAACTTTGATTTCAGTCTACAGCAAAACAAGGAAGAAAGCTATGTTGAATGTTCTTTTATTTTGCATTGGAATGCTAATCACCTATTATGCAGCAGCGATGATTACTTACGGTGTATATGGAAAGCAGTTTATCATCGGATGGACAATTTTTGCCATATGCTCACCGATAATGGCATTCTTCGCATGGATGACAAAGGAGAACGGCGCATTTCCCAAAATTATCAGCGTTGGTATTGTAATTGTATCCGTCTTATCGAGTGTCATTTTGTTTGACAGGTTGAGAATTTACGATGTGCTTATCAACGGAATCCTGATATATATCCTATTTTTTGCGAAAGTCAGGCGAGAGAAATAAGTTCCTGGTTATGGGGGAGACAGCAAAGGCAGTCGAGCCAGTCAACGGTCAAGATGAATAGCGCATAAATGTACCGCCGTTGACAGCATCGTCCGTCTTTGCTGATGGGTAATCAAGGGGGAAAGCTCTAAAATGGTTTCCCGCTCATTTCGATTCTTAGGAAAAATCTGTCTGTTTTTTGTGTGTGGCTATCCGTTTGGGCGCTTTGTCTCATAGTTCAGAAGGGGATGAGGGGGGCTTTCATATACGCCCTGTCTGCTGAGGAAACCAGTTCTGTACCTGCTGCTCCACGCTACGCAATCACGGCCCTGTTTTCCCTCCGCTAATGCGCTTGCCCTCCCCGGCGGCAACCTCATTCTCGCAGCAACGCTGACAGAACGTATAACACACGACACTTTGTAAGCAAAATCATGTGCCAAGGGGCAAGCCCCTTTGGGAACCCCGGACGTAAGGAGGCGCTATGACCCTCGCCAGAGCCATAGCGCCTCCTTGTTGTCAGCAGTCCGTTTCCATGGTCTGCGTGTAGTTCCTTGTAAGCCGATTTAGCGAGGACAAAAAACAACCATGCCCCGCCCTTTGGCGCGCAAGACGCCTCTCCGGCCATCCGGATAAATCCGGTTTCAGCCGGCCTCATCGGTGCGGCTTTCCTGTGTGTTGTCGTCAGCCAGCAGATGAATGAGCTGCCAGCGGCCGTCGATGCGCAGAAAAGTCATCCGATAATGGGTGGGATACCGGCGGGTCTTATAATATTCAATGACATAATCGAAACGGATCTCGACGGTGAAATCGTCCGGCGAGTATCCGGTCAGGCCGTACAGCTGAACATTCTCAAAACGATGGGCGGAGTGGGTACCGAACCAATAGTTGCTGTAACCGGAGATGGCCTTGTACAAAGCGGAGCCCTTATAGATAGGGGCAAGCGCGTCCTGTTTGGATGCGTCTTTGCACAAATACTCGGCATAGGCCTTGGCTGCTTTCTCCGCCAGGGCGAGCATCTCCGTTTTTTCCTCCGGCAGAACTTCTCCGCAGACGGTATAGGCGTTGGCTTTATCCGGATCCGATTGCAGGGGAATGGAAGCCCCGGAGTTCGTAGAAGCTTTGGCCTCGGGCGGCACCAACAGCCCCTCCACGCGGTAACGCCGCAATGAGGGGACCTCGGCATAGTTCTCGATCCCGGTGAAATACTCCGCTTGCACTTCCTCACCCGCCAAGCCGGATGAAGCGATGTCCACGCCGTTGATCCGAAGAGAAAGTTGAGGTGAAACGGTGTAGGTATATGGTTCTAAATAGACCAACTCGGTGCGGACCGTCCAGGCGGTAGGGCTGTCCGCCGGATTGGACGTGAGGTGAAGAACACCGATTCGTTCGTCGCCCCGGTATACGATATATTGCTTTTGCGTGTCCGAATCGAGGCTCTTTTCCGCCGTATGCAGATTTTCGGGCTCCCGGTACATATCCCGCAAGTAAGCGATATATTCCGCCTTTCCTGTGAAAGGGGTCGGTTCGAAGCCGGATTCGGCATAAATCGTGTCAAAATCCCCCGCCTTGAGCAATTCAAAATAGCGGTTGACAGCCGCAGACGGAGTTCCCGCCTCATAGCGGGTTAAGAACCGGGAAAGGGAAAAGAGGACGAAAGCGCCGATTCCGAGGAGCAACAGGAAATAAAGAAGGAGGCAGATCCAAAACCAGGGGCGCCGCTTTCCAGAACCGGGGTTTCCGGCTCCGGAGGGAACAGCCGGCTCAAGCGGCGGGGCTCCGCCGTCAGCCGGTAGAGGATGGACAATCTCTTCCGGCTCGCCCGCATTCTGTTCAAGTTCCATCATCGTATTTCCTCTCATTCGACAATGATGGCGGTCGGAAGCCGCCGCGAACCATACATGGAGGCACAGCTATTCACCGTTTCGCCTTTATACACCATCATGGTGGATGAACCGCCGTCCAAGTTGGCGGCATTCATCGCGCCATAGGCCATCATCACATCAATGCAGTCCTTGTAGGAAGCGCCGAGGCTGTGGGTCTGACGACCATCAATGGCCAAGAGAAGTACAGCACCATCCGCTCTCTGGCCGATGACGGTGCGGGGGTTCAGCCCTCCGCCGGTTCCGGACACCTCGAGAGGTTCCCCGTTGACTATAAAGGCAGGCCCGTAACTGACGGCATCCCGCACCTGTTTCTCCATCGCCTCTTTTCCCGACATCCGGCCCACGAGCAAACGGTTCTGATCGTCAAAGGCAATGATGGAGGCCACGGTGGATTCGTTTCCATATCGGAAGCGGCCGTCCTTAATCACGATGCCCAAGGGCTGCCCGCCCTTGCCGACGCCGTTGGTATCGAGAAATTCGCCGCCGTTGACGGCCGCAGTGGCGTTATATTTTTTAGCGAAATCCTCCACCCGCAATCCGGGCAAATCTTCGCCGTACTGATCAAGCGTCGCTACTTTGACGCGGGACGGATCGTGGACGATCATCATTTTCCCTTTGAAAGTCGGGCCGGACACATCGAGCAGTTCAATCGTGTCTTTGGGCACGTCCTCGTCCCGGGGCACGAACTCTTCTACCGCCACGGTATTGGTATTTCCCTCGATGACGGTATTTCTATGGAGAATGGCCTCGATTTCCAGCTCAGACAAAAAAAGACGCGGAACAAATTTTGCGGCGCTCGTTTCCATCATTGTGGTGACGAATATGTCCCGCGCAGTCGGGGAAGGGCCTTTGCACATCAGCGCGACACCGCCGTAGGCGGTGGCCAGAATTCCGAGCAGCGTCACCCCTATGACGGCCGCCGTTCTGCCGGCAATGCGCAGAACCGGATGCGCCTGGGGGGCACGGGAAGCGGCAGGACGCCTGCGGCGTGCGTGGCGGCAAGACATGGCGGCTCCCTCCTTTCCGGTCAGGATCATCACGAGCGACCGGCTGTTTGTCACGATTATACTCTCATTAAATTCCGACTGTCAATTGATGTTACAAAGTTGAGATTTCCAGAGGGTTCGGGCACGGCGGAAGCGGGAACCGGATAACGAGCCGGACCGGTCAAATCGGATGCGATGCGGCGGTTTTCTCCTTGCATCGCGCCGTACGCTATGATAGACTGAAAAAAACGGGGCTGGGGAGGTCGTTTCGCATGAAGAAGATACGGGACTGGTGGATGCTGCTGTGGCCGATTCTCCCCTTGGCGGCGGGTCTCGCCGCTCTCCTGGGGCTGCGGGAGCTGCTGCCCGCGAGCGCTATGCGGGTTCTGCTGGGGGGGCTGCTGGTATTGGCCGCCGCCGCTTTGCTGTGGTGGACATTCCGGTCGCCCGACCGGTCAATCGGGTATTTGATCCAGATCATGGGAGAAGAACCGTCTAAAAGGGCAAAGGGATTGCAAAAGCTGCTGTCCTCCAAACTGGAGGATACGGGCCGTGAACGGCTGATGAACACCGATATCAGCCAAGTCAGCGGTGTACGGCGGCTGAAGAACGACACCGGCGGGCGGGCGCTTATGCAGCTGTGGATTGGAAAGAACGTGTATTTTGTCCGGCTCGTGCATGGAGAGAAAGGGCGCCATGTCTGGTCGATTGAGTCGTTTTGGGAGAAGGGGGAGGACGGAGCCCCGGTCCCGGATGCGAAAGCGGCGGACTCCCCATTCCGGTTTAGCCGGAATGTCCATATGGTTATGGGGACGCTGGCAGGGGTCGCGGCCTTTTTCGTCTGTCTGTCGATATTCACCTCTGGGGACCGAGTTGACCGTTTGATGGAGAAGATCACAAACGCCTCCGTGACAGCGCTGCGCGGCAACACCGAGATGGAGCTTCTCGAGAATCTGCCTGCGGAATTGGGGCCATTTCAGGATGCCGTGCGGGAAATGACGGAAGAAATCCAGGACTGCAAAATAGGGTTTGAGGAATCGCTGAACACCATCCGGTATGGGGACGTGCTGAATGCTCAGACTTTGTCGCAGGACCGGGAGTTCGGGATGGAAAACGTCCTGATGACCCTGCGTCGGGGTGAGGAATTGGCGGAAGAGTATTTTACCCAGATCGCCTCCATTTGCAACCGGATGCATATGGAGGAACTGATGAACCGTCATGGGGTGGAACTGTCTGTACAAAGCCGCTACTTTGACGGAAATCTCTATTATTTCGATATAGGGGATACGTCCCGGTTCTTGAAAGTCTACCAGTATACGACGGATTTGGGGGAAATTTTACAGGATCATTTGGACGTCTGGAGCATTGATGAGAAGAATCAGCTCATCTTTGAGGACGAATCGGTCATGGACCAATACAACACGATCTTTTTTGAGATGCAGAGGCTGCTGCAGGATATGGGGGGATCGGCTTTCGCTTAAACGGCAAGCCGGGTTAAAAGGCTTATGCCGGCTAACGGCTTTTCTTTTTGAAAAAAAGCTGGTATAATGGCAAAAAACAGGACACGAAGCCGAGGAGGCAGACGAATGAACATACGGGAATTGCTAAACGGCGGACGGGTCACGCTCTCTTTTGAGGTCTTTCCGCCGAAGGCGGATGGGGATTTCGAGCCGATACGGGAGGCGGTGGGCACCATTTCCGCCCTGCATCCCGATTTTATGAGCGTGACGTATGGTGCGAGCGGAGGCACCTCGAAAAACACTGTCCGCATTGCCTCCTTTTTGCAGAACCAATGCGATACCACCGCACTGGCCCACTTGTCTTGTGTCTCCTCCACGCGGCAGGAGGTGGCGGGGATGCTCGCCGAACTGAAAGCAAACCGGATTGAAAACATTTTGGCCCTGCGGGGCGATATTCCTGAAAAAGGTGCGTTTCCGCTTCCTGGGAATTATCAGTATGCCTATCAGCTCATCGAGGATATCCGCAGGATCGCTCCCGATATGTGTATCGGTGCGGCTTGTTATCCGGAGGGCCATGTGGAATGCGGCAGCAAGGAACAGGATATTCTCTATCTAAAGCAGAAGGTGGAAAGCGGGTGTGATTTTCTGACCACCCAGATGTTTTTCGACAACAGCGTGCTTTACAGCTTCCTTTACCGGATCCTTGCCAAAAACATTGAGCTTCCGGTCATTGCGGGGGTCATGCCGGTGACGAACGGCCGTCAAATCGCGCGGATCTGCCGCCTATCCGGAACCTCGCTTCCCGCGCGGTTCCGGATGATAGTGGACAAGTTCGGCTCTAAGCCCGCCGCGATGAAACAGGCCGGGATCGCCTACGCTACGGAACAGATCATCGACCTGATTGCGAATGGCGTGCGGGGCGTTCATGTGTATACCATGAATAAACCGGATGTGGCCGCCAGTATCGCGGCCAATTTATCCTATATTTTGGACCGCGAGGAACCCAAGGCATGACGGCCGACCGGGGGGACATATACCGGTATCTCGGCTGCCGGAATAGCCGTCCGCCGGAAGAACTGCGGCGGACGGTGGAAGACTGTCTGGCCGAGTTGGAAGCGAAGGCCGTTCCCCGCAGGATTTACCGTCTGTATTCCCTGGACGGCGTGGGGGAGGGAAAAGTCCGTTTCGGGGGTCTCGTTTTAGAAAGCCGGGATCTGGCGTCGCTTTTCAAAGATTGCACCATGACGGCTCTGATGGCCGTCACATTGGGCCCGTCGGCGGACATTTGCATCCGACGCTGGGAAAAGCAGGAGATGAGCCGGGCGGTGATTCTCGACGCCTGCGCTTCGGCACTGGCCGAAGCCCAGGCGGAGGAATGCCAGCGGGATGCGGAGGATGCGGCCGGGCTTGTTGCGGTGGGGCGCTTCAGCCCGGGGTACGGGGATCTGCCGATGGATATACAGGGGACGCTGCTCGGCTGCCTCGACGCTCCCAGGCGCATCGGTTTGACCCTGACCGGGGGCGGAATGCTGGTTCCGGTGAAATCGGTCGTGGCCCTGGCCGGCCTTCGGCCGGGTGGAACCGTTGGAGGACCCGTACGCTGCGGAGGCGGGAAATGCGCATCCTGCGGGAAAACCGATTGCCCTTTCCGGAAAATGCCCGAAGAGAAATAGAAAAAGCGGAGGTACCGGCCTTGAACGGATTGTGGGAAAAATGGGGAAATGAGATGGTTCTGTTCGACGGGGCGATGGGAACCATGCTCCAGCAGGCAGGTTTGCCGCAAGGCGCGATGCCTGAAAGCTGGAACATGGAATGCCCCGATGCGATCCGGTCGATTCACCAAGCGTATTTGGATGCAGGCTGTGACGTTATCACAGCCAACACCTTCGGCGCCAATTCCCAAAAATGCGACGCAACCCCTTATTCCGCCCCGGAGTTGGTGGAGCGGGGCGTCCGCCTTGCTGTGGAGGCGGTTGCGAAAAGCGGCCGGATGGCCAAAGTTGCGGTGGACATCGGACCCACCGGCAGGCTGCTCGAGCCACTGGGAGATCTGCCATTTGAAACCGCCTATACCCTTTTTGCCGAGATGGCGAAGGCGGGGGAGGCGGCCGGTGCGGATCTCGTGCTGATTGAAACGATGAATGATCCGTATGAATTAAAGGCGGCGGTACTCGCGGCAAAGGAAAATACCTCGCTGCCGGTGATCGCCACCATGATCTTCGATTCCAGGGGACGTCTCCTTACCGGAGGCGATGTTATGGCCGCTGTGGCTCTTCTGGAAGGGCTTCGGGTTGATGCTCTCGGGGTGAACTGCGGGATGGGTCCTGAGCAAATGAAAGGGCTGCTCGAGGAAATGCTCGCCTGTTCCTCGCTGCCGGTGGTGATGAATCCCAACGCCGGACTGCCGCATTGTGTGGACGGCTGCACCGTGTTCGACACGGATCCGGAGACGTTTGCCCAGACGATGGAAGAACTCGCTCGGATGGGCGCTTGGGGGATCGGCGGCTGCTGCGGCACTACGCCGGACCATATCGCAGCGGTGTCCAGGCGATGCCGTGGAATCCGCCCACGGCCCCTCCGGCCGAAAGATCGCACCGTGGTCTCATCCTACGGGCGGGCGGTCACAATCGACGGCCCGGTTCTCATTGGGGAACGGATCAATCCGACCGGCAAATCCAAGTTCAAGCAGGCACTGCGGGACGGCAACATCGAATATCTGCTGCGGGAGGGGATTGCCCAGCAGGAAGCCGGTGCGCATATTCTGGATGTCAATGTCGGTTTGCCCGAAATTGATGAAACCGCGTGGATGACCCGGGCGGTAAAGGAACTGCAGGCAATTCTCGATCTGCCCTTGCAGATCGACACGGCCGACGTCGCGACCATGGAAGCGGCGATGCGGATTTATAACGGCAAGCCACTGGTCAACTCCGTAAACGGCAAAAAGGCATCCATGGAGACGGTTTTTCCCCTTGTCCGGAAATACGGCGGCGTCGTAGTTGCGCTGACGCTGGACGAGAATGGCATTCCGCCGACAGCAGAGGGACGGCTGGCGGTGGCCCGCAGGATCGTGGACACCGCAGCGACATATGGGATTGACAAAAAGGATATTTTGGTCGATGTGCTGACCATGGCGGTCAGCGCGGATCCGAACGCGGCCAAGGTGACGCTTGATGCGCTCCGGTTGGTGCGTGAGAGCCTCGGCGTCCACACCGTTTTGGGAGTTTCGAACGTCTCGTTTGGCTTGCCGCAGAGGGAGAACGTCAATACGGCGTTTTACACCCTGGCGCTGCATAACGGGCTGGATGCCGCCATCCTCAATCCCTGTTCCGCCGGCATGAAACGGGCTTATCTCGCTTATCAGGTGCTCGACGGGCGGGATGAGCAGTGCGCGGCTTATATCGCGGGCTGTGCCGAAACTGCCGCCGCTTCGTCTGCGCCGGCCGCACAGCAGACGCTTGGTCTGCGCGAGGCGATTGTCAAAGGATTAAAGGAACAAGCCTTTACAGAGGCGGGTCGGCTGGCGGAGAAGCGGGATCCCCTCGCGGTGGTCGACGGCGAGCTGGTTCCGGCTTTGGATGAGGTGGGACGTGGCTATGAACAGGGGACTCTTTTTTTACCTCAGCTTCTCATGAGTGCAGAGGCGGCAGGGGCAGCCTTTGAAGCACTGCGCGCCCGGATGGAAGCGGCGGGTCAGGCATCGGAAAAAAAGGGCCGTGTTTTGCTTGCGACGGTGAAGGGTGACATTCACGATATTGGAAAAAACATTGTCCGCGCGCTGCTGGAAAATTACGGTTATGAAGTGGTGGATCTGGGGAAAGACGTGGATCCCGCTCTTATCGTCGATACCGTCCGGGAACAGCGCATTTCTCTGGTGGGTCTGAGCGCGTTGATGACGACCACCGTTTCCAGTATGGCCGAGACAATCCGAATGCTGCGTCAGGCGGCTCTGCCCTGCAAGGTGGTGGTGGGCGGCGCGGTGCTCACTCAAGAATACGCGGATCAGATCGGGGCGGACTGCTATTCTCCCGATGCTATGGCGACGGTACGGTATGCCGAAAAGATTTTTGGAAAGTAAATAGACGATTCGGATATGACGGACAATCGTTTTTCAGTGGAACACCCACATGTAAAGTTTTACAACTTTACATGTGGGTGTTCCACCTTTTTCATGGTATCCGCCCATATTTCCGGGGACATACTGAAAACAAACCCGGAAATATAAAGGAGTTAGGATTCATGAGCGTCAAACGACTCGTAACCGGAACCAAATGTGGGGTCGGACTGTTTTGCATCGGCGGGGGAGTCTATAACCTGATTGAAATCTTCTGGAGAGGCTATACCCACTGGTCGATGTTTATCGTCGGGGGAACCTGTTTCCATTTGATCGGCAAAATCGGCTCGCATTTTCAGAAATGGACGACAGCCCGCAAATGCGTGCTTTGCTCATTGGCGGTGACGGCGGTGGAATATGTCAGCGGCTGCCTGTTCAATCTGCGTCTGAAGCTGAACGTCTGGGACTACAGCGAAATGCCGTTCAACCTGAACGGACAGGTCTGCTTATTATATACCGTTTTGTGGGGATTTTTGAGTGCCACCGCCATGCCGCTTTACCGCCTATTTTACCGGCGGCTCGAAACTGGCCGTTTTTTCCCGCTTTCGCCGGCTTTAAAGCCTTGACGGGCAGATCCCCAGCAACGGGCATTCCCCGCACCGGGGAGACCGCGCGGAACAAATATCCCGGCCGAACAGAACGAGCCGGTGGCAAAAGCTGTTGCTCTCTTCGGGAGGCAGCAGCTTTTTCAGTTGCCATTCCACTTTATATGGATCTTTGGTGTTGCAAAGGCCCAGCCGGTTGGAGATACGGATGCAGTGGGTGTCCGCCACCACGACGCCGGGAACATGGAAGATATCGCCGCAGACCAGGTTAGCCGTCTTCCGCCCCACGCCCGGCAGTTTGATCAGTTCTTCCACCGTCTGCGGCATTTCTCCGTGGTATACGTCCCGCAGCATACCGGCCATGGCCACGATGTCGCGGGCTTTGGTTTTATACAGGCCGCAGGAGCGGATGTATTCCCCCACCTCGTCGGGAGAGGCATCGGCGAAGGCATCCAGTGTCGGGTAACGGTCAAATAGGGCCGGTGTCACCAGGTTGACCCTCGCATCGGTGCATTGGGCGGAAAGGCGGGTGGCGATGAGTAGCTGCAGGGGATCGGTATAGGTCAGAGAACAGACGGCGTCGGGATAGCGTTCGCGCAGTGCTTCAACGGCCGCCAATGCCACGGCTTTTTTTGTCATAGTCGACGGTCCTTTCTTTAATCGGTAAGAGGAGCCGGCGGTTCCCTCTTCCCATTATCGGCAGCACGGACGGATTCCGTGCGAAATCGGTCGAATTTCAGTGTAACACGGTGACAGTTTCCTGTCAATCGGCTATACTGGGTATACAGCCGGCTCTGACCGGATCGACCGCCATTTCACAGGAAAAGAAGAGATGAAAATGCTCACCGGATTTCCTCCCATCGCTGCGTTTGACGCCCGGGTGTTGATACTCGGTACTATGCCGTCTGCGGCGTCGCTTGAAAAACAGCAGTATTATGGCCACAGCCGCAACGCCTTTTGGCCAATTATATACGCTTTGTGGGACGAACCCTACGAAGATGAGTATACCAAACGCTGCCGTTTTCTGGTGGAAAGAAACATCGCTTTATGGGATGTGCTGGCAGGCTGCATCCGGACAGGCAGCGCCGATGCCCATATCCGCCATCCGGAACCGAATGATTTTGCCGCTTTTGCGGCCGGGCACCCGCAGATCCGGCATCTGTTTTTCAATTCTTCCAACGCCGCGGCCTTTTATAACCGCCTGGTAAAGCCCGACCCCTTTTCCGGCGTGGGAAAAACCACATTGCCCTCTACCAGTCCGGCCCGCGCCATGCGGTTTGAGGACAAGCGGCTTTCCTGGCATCCGGTTCGGCGGTTTCTTGAGGAAAACCGGCCGAAAGTGTGAGAGAATCGGCCGTATATGAGGGAAAAGGACTTGCATCCCCCTGGGGGATGGTGGTATGATATCTCTATATCGTCGATCATTTGTGTATAAAGGGGATATGTGCATGTACGCCGATTTGATGGATACCATTGACTTTGTGAAAAGCGCCGACCCGCAGGTTGGAGCCGCCATGGAAAAGGAGCTTTCCCGTCAGCGCCGGAATCTGGAACTGATCGCGTCGGAGAATATCGTGTCTCCCGCCGTGATGGCAGCGATGGGAACGGTCCTGACCAACAAATACGCCGAAGGCTATCCCGGCAAGCGCTATTACGGCGGCTGCGGAGAGGTGGACGTGGTAGAGGAGATCGCCCGTCAGCGTGCCTGCACCTTGTTCGGCGCCGAACATGCGAATGTCCAGCCCCATTCGGGCGCGCAGGCCAATCAAGCGGCGTATTTTGCCTTGCTTGAGCCGGGGGATACTGTACTCGGCATGAATCTGGCCCACGGCGGGCATCTGACCCATGGTTCGCCGGTCAACTTTTCGGGGAAACTGTATCGCTTTGTTCCCTATGGCGTCGATTCGAGCACCGGTTATATTGATTACGACGCGGTGCGCGCCTTGGCTTTGGAACATAAACCCAAGCTGATTGTCGCGGGGGCGAGCGCCTATCCGAGGGAGATCCGGTTTGACCTTCTGCGCCAGATAGCGGATGCTGTCGGCGCGAAACTGATGGTGGATATGGCGCATATCGCAGGCCTGGTGGCTACCGGCAATCATATGAATCCGGTGCCTTACTGCGAAGTAGTTACCACGACCACCCACAAAACGCTGCGGGGTCCCCGTGGCGGCCTGATTCTTTGTCGGGAAGAATACGCCAAGGCCATTGACAAGGCGGTGTTTCCCGGCTCTCAGGGAGGTCCTCTGATGCATGTGATCGCTTCCAAGGCGGTCTGCTTCGGTGAGGCGCTCAACCCCCGGTTTAAGGATTATCAGGACCAAATCGTGAAAAACGCCCGGGCGCTGGCGGCGGGGCTGCTGTCCCGTGGAATGAAACTGGTTTCGGGTGGCACCGACAACCATTTGATGCTTATGGATCTGCGGGAGACCGGCATTACCGGCAAGGAACTCGAACACCGTCTTGATGAGGTGTATATCACAGTCAACAAGAATACCATCCCCGATGAACCGTTGTCGCCGTTCGTGACCAGCGGTGTGCGGATCGGCACACCGGCTGTGACCAGCCGAGGCCTTAAAGAAGCGGACATGGATCTTATTGCCGGGTTTATCGCCGACGCTGTGACGGATTTCGAAGGCAAGGCCGACGCGATCCGTGAAGGGGTCAACGATCTTTGCAGACGATATCCTCTTTACGAATAATCCGGTTTTCAGATAGGATAGGGGGTATGAAAGGTGGCCCTGTTTGAAGGTTCTCTGCGTTCGGAAGTGCTGCGCATGGACACGGCGGTGACGGTGTCTCTGCCCCAAAAGCGGGGAAAGGAGAATCCACCGGTGCTGTATCTCTTGCATGGGTTGGGGGACAACCATGCGGCTTGGAGCCGGCGGTCGAATATTGACCGGTATGCGGACCAGGAGGGCGTAGCGGTCATCATGCCGGAGGTTCAGCGCGGGTTTTATACCGATATGGCCTACGGCCCCGCCTATTTTACGTATCTTACGGAAGAACTGCCGCGCCTGTGCGCGTCCTTTTTCCAGATAACGGGGGATCCGGCCCACACCTATATTGCGGGCCTTTCCATGGGGGGATACGGCGCCCTTAAAGCGGCCCTGCGTTATCCGGATCGGTATGCAGCGGCTGGATGCTTTTCCGGAGCCGTCGATATCCGGGCCCGCATGGATGCGGAAGATAATCCGATGACGCCGGGCGAAATCCGGGCGGTCAGCGGAGGGGAACTGGCCCCGGACGACGATATCATGATGCTTACCGCCCGGGCGGTCAATACGGGTCGAAAGCTGCCGGCCTTGTATATAACCTGCGGATTATCGGATTTTCTTTATGAGGACAACCGCCGGCTGCGTCAACAGTTGGATTTCCTTCATATCCCTTACGTTTATGAAGAATGGGCAGGTGCCCATGAATGGGATTTCTGGGACAGGAGCGTCCGGCAGTTTTTACAGTTTATTCGGGGATAAGCGGCCTGAACGGGACAGCGAAAGGGTGTAGATGACTATGGCGGCGCCACTTGCCGATCGTATGCGTCCGGATTCATTGGACGATATGGTGGGTCAGCAGCATCTGATTGCACCGGGGAAGGCTCTGCGCGCCATCATCGAGTCGGGACGTATTCCGAATCTTATCTTTTACGGTCCGCCCGGTGTTGGGAAGACCACGCTGGCCCGCATTATCGCCAGGCAGACCGAGATGCGCCTGCACAAGCTGAATGGGACCACTGCGTCAACGGCCGACATCAAAGCCGTGGTGGACGAAATCGACACGCTCGCCGGCTTGGGAGGCATCCTGCTTTATCTTGACGAAATCCAATATTTTAATAAAAAGCAGCAGCAGACGTTGCTCGAACATATTGAAAACGGGCGGATCACTCTCATTGCCTCGACGACTGAAAACCCCTATTTTACTGTATACAGCGCCATTTTAAGCCGCTCCACCGTCTTTGAATTCAAGTTCGTAGAGCCGGCTGATGTGGAAAAAGCGGTGGAGAGAGGCTTCGACTTCCTGGCAAAGGAACAGGGAACGGCGATCCTGCCCGAAACGGGTGTGATACCGCATATTGCGCGCTCCTGCGGAGGAGACGTGCGCAAAGCCCTGAACGCGGTGGAACTCTGCGTTTTGGCTACGCCTCCGGACGAGGAAGGCACGCGCCGGATTTCCCTTGACATTACCGGGCAGCTTGCCCAGCGCAGCGCCATGCGCTATGATAAGGATGGGGACGACCATTACGATATCATTTCGGCTTATCAGAAGTCGATGCGGGGTTCCGACCCAGACGCGGCCCTGCACTATCTGGCCCGTCTGCTTGAGGCCGGAGACCTGCCTTCGGCCTGCAGGAGGCTGATGGTGTGTGCTTGTGAAGATGTCGGATTGGCCTATCCTCAGATTATTCCGATTGTAAAAGCGGCGGTGGACGCGGCCCTGCAGGTGGGGCTGCCGGAAGCCTGCCTGCCTCTCGCCGATGCGGTGATTCTGGTGGCCACGGCGCCGAAGTCCAATTCCGCCCATGATGCCATCCACGCAGCTATCGACGATGTGCGCGCCGGCAAATCCGGCCCGGTTCCTCGCTGCCTGCAGAACAAACACTACGATGGGGAGGATGCGGCGGTCAAGGGGCAGCATTATCTTTATCCCCACCTCTTTCCGGATCGTTGGGTGGAGCAGCAGTATCTGCCTGATGCGCTGGCGGGCACCACGTATTACGTTCCGGCCGATAATAAAAACGAACAGGCATTCAAGGCTTACTGGGACGCAGTGAAAAAAAGGCGGAAAAACGGGAGTTCGTGAAAAACGGGAGAAGGGGTTGGCGGATGCTATAGCCTCCGGTCATGAGGCTAAAGGGAGATTTGGGCTTATTTACGGAAATGTTGACAGATAGAGACAGGCGCTGCCGCATCTGCGGCAGCGCCTGTCGTGTTTATAAGTTCTCGTTTTTCAGGGCATCCACAATGTTTTCTTTCTTCACCTTGTTCATGGAATACATCATGGTGACGAACACCACGAGGAACACACTGGCGGAGGCGATGAGAATTGCCGCCCAGGGCAGGGTAAAGGCCATGCCAAGGCCCTGATTCATCGCCAGATGGATCAGATAGGTCATGAGGACGGAGAGGGGCAGGCCGTATAAAAGAGCTTTCAGCCCGTAAAAGATGCATTCAAAATTCATCATTTTATTAAACCCGCCGGGTGGAATCCCCACCGACTTCAGCATCGCAAATTCACGGCGGCGAGGAGACGTACCATCCCTCCGCCACGGCTTTCGGTACACAGTACGATGCCGTATCCCTCCTGTGTCAGGGAATATTCCAGTCCCGCCGCGATCCCGGTATCGTCTTCCACAATCAATAGGGTTTGCATCGCCGCTTCCTCCTTTCTATCTCTCCATTTTACCCGATGACAGCGGGTTTTACATGACAAATTGGTCACAGAATCCATCAAAACGTGCGAAATATTCACAAAATTTTTCCTTCCAAAGAATTCCTTTCTTCCTGCCGGGCCGCTACAATAAAGACGGAGAGAAAGGAGGGACAGCCGTGAACCGAAAAGGCGAGTGGATACTGTGGGGCGCGGCGGTCCTTTTGCTGATCGTCACCTGCGCCACGGCCGTGGCAGGCACGCCGGACTTTGCGCCGGTCGCCGTCACCTATTCCTCTTCCTCCGATTCCACAACACTCCCCGGAAACGATACGGCTCCGGCAGGACAGGCGGATACCACGGTTGTTTCCGAAAGCGGCCTCACCCAGCCGTCTTCCGCTCAGACGGGCTCCACGGTCAGCCGCCCGGATGCCTCCTCGTCAGGGGATTCTTCGCCGGTTTCCTCGGTATCCTCCACTGTGCCGCCGGGAAAAATTCATATCAATACCGCCAGCAAAGAGGAACTGATGACGATTAAAGGGTTGGGAGAAGTGCTGGCCCAGCGCATCATCGACTATCGGGAACGGTACGGCGGATTCGACAGCCTGGAAGAACTCATGGAGGTCGACGGCATCGGAGAGAAACGGCTGGCTGCTTGGAGGCCGTATTTGACCCTGTGACGGCTCCACCGGCTGATAGGGGGCAGCTTTATAAACGGTCCCCCTGTTTTGCCTGCGCTAAACAGGGGGACCGCGATAAAAACCCGTCTATTCGGGCGGCCAAAATTGGCGAGGGGTTAGGCGAGGGTATTTTTATAGCCTTCTCCCCAATGTTGCATAGCGTCTAAGATGGGCTTCAAACTCCGTCCGAGATCGGTGAGAGCATACTCCACTCTTGGTGGAACTTCGGGATAAACCGTACGGGTGAGCAGCCCGCTGTTTTCCATATCACGGAGCTGCGCAGTGAGCACCTTTTGCGATACACTGCCAATGGATTTTTTCAGTTCTCCAAATCTTTTGGTTCCGGGCAGCAAATCGCGCAGGATTAAAACCTTCCATTTGTCGCCGATGAGTGTCAGGGTGGTTTCCACCGGGCAGGCCGGCAAGGTTTTTTTGGCGGTGTGTTCCGTCATAGGATCGCCTCCGAATCCAAAAGGCCGTAGTTTCCAAATGGAAACTACGGTATATTTGCGTCGCATGAAGCCACGGCTTTTTTACACTCATTATACTGACGTGTCCTAATGAAGTCAAGGCTCCCCGCGATAACCGGCGGGGGT
The DNA here is from genome assembly GCA_902492045.1 of uncultured Oscillospiraceae bacterium. GTDB lineage: Bacteria > Bacillota > Clostridia > Oscillospirales > Acutalibacteraceae > UMGS1623. The sequence continues at coordinate 9,341 of CABUKB010000010.1, read as the reverse complement.
TCATTGACATAAAGTCCGGCTCAATATGACCCGATAAAGCCCACTAGTATCCAATGGTATCTAAAAGGTAACTACAGCACAATATTGTGCTTACTTTACAACGGAAACTTATCCGTGTAGAATATGGGCAAGAGCTAGGGAAAGCGGCCGCGTTCCTCGATCTCTAAGAGAACACAATATCATTCGATGGTCCTTTGAAGGAGGCATTCGCTATGAATAAGAAGTCCTTTACATCGGTCAAGCTCGAAAAGGGCGAAGTGAACATCTACGATTATGGCACTGTCAAACTGCATGCTTATAAGACGAACGATTTTCTCGACAATGAGGTTTTCATTGTCGAGAAAGGCGGGAAAGCCGTAGTCGTGGAATCTCCCTGCTTTTTTGACAATATTCAAGAACTCACGGATTATCTAAAGAATATCGAGGTCGAAGGCCTGTTGGTGGCCTATCACGGCGCAGGGGCATCCTTCCTGCCCGGCGTTCCCAAATACGCCACTCAGAACGCGGTGGAGTACTCTGAAAACGGCGGCGGGAAAGCCCTGGTGGATAAGTTTGCCGCCACATTCGGACGGTCTTTTGACCGTTCTATCCATTCGGTCTCCCATGTAATCGGGGAAGGCAAAGTGTCAATCGCGGGGATCGACTTCATGATTCAGCAGACTGCCGAGGCTTTTGATGTGGAAATTCCCGACATGAATGCGGTTTACACTCATATGCTCGGCCACGACTGCCACTCGATTGTGGCGGGAACCGAACATGCGGACGCGATGATTGTTCAGTTGGGTGAATTCAAGGCCAAGGGGTATGATTTGATTCTGACCTCTCACTATACGCCGGAGGACTTGAAAGATGTCGACACCAAAATCGCCTATCTTGAGAATTTGAAGGCGATTGCGGCGGACTGCCGCAGCGCGGAGGAATTTAAAGCAGCGGTGCAGAAACAATATCCGGATTACAGCGGCGAGAATTATCTGGACATGACGGCGGGATTCTTCTTTAACTGATTAAATCAGCGGGGCTGCCGCCACTGACAGCCCCGCTGGTTTTTGTGACAGAATAGGAGGAAACGAGAGAAAAAATGACCCAGGCGAATAGACGATGGTATTTAATCCGACAACTGCTCGAAGAGCGGCCGGAATATCGCAACATGGACATACCGACAGGGGAACTGGAACAAAAAAGACTGCTCCGCTCCCTGCTGAACATCCGCATGCCACGGCCTGTGAGCCGGGAGTTCCTGGAAGTGCAGGACGCCTATTTACAGGAAGAAATCCGTCTGAAGGGGATCACCACCCTTGCCGACCTGAACCCGGTGCAGAAGGGGATTTATCTATGGCGGGGCGATATCACCACCCTGCGCTGCGACGGGATCGTCAATGCGGCCAATTCCCGAATGCTGGGATGCTTTGTACCTGGCCACGACTGCATTGACAACGCGATCCACACCTTTGCAGGCGTTCAGCTCCGGGCAGTCTGCGCGGAAATACGGCGGCAGCAGGGCCATGAAGAAGAAACCGGCAAAGCAAAGATAACACCGGCTTTTAATCTGCCCTGTCAGTATGTGCTGCATACGGTGGGGCTGGTCGTTTGCGGACAGCCCACCGGAAAGGATCAAATCCTGCTGGCCTCCTCCTATCGTTCCTGTTTGGAACTCGCAGAAAAAAACGGGCTGAAAAGCGTTGCCTTTTGCTGTATTTCCACCGGTGAATTCCATTTTCCCCATGAGAGGGCGGCAGAAATTGCCATTCAGACGGTGAAAGAATTTCAGGCACGGTCACACAGCGGAATCGAGGTTATATTCAATGTATTCAAGAAAATGGATTGGGACATATACCGGGAATTACTCGGAGCCGATCAGCAAACTGACCCAGGAGATACAAACGGCTGACGCGATTGTCATCGGAGCGGGCGCCGGACTATCCTCCTCTGCCGGAATGGAGTACGGCGGCGAACGGTTTGAACGAACTTTCTCGGATTTCCAGGCGAAGTACGGCATCCGGGATATGTATTCCGGCGGATTCTATCCCTACGGCACTTTAGAAGAATACTGGGCATGGTGGAGCCGTCAAATCCTGGTGAACCGATATGAAGCCGATGTTGGAAAACCTTACCGCGATCTGCTGGAACTCGTCAGGGACAAAGAGTATTTTGTGATAACCACCAATGTGGACCATCAGTTTCAACGCGCGGGTTTTGATAAAAGCAGACTCTTCTACACACAGGGCGATTACGGCTTATGGCAGTGTTCGCGCGCCTGCCATAACAAGACGTATGAGAATGAAATACAGGTCCGGCAGATGGTTGCCGAACAAAACGATATGAAAATCCCTACAGAGCGAATCCCCCTATGCCCGGTCTGCGGGGCGCCGATGACGATGAACCTTCGCTGCGATTCCTCCTTTGTGCAGGATGAGGGCTGGTATGCCGCTTCCAGGCGGTATGAGGATTTTCTTCGCCGCCATATGCATCTGCATATCTTATTTCTGGAACTTGGCGTGGGGAGAAATACGCCGGGAATCATCAAATACCCCTTCTGGCAGATGACCGCTCAAAACAACCGGGCGGTTTATATCTGCATCAACCTCGAAAACGAACGTTATCCATTGGAGATCGAACAGCAAACCCTGTATATTCGGGACGATATCGGAACCGTTCTCAGACAGGCGCTTTGCGAGTAGAGCCGGAAAGAATTTGACCTTTTCATATGGAAATGGCAGCCAAAATGTGGTATACTAAAGATAACCAGTTGACCGGGAGAGACGGTTATGAAAATCGAACCCGGATAGGGAGGTAATGGCCGTATGTACCAGGTGGAGGATGCCGTTTTATATGGATCGGACGGACTTTGTTGGATTTCCGATATTGTGACAAAGGACTTTTGCGGTACTCCGACCGAGTATTATGTACTCAAGCCGGTCCGGCAGGAGGCATCCCTCATTTATGTGCCGGTGGGGAATGAGGCGTTGGTGCATAAGATGCGTCCGGTTTTGCCGGAAAAGGATGTTCTGGCCTTGATCGAGGGTATGCCGGACGAAGAAGCGCGCTGGATTGAAGACCATGACGAACGGAAAATGGTATACCGGGAAATTCTGGCCACCGGCGACCGTTCCGGTTTGATCCGCATGATTAAATCCCTTTACCTTCACGAGCAGGAGATGAAGGGGAGCGGCAAGCATCTGCGCGCCGTTGACGAGCGATTCTTCAAAGAGGCGGAACGCTTGCTATACGACGAATTTGCGCTGGTGTTGGGTCTGGAACCCGACCAGGTATTGCCGTTTATCCGCAAACGGCTTGAGGACGCGGGTTAAACAATCGCTCACGAATGCAAAACCGATGGGGGCGCCGGGGATTATTCCCCGGCGCCCCCATCGGTATCTTGGTTTATGGATGGGATTCCGTCTCAAGCTGAGAGGTGCAGTGCGGACAGCGAGTGGCCTGAACATCAATTTGGCTGCGGCAAAACGGGCAGATCCTGGTAGCAGGCGGATCAGCTGCTTCTTCCTTGCGGCGGCCGAGGCTTTCCAGCTTATGAAGCCCTTTGACGATCAGAAATACGATTAAGGCCATGATAAGAAAATTGATAATGGCGGTGGCGAAAGCGCCGTATCGAATAGTCGCGCCGTGAATATGAAGAGCATAATGATCAAAATTGGCGCCCCCGACAAGCCCGATGATGGGAGAAAGGATATTGTCAGTCAGGGAGTTGACCAGTCCGGAAAACGCACTGCCGATCAGCACGCCGACCGCCAGATCCACCACATTGCCGCGAAGAGCAAACGCTTTGAATTCCTGCAAAAACTTTTTCATGATGCTTTCCTCCGATGCAATATATAAATCGATTTTATTATAACGGATGTCCCGGCATAGCGCAACCTTTGTCGAATAGGAGGGCATGCCGTCGAGAAAAAGCGGCGTAAAAGCGGCGCCGCGAAAAAGGACAGCAAAAATCAGGCGGCATCGCCCTGTGTCATGGGGCGATGCCGCCTTTTCCGGCTATGGGTCTGTTTTATGAAAATTGGCCGGAGCAAAGCCGGATTTCTCTCCTGAGTCTGGAGAGGCGGCGGATTAAAGGAGAAACAATATCGGCCGAAAGATGCCAATGGGCAGGTATCTATTCTTTTGCCCTAACACTCTGGTTAAAACGATCCAACAAAAGGGCGGCGGCGATACCGACGGCCAAACATATCAGGTTGACCGCCGTTTGCCCCACGGATACGGCAAAGCTCGGAAAGGGGATAATCATGACCGTCGCGGCGATCACAATGCCGATAATGGCATGAAAAGCCAGGGAGTAGTGGCGTTCAAATAGGGCGTTGACAGCTTTCGCCAAGGCGATAACCGTTATCAGCGCCCCAATGCCTCCGGGGATCAGGACATCCATATGGAAGTTGCCGATTCCGTCGATAAAAGGCGTGTAAAGTTCCAACGGCATTAAAAGAGTGGAAAAGCTCATACCCGGCGCGATCACGCTCAAGGCGAGGCAGAAACCGCAGAACAGGTACCAGCCGAAATTGGGCACAACCTGAATGGAGGAATACTGAAGACCAAGGAGCAGGGCAAATACGACTCCCATGGCGACGATAAGGGAAATAAACGACCCCTTTGTCCGTCCCTGTTCGCCGGCCTCTCGAAAGAGGGAGGGCATCATGCCGGCGATCAGCCCCACAAACAGGCAGACCGATGGAGCCGGGTATTTTTCCAGGAAGAAGGACAGCAGTTTGGCAACCCCCATAAAGCCGATCCCCAATCCGATGATAACCGGAAGCAGTTTGGGTACATGGGTTTTGAAATTCTTGATCGGATGAGACAGCAACTCCATAATGGGTTTGTAGATTCCAAATACCACGCACAAAACGCCGCCGGAAATGCCGGGAAGCACGGCTCCCAGTCCAATAAGAGCTCCCTGTAACACGCGAAGCACAAGGCGGAATATGGATGGATGGCCGACCGATTTCTGTTTCATGATAGATCCTCTCTTCGTGGAATTTACAATCACAGACTATTCTTCATTATATCCGGTTTTTTCCATTGGTCAACACCCAAGTCGATTTGTCGTCTCCTGAACCACACGAGCGGGTTTGTGGGATCATGCCGTGATCGCATAGGCCTCTGACGAATATCTTATTCGCAAATGAACGCCGATATCCTTTCTTTTTAAAGACAAATCTCTTTTTCATAAAACCCTTGACTTTTTGCCAAAGCTGATGTAATCTAAAACTAAAGTTAGTAACAACTAACCCATACGGTTTCGGCCGTATTATTTCGGCCCAATAGTTAGCTAAAACTAACTAAATATCCATCTGGAGGCAGCGTATGCAGAGACCGGCAGAAGATTATCCAGAAGAGGTTTTGGTTTTAGGGGCTTCCATCCGTGCGGTTTATACGGTAAACAGGGGAAAGGACACGGATTTTTCAGGAGCGGCTCTCAGCACTGCGGCGAGGGAATGGCATCCGCGAGAAAATGGCGGTGCCCAGGCGGACGGGGAACCAAAACTTTCGCCTAAAACGATGGATAAAGAGCTGGCGATGATGCTCGTTGAATGCCATCGGCTGTTTGCCGGCGTTTTTTCTCCAGTCCCGAGGAAAGAGAGCGGCGAAGAAGTATGAGGATGAATATAGAAAGATATCTCGTTGAGCATTGTTCTCCCACGCTGGCATCCTTAAAAACCGCCAGTCTGTTCTGCTTTGAAGCTTGTAAGGAGAGGGAATTGCAGGAACAGGTGGAGAACTGGAATCATCTGCTGTGCCGGAAAGGGCTTATGATGCGCTTGCTGAAACGGGGTGCAAAACCAATCCTGATCTATGTATACCGTCATACGCATTTACTGGCGGATCTGAAAAGGCCGGGGGTGTTGGAGTTCCTTGCCGGATACGGTTACTCCGGCACCGAGCCAGAGGCGGTTTTGCAGCATTTGCAAGAGAGAATCAGGGATAGCGACACGTTTCCACATGAAATCGGGATTTTTCTTGGCTATCCGCTGGAGGATGTGGAGGGCTTTATACGGCATAAAGGTCAAAACTGCCGCTGCAATGGATGCTGGAAAGTCTACGGAGATAAGGACGAGGCGGATAAGCGGTTCGCTCGGTTTCGCAAATGCCGTGAAATTTATGTGCGGCTCTGGAATGAGGGGAGATCGGTTTGGCAGCTCACCGTGGCGGCTTAACCAGCAACCATATAAACAAGAAAGAGGTATGTATATGAGCAAAGTAGCCGTTGTGTATTGGAGCGGCACCGGCAACACGGAGGCTATGGCCCGCCAGGTCGAAGCCGGTGCGCGCAAGGCGGGGGCAGAGACAGCACTCTTTACGGCCGCAGAATTCGGGGCGGAAAAGATGGACGATTTCGACGCGGTGGCTTTTGGCTGCCCCTCCATGGGCGCGGAACAACTCGAAGAAAGCGAATTTGAACCGATGTTCCAGGATTGTGAGACCAAATTGAAGGATAAAAAAATCGCCCTATTTGGCTCCTATGGCTGGGGTGACGGCGAATGGATGCGCAACTGGGAGGATATTTGCCGAGGCGACGGCGCTCAACTTGTCTGTGACAGCGTTATCTGTAACGAGGCGCCCGAACCCGAAGCGGAAGCCGCATGTGCGGCTCTTGGACAGGCGCTGGCGTGAATCTTTGACAGACGGAGAGGCCCCGCTTTTCGGCGGGGCCTCTCCGTCTGTCAAAGAAGGTGCCGTTCATCGAAAGTCATATGGACCTCCGGATAATACGATAACCAATCGGCTCCTTTCGGCATCTTGACTTTTTTAGTGAGGCTGGATATAATAGATCCATTGTTTAGTTAGCTGAAACATCGCGGCGGATTGCATGACCGCATGAAATATGTCGTAAGGGAGTTTTCACGCATGACCAAGCAGACCGTTATCACCGATGAAGGTCTTAAGAAACTTGAAAGGGAACTGGAAGAACTCAAAACCGTCAAACGAAAAGAAGTGGCGGAAAAGATCAAAGTGGCGCTGTCTTTCGGCGATCTATCCGAAAACAGCGAATACGATGAGGCGAAAAACGAACAGGCGATCATTGAAGGCCGTATTGCCGAAATCGAAAATCAGCTCAAAAACGTCAAGGTACTTGACGAGAATGAGATCAATACCGAAAGCGTACACATCGGTTCAACCGTGAAAGTCAAAGATTTGGAAGATGGTTCGGTGACGACGTACCGCATTGTCGGTTCGACCGAATCGGATCCCTTCGGCGGCCGTATTTCGGATGAATCTCCTGTTGGCAAGGCGCTCCTCGGACATCGGGCCGGCGATCAGGTCGAGGTGGAAATTCCGAACGGCGTCATGCAGTATATGGTTGTGGAAATCTCGAAATAAGAGAATACGCAACCGTAGGGTGGACAAGGCGGGAGACAAGGCTATCCGCGATGTCCGCCTTTATTTTTAGAATCGAAGGATAAGGACGTGAAGTCAATGAATGAACCGAATGGCATTCCGCCCGAGCAGGAGGAATGGACGGAACAACAGGTATCGGAACTGATCCAAATCCGCCGGGACAAACTGCATGCTTTGCAGGAGGCCGGATGCGATCCCTTCAGCCTGACCAAATACAATGTGACCGCACACAATGCGGATATCCGCTCTCGTTTCGACGAAATGGAAAATCATGTGGTTTCGGTCGCAGGGCGGATGATGAGCCGGCGGATCATGGGGAAAGCCAGTTTTATGGATCTGCGGGATGGCAGCGACCGGATGCAGGTGTATGTGCGGCGGGACGATGTGGGGGAAGATGCTTACGCGGCCTTTAAAAAATGGGATATCGGCGATCTCTTAGGCGTCGAGGGGACCGTTTTCCGCACCAAGATGGGGGAAATCTCCATTCATGCGACCCGTATCATTCTGTTGTCCAAGTCCCTGCGTCCCCTTCCGGAAAAATTTCATGGGCTCCGGGACACGGATACCCGTTACCGTCAGAGATATCTGGATTTGATCGTGAATCCCGAAGTTAAAGAGGCGTTTGTGCGCCGTTCCGCTATTATCACCGCCATACGGCGTTACCTCGACGAGCGGTCCTTCCTGGAGGTCGAAACCCCTGTGCTGCACGGCGTAGCGGGAGGCGCGGCCGCCCGGCCTTTCATCACCCATCACAATACCCTGGACATGGATATGTATCTGCGGATTGCCCTGGAATTGCACCTCAAGCGTCTTATTGTAGGCGGATTTGAACGGGTGTACGAGATCGGCCGGGTTTTCCGTAACGAAGGGATGGATACACGCCATAATCCGGAATTCACCCTCCTCGAACTGTATCAGGCCTATACCGACTACAACGGCATGATGGCTCTGACCGAGGATTTGATCCGCACCGTGGCGCAGGCAGTACTCGGGACAGTCGAGATCGTTTATGAAGGCGTCGAGATTGACCTGGGGAAACCATTTGAGCGTCTGAGCATGGTGGAAGCCGTCAAACGCTACAGTGGGGTGGATTTCCGTGCTGTGCCGACGCTTGAAGCGGCACGGGAGATGGCCAAGGCCCACCATATCGAATATGAAGACCGTCACCAAAAAGGGGACATTCTAAATCTGTTTTTTGAGACATATGTCGAAGATCATCTCATACAGCCGACCTTTATTACAGGCCATCCGGTTGAAATTTCACCCCTTGCCAAGCGTATGCCGCAAGATCCTGCATATACCGAGCGGTTTGAATTGTTTATTGTGGGCCGAGAACATGCTAACGCATTTTCCGAGCTTAATGATCCCCTCGATCAGAGGAAACGCTTTGAAGCTCAGGTCGCTTTAAAGGCGGCGGGGGATGAGGAAGCGGCCGATGTGGACGAGGACTTCCTCACCGCGCTCGAGTACGGTATGCCTCCTACCGGAGGCCTTGGAATCGGCATTGACCGTCTGGTGATGCTGCTCACGGGTTGCGCTTCCATTCGGGATGTGCTGCTGTTCCCGACAATGAAGCCGCTGGGCAATTAGAGAGGCCGAAAACCGCATGAAATCAAGGCTTTTTTGAGCTTTTGCATTTCTGGTTTACGCCGATTTACGCCAATCATACGCCAATTTATGCAGTGAGACATACAGAATAGGGTTACTCTTAGATGGAAACCGTGCCACGTATTATCTGATTACGAGGCACGGTTTTTTCTATGTAAAGAGTGTTGTAGGTTTATAAAGCTATATATCCACGCTTGGCCTTTTCATTTTTTGGAAAGGCCCTTTTTATTTTGGAGGTAATGTTATGTCAGAATATCAATTAGAGATCAAACAGATCGTGGACTATCCACGTTGTCGGATCTACCGACAATTCATACAGACATTACTCTCAGACCGGAGCATTCGTCTTGGTGGCGGCTCCGGTCTTTTCTATTATACCGTCCTTT
>CABUKB010000009.1 GCA_902492045.1 uncultured Oscillospiraceae bacterium | reverse complement strand
TAGCGGATAGGGTGGCACCTGCCTTTCGGTTTTGTCTTAGCAACTCAACCTTAACACAGGCCATCCCTATTCGCTACCTTTTTTTATTCCTTATCTGTCACACATCATTGTATCACATACATTTGCGGGTGTCTTTTGCCGCCGGATTGTATATGAGTGGAATCCGCTCCTGCCTATCGGGCATGTCCGCCGCATGCTGCAAAAAAGATCGGCCGGAACAGGCATGATAACCCGTCCCGACCATGGTTTATTCCTTTCGGCCTATTTATGAATCCAGTCCTTTTTCCCTCCGGCGGAATACCCATCTCCGTTCAACGTGGAAGCTGATGGTGAACAACAGCAGATCCACAGGGATCTTCAGCGCGATCTCACTGATCTTCAGCCATCGGTGAAGATAATAAACCCCGAAGGCTGAAGCGATCAGTTCCACCAGGCAGATCGCGTAATACCGGGTGAGGGCGGGGACACTGCGATCTTTATACTGAAACACCTGATTCTTATTGGTCAGGAAATTGAACAGGGAGGAAACCAGCCGCGCACCGAGCGTCGCGTAAAAGATGGCATACTGCGGGGAATTTTTTTCTATCAAATAAATAAACAGAGCGAATAGCAGGATATCAAGCAAAAAAGAGGTCAGGGATGACAGGATAAACCGGGCAAAAACGGAATAGACCCGCAGGGAATCGGCAAGGGGATGAAAGTGAGAGGAACGGTTTTCTTCGATATAAACGGTTTGAATGGGAACTTCCAGGATTGATATGTGCTTTTCCTCCGCTTCAATCAGCATGTTCATCTCATATTCAAACCGTTCACCCTTGACCGGCAGAAAAATCTCCATTAAATTCCGGGACATCGCCCGCAGACCGGTTTGGGTATCCGATACCTTCAGTCCGCAGAGAAAATGGAAAACCTGACGGGTGATCCGGTTCCCGAGTTGGCTGCGGGTCGGCACCCCCTTCTCACGGAAATTGCGGCATCCCAAAACCAAACACTCCGGATGTTCCATCAGGGCTTTGGCACAGGCGGCCACATCCTCCGCCTTATGCTGTCCGTCGGCATCCACCGTCACCACTCCCACACAGTCCGGGCAGGTGTTCAAGACATGCATAAAAGCGGTTTTGAGCGCCCGTCCCTTGCCCAAGTTGAGGGGATGCCTCAACATCTCGCAGCCGTATTCCCGTTCCACTTGCGAGAATATGGCGACTGTTTCCGGACGGCTTCCGTCGTCCAGCACAACGATCCGCGTGAACCCTTCGTTCCGGAGGCTGCAAACGGTGGACAGGAGTTTGGCATCCGGATTCAGCGACGGAATGACGACAACGACATCCCGGAGATAAGACAGGCCGCCCCCTTCCGCCATGTCTCTTCCCCTCCTTACCCCAGCGCACGCCCGGTTTTGACGGGGCGTGCGTTTATCTTCGGCGGTCAAACCCCGATCCGACCGCTCTTGCTCTGTTCTCAGTGTAACACGGCTTTCCCTTTCCCGCAAGACCCCATCTGGTTTGTCCATACTTTCCCTGGTCATTGGATAAGGCCTTGATTACTCCAGAGTTTCATCCCGGCCTTCCAACCGTCGGCGCTGTTTCCCTGCCGAAAGTGTGGGTTCCCACGATTATACGGTCTTGGGGATCACGCGCCGCAAGACGGTAGTCAAATCCGTCCCGGACAAAACCTGAGTACAGAAAACGCCCCTCTGTACCGCAGAGGCGGAACAGAGGGGCGGACGCACAGTTGCAAACCTATATCCTACGCCTCGCCGGATTCAGCTCCCGTGGTCTCCGTGCCGGAAGATTCATCGGTGGTATCGGTCGGGGCAGCAGCCGTTTCGGTTGATTCCGTGGGTGCCGTTGTCGCTGGCGGACCATTTCCCTTCAGAGCGGCCAACCCCGCCGACATCTGCGGATCTTCCTCATCTGTCAGCAACGCCGTGTACGGAAGGAGGGTCTCCGGCATCTCCACCACTTGAATCGGCTGAATGCCGGTATCCTTCCATGTCGCATTATCCTGGATTAGGGAGAGACTTGCCACCGTAATCCGGACGGCCGACTTATCGGATTCAATGGCGACAAGAGTCTGCACCGAGTTCTTGCCTGCCGTGGCCGTACCGATAACCTGTGTTTTTCCAAAACTCTGTAAAACCCCGGCGAAAAGCTCCGCTTCTCCGGCTGTCGAACTATTCACGAGGGTCACCGAGGGCAGCTGCAATTCGTCCGAATCCTCCGCCACCAGTGTCTCGGTCCCGTTTTTCGTCGTATATTTCGCATAGGGACCGCGCGGCATCAAAAACGCGATAATGTCCTTCGCCGCGTCCAAGGAGCCGCCGTCGTTGTCCCGGAGGTCAAAAAGCATGGAAGTGGCACCCTGTTCAAGCAGGGAACGATAAGCTGATTTGAACTGCGAGGGGGTCTCACTGTTGAAAGTCCGGATGCGAAGGATACCGGCCGAGCCGTTCATCCGGCTTTCGACACTCACGGCTGTGTAGGTGTTGGAAGAAAGTTCAACCGCGTAATCCGTCTCCCCCCGCGTTAAAGAGAGCAGAATTTTGCTGTTCTCCCTCAGCTTTTGCTGCAAAGACTCAAGCGTCTCAGCCGACACCGCTTCCCCGTCCGCTGCGGTTACGATATCGCCTTTCTGCACGCCCGACAAGGCTGCCGGCGACCCGTTGTCGCATACGGAAACAACGATATCCTTTTCTTTTGTCAGGGTCACTTCCAGGCCAAACCCCGTCTGTTTTCCCGTGGCCTGATTCTGGGCCGCCTGGTATTCCGAAGCCGTCAGATACGCGGCATAAGGGTCGCCCAGCCCCTCTACATACCCATGAAACAACGCCGTACGCAATTTCTCTTCATCTATGGTGTAATTCTGCCGCGCGATCTTATCAATGTCATTGATATAATCGAACATCTCGACCCTCTGCTGCAGATCCGTCTGCATCGTCCCAAAATGTCTCATAGCAATGACAACGGTGATGGATACCGTCATCGCAATGGAAAGGAAAATCAGCGCCAGCGTGACGCCCAGGGAAACTTTTTTATTCATCGCTGTCTGTCCCTTCTTTCGGATTCAGCCCGCGGGCCGTATACAGCACAAGCTCATGGAACCCCCGATGGCTCCATGAGCTCCTGCAACAGTATACCCTTACTTCGGCAGGGAAATGTATCCATTCCCGACCGGATCCACCCGAGTCCCGTTGACCCGTACCTCAAAGTGCAGATGCGGGCCGGTCACGTTTCCAGTCGCGCCGATATAGCCGAGTATCGTTTGCCCGCCAACAACTTTCTGTCCTTCCCGAACAACCGGGCTGCCCTTTTGCATATGAGCGTAGAGCGTCACGATCCGGCGTCCCTGGGAGTCCAGGCCATGATCAATCATGCAGTAATAGCCATAGCTCATGCCCCAGGAATCGGTGCTGTTTACCTTCAGTACGGTTCCGTCAGCCGCAGCGACAATTCTTTCGCCCGAGGAGCGCCCGTTGGAGATATCGGTGCCGCCATGGAAATCGCCGCCCCATCGGTATCCGAAGGGCGAAGTGATCTTTTTAACGGTTGGTGTCGGCCAGTACATGCTGCCGCCGTATTTTCCGTCGGAGGAGGTCGTGTTCAGCAGTTCCTGAATCATCGCCTCCAGTTTGGCCTCATCCTTTTTAATCCGCTCTTTCTCTGACTCGTATTGATTGAGAGCTTTCTGTAGCTGATCCTCTTTCTGTTTGGCGGTTTTATAGAGAGAATCCAAGTTCGCCTTTTGCTTGTCCATGTCCGCCTTCAGGGCAAGCTGACTTTCACGGGCCTGAGCCACGCTTTCTTTGTCCTGCTCGATCTTTTCCTTTTCGCTGTTGATCGCTTTTTTCTCCGCTTCCAGTTCGTCCATCAATTCCTGATCGTGTTCGGAAATCTGCTTCATCACCTGAGACCGGAGAAGATAGTCGGTATACTCTTCGGTGTCGATCAGCATCTGCAGCACCGACAGATTGCCCGTCTGTGCAATCGAACGGACACGAAGGAGCAGTTTGTCAAACCGGTCTTCAATCGCCGCCTCGCGGCCGGCGATTTCCTGTTCCAATGCGGAAATCTGAGCCTCTATGTCCGCAATCTGCTGATCGAGAGAGTCGATCTGGCTCTGATATTCCCGGATTTGCTCTTCTACATTTGCGATCTGTTCGTCATATAGCGCGACAACTTCTTCCTGCCTGTCCAGATCCCCGCTGGTATTTTGGATCTTCTGCTCCAGTTCCTTCTGCTGCTTTTGCAGTTCGGCGAGCTTTTGCTGCGATTCCGACAGGGTATCGGCTTTTGCCGGCAGTATTCCCGACGGAACCGCCAGCGCCATCGCCAGAACCGACAGAACCGACAATACGCGTATCCCCATCTTCCCTCTTCTCAACCGGACTGAATGCATTGCTCATGCCTCCTTATTTCCATTACCGTCCATATCCGCCTGTTTTCCGTCAATCGGCGCTGCTCTCTTCCTTGAGATATTTCCCCATCGAAATGGCGCTTCCCAGCATCCCTATCAGAATGCCGCCGATCAGGAATCCCAGCAGCAAAACCAGCCACACCTCGGAAAAGGCGATCAGATGGAATTGTCCGCCGAAAGTGAACAGCCCCGCCAGCTGTGTATAGACAAAGTATAGAATTCCGTACGACAAGATGCCGGAGATAAGGCCGAGCATCATCCCCTCAACCACGAAGGGAAAGCGAATAAAGCTGTTTGTCGCCCCCACCGACCGCATGATATAGATTTCCAGCCGCCGGTTATACACGGTCAGCTTGATGGTATTGGCGATGATGAACAACGAAACGAGGAGAAGCAGGCCGATGATCCATCCTCCGACAGCCAAAACGACTTGCCGCACTCTGGTCAGCAAATCGGCTATTTCCGGCTCATATTCCACCGTATCAATATGCTCCACCTGCCCGATCTGCGTCACGGTGGCCTCGAACTGCGTCAGATCCTTAAACGAGACGACAAACGCATCCTGCAAGGGATTCTCCGCCCGAAGGTCTTCATGCAGTTCCTCCGGGAAAGTGCCGCCTTCGAGGTACTGCTCCATCAGGTCTTCTTTTGATACGAATTCCACACTGGCTACATTGGGGATACTCGCCAGTTTTTCCGCAATTTCTGCGGACTGTTCATCCGTCGCGTCCGCATCGGCAAACGCCACAATCACGTTCTGTTCATATATCCAATCAAAGGCATGGTCGATATTCTCAAACACCAAATAGGAGCCGCCGGTCAGGATTAAGCAGGAGATCAGCACGCCGATCGAGGCGATGGCCATAAACCGGTTCTGCCACAGGTTGCGGAATCCCGACTGAATCAAATAGCGAAGACTACTGAATCGCATGACGGCCCTCCTCCCCAGTTTTCAAGCTATCGGAGACGACGCGGCCATCCTGAATCTCAATGACGCGGCGGTTAAAAGCCTGCACCAAATCGTGTTCATGAGTAACCACCAGCACCGTTGTGCCACGGCGGTTAATCTCGATGAGCAATTCCATAATTTCGTAAGACATGTCCGGATCAATGTTGCCCGTTGGCTCGTCCGCTATAATCAGGGAGGGATTGTTGACCAGCGCGCGGGCCAAACCCACCCGCTGCTGCTCTCCACCGGAAAGTTCAACCGGATAGCTGCGCGCTTTGTTTTGCAGCCCCACCAGCCCCAATATGTAGGGGACCCGCCGGCGGATGTCCCGTTTTGACGCGCCCACCACCCGCATGGCAAACGCCACATTATCAAAAACCGTCATATTGTTTATCAGGCGAAAATCCTGAAACACGATCCCCATCGTGCGGCGAAGATAGGGGATCTCCTTTCTCCGGAGTTTCGATAGCTTGAAATCGTTGACAATCACTTCGCCGGCATTGGCAACTTCCTCCCGCATGATCAATTTGAGAAAGGTGCTTTTTCCGGCTCCGGACGCCCCGACAATAAAGACAAATTCCCCTTTATCAATGCGAATGTTGATATCTTTTAAGGCTTTAATTCCAGTATCGTAAGTCTTGTGAACTCCTCTGAATTCAATCAAGGGAACACCTCCCAATCCTTCGTATGCAAATACACACTATTCGATTATACTATTGAGCATTCGTCCACTGATTCATTATCTCACAATAATCCGACATAGGCAACGGTAAAAAAATTGCCAAAATGAAGGGAAGATCTCTCTTTTTGTCGAATAAAAGGATGCAAATCCGTCTTTTATCGTAATCCCGGGCCCAACGAATGTCAAGCCGGATAATGTAAGAAAAAAACGGCAATCTCCGCCACCGCCCATAAACTAGGATTTTGGGGCCGCCGTCTGTCAAAACAGACCGGCTCTCGAAAGGGCGGAGCATAAAAACAACAGCCGGCCAAAACCGGCCGGCTGCCGTTGGAGGTCAATATTTTACCGGGTTTGCCATCAGGTATTTTTTGACCATCAACGCCACCTTGAACACGATGGCATCGTCGAATTCACGCAAATCGAGACCCGTAAGCCTCTTGATCTTCTCCAGACGGTACACCAGCGTATTCCGATGCACAAAGAGCTTCCGAGAGGTCTCGGATACATTCAGGTTATTTTCAAAGAAACGCTGGATGGTAAAGAGGGTTTCCTGATCGAGAGAGTCGATGGAACCCTTTTTAAACACCTCACGCAGGAACATCTCGCACAGCGTGGTGGGAAGCTGGTAGATCAGCCGGGCAATCCCAAGATTGTCATAGCTGACGATGTTCTTCTCCGTATCGAACACCTTGCCGACTTCCAGGGCGACCTGCGCTTCTTTAAACGAACGGGCCAAATCCTTAATTCCCTCGACCACCGTGCCAATGCCGACCGTGGCCTGGGTATAGAACTCCCCGCCAAGGGTGTCGACAATCGACCGGGCCAGCTTTTCCAGGTCCTTGGAATCAATGCCCGCGCGGATTTCTTTCACCAGAGCAATATCGGTCTCGTTAATATTGATGACAAAATCCTTGTTTTTGTCCGGAAAGAGGTTTTGCACAATATCGTATGCCGATATGTCCGTCCGGGTGGCGATCCGGATGAGGAGAACCACGCGGCTGACATCGTTATTGAAGCGGAGTTCCCGGGCCTTCAGATAGATATCGCCGGGAAGGATATTGTCCAGAATGACGTTCTTGACAAAATTGCCCCGGTCGTATTTTTCGTCGTAATACTGTTTGATACTGGACAGCGAAACCGCCAGCAGCGCCGCAAATTTTGCTGCCTGGTCATCCGTCCCCTCTACAAACAGGATATGCTCGGCACGGGGGCGGGAGCCAAAGGGTTTGTACGTATACCCGCCTTTGACAAAGAGAGCCGGAACCCCAAATGATTCGGCCGTCACAGCGTCGGACATTTCACCGATACGCCCAAGATCGCTGCAGGCGATAATGGACAAGGTCTCGTCGACGACGCCGATGGTGCGGTCGATTGCCTCCCGCATTTGATGCACAACTCCTTGAAACAGCCTGTTTGACATACCTGACGTCCCCTTTTATCTTCAATATCACAGTATCAAAACGTTCCCCGGCGGCCATCCGCGCCGGTCTCTGCCGGCACAAAAACAGACCACAGACCACATTATACCTTATTGTACACAATTATTTCGGCAATTTCAAGTGAATTCGCCTTTTAAATGAAAAAAACGGAAAACAACCCTCTTACCGTTTAAAAGATCCAAAAAAGCTGTCCGCCGGTGGACAGGCGGACAGCTTTCGTATCAGGGATGAAACCGGTTTGCCGCCATCAGTTGCAGATGGTCTGTTCGGTCTCTTTGTCAAAAAGATGGATCTTGCTGCTGTCGATCACGATGTCGATATTATCGCTCGGACGGGCCGTCGAAGTCGGTTCGACACGGGCGGTGAAGCTGAAGCCCTCCACATTCAGATACAGGAAGGTTTCGGCGCCCATGAGCTCGGTGACCTCCACGTCGGCTTTGATCTTGTTGTCCGCAAACATCTCGATATACCGGGGTTCGTCGTGCACATCCTCCGGCCGGATCCCCATCATGATCTCTTTATCCACATAGGAATCGAGAACGTTCTTTTCGTTCTTTTCAGCCGGCAGCTTGATCTGATATTTGACTCCGCGGGTAGTCTTGGTATCCTCGGAGCCAAACTCCACATAGAAATCGTCGCCCTTTTTGAGCAGTTTGGACTCGATGAAGTTCATTTGGGGGCTGCCGATAAACCCGGCGACAAACATATTGCAGGGCTTGTCATAGAGCTTATGCGGCGTATCCACCTGCTGGATAAAGCCGTCCTTCATCACCACGATGCGGTCGCCCATGGTCATAGCCTCGGTCTGGTCGTGCGTAACGTAGATAAAGGTGGTGCCCAGCTTTTTATGCAGCTTGGACAGCTCGGTTCTCATCTGGGCACGCAGCTTGGCGTCCAAGTTGGAGAGAGGTTCGTCGAGCAGGAAGACCTTGGGTTCACGCACGATGGCACGCCCCAGGGCGACACGCTGACGCTGACCGCCGGACAGCGCCTTCGGTTTCCGGTCGAGCAGGTGGGCGATATCCAGGATCCGAGCCGCCTCTTCCACGCGGCGCTTGATCTCTTCCTTGGGAGTTTTCCGCAGCTTCAGGCCGAACGCCATGTTTTCAAACACGGTCATGTGCGGATACAGCGCGTAGTTCTGGAACACCATCGCGATATCGCGGTCCTTCGGGGCGACGTCGTTGACCAGCTTGTCGCCGATGTACAGTTCACCGTCGGAAATCTCCTCCAGGCCGGCGATCATACGCAGGGTGGTGGACTTTCCGCAGCCGGAGGGGCCGACCAGAATGACGAATTCCTTATCTTTGATTTCCAAACTGAAATCGGAAACCGCCGTCACCCCGCCCGGATACTTTTTGTAGATGTTTTTCAGAGAAAGACTCGCCATAAGAAAACCTCCCAATTATTTGCACAACGCGTTTGGATACGCTAGAGATTACTACTACTATACCAGATTTGCGGTTTTTGTACCATTCCTGTTATCCACAAACTTTGCTTTCCAGCTTTATCTAAAATATCTAAGGACATTTTACACAAAAATTGTAAGGCAGTCAGGAAAACACCGCTTCCTTTTCCGTTTCGGTCAATTCACGGCACTCGCCTTCCTCAAGTTTTTCATCCAACGCGAGGCCGCCGATTGAAACCCGTTTGAGCCACAGCACATGCCGGCCCACAGCAGCAAACATCCGCTTGACCTGATGATAGCGCCCCTCGGTGATCACGACCTCGGCCAGAGGATGAACCCCGTCCTCCAGCACGCGCAGCCCGGCGGGGCGGCATAAGGTTCCGTCCTCAAGGCCTGTCCCCTTGCGGAAGAGGTCGATATGCTCCGGCAGCACCGCACCGTCCACCAATGCATGGTAGCATTTTTCAACATGGTGCCTGGGGGAAAGCAGACGATGGGCATACGCGCCGTCGTCGGTCAGCAGCACCAGGCCCACCGTATCCTTATCCAGACGGCCGGCAGGGAATAATCCCTTTGTCCGGAGCGGTTCCGGAACCAGGTCCACCACCGTTTTCACCTTTGGATCCCGCGAGACGCAAAGGATCCCGGGTGGTTTATTCAGCATAATATACCGATACTGCCGGTAACGGAGAACACGCCCGGCAACCGCAATCCTACGCCGTTCCGGATCCACCTTGGCGGACGGATCCCGGCAGACGGTGCCGTCCACCGTTACCTTTCCGGACCAGATACAGCGCCGGGCCTCGCTGCGGCTTTCGGTTCCCTGGGACGCCACCAACTTATCCAGCCGCTGCATCATCTCCATCACCCCGAATCCGAGTATACCACAGTTCCGTCCCGTTGACAAACCCCTAACCGATGGAAATTGGTTCCTATTGGGGGAGTTAAGAGACAGACGAGGTTTGGACGGTATTCATCGGGATCAGGGCGTGCATAAACCCGTCCAGCTTAGTCGAACAAATATCCCCGCCGATGACTTTATCCTTATATAAATAGAGATGGGCCAGCACATTATCTTCGCCGGGATAATTGTCCACCCGATAACTCCAGCATTTCACCCGTTTTCCATGGTACGGTTCCAGGTCCATCCCCGCTTGGGCCTGAATGGTGTTGTAATTCTGGAACACCTCGTCAAATTCATCCGGAATAAGGACTTCTTTGACTTCGGCTGTGGAAGGGGAAACTTCATATCCCAAGGTTTTCAAAAAACCGACCCTGGCCTCGTCGCTTTCCGCCGCTACCGGTGTGTATGGCTGCGTATCCGTGGCGGCTGCCGGGTTCGACGGCCAGGCGAGCGCCACCACGAGAATGGCAATCAGCATCACCACGCATACGATGATCGAAATCATCTGTTTTTTGGTGGTCTTTACAGAAAATACAAACACGGTCACGCACCCCGCCTTCCTAGATTGCTACACTATATGCGGCAACCACAGCAAGTATGCGGTGGTATTCGGAATAAGCGGGCGGAACCGACACCCACCGGCAGGCCGAAGCGTCTGCCGGTGGGCCGTGCTCGAATGGCCTGCCACTGATTCATATTTAGGCTATAAGCAAATCAGCGTTTTTTCGGCATGGGTCAGATTTTCACAGCCGTCCGGCGTGATCGAGACCATATCCTCGATCCGCACCCCGAACCGGCCCTCCAGATAGATACCCGGCTCGACCGTCACCACACTTCCCGCCTGTAAAAGCGCCGTTCCCGCGCTTGGGGACAAACGGGGTTCCTCGTGAATATCCATCCCCACTCCATGGCCGGTTCCATGTCCGAAGCAACCGGCATATCCGGCCTCATCAATGACCTTCCGCGCGGCCCGGTCCCCTTCAGCACAGGGCAAGCCGGCCCGCAGAACCGATAGGCAGGCAGTCTGCGCTTTCAGCACCGTGTCGTAGACAAAGCGCTGTTCATCCGAGACCCGGCCGACAGCCACTGTCCGGGTCATATCCGACCGCCAGCCCCCCACCATGGCGCCGAAATCCATGGTGACAAAATCACCGGGCTGCAGAACCCTCTCCCCCGGGACCCCGTGAGGCAGCGAAGAATTCGGTCCGGAAACCACGATGAAATCAAAGGCCGTTCCCTCTGCCCCCTGTCTGCGGATGAGAAATTCCAACTCCAATGCAATCTCCCGTTCGGATCGGCCCGCCTGGATAAAGGAAAGTATGCGTTCAAAACCATATTCCGTTAGTTCCTGCGCCTGCCGGATGATCTTCAGTTCTTCCGGGGTTTTGATAAGGCGCAGGGTACCGAGCCATTCGTCGAGTTCGGGGCCGTTTTGCCAGTCGACACCCGATATATTGCGCTTTAGGGAATCGAATTCTCCGAGGCTCAGACCGCGTTCGACAAAAACCCGTTTGATCCCCGCCTCGGCGAACAGCGACGACAAAGCCTCCATCACGCGGGTGATCAGGCGGCACTCGGCCCCCTTTACCTGTGTCCTCGCTGCTTCGATATAACGGAAGTCTGTGAGAAACCACGCACCTTTCCGGCTGACCACCAGCCATCCGGCGCTGGATGGAAAACCCGTCAGATACCGGCGGTTATGAGGGGTAAGGATCAGCGCCGCGTCCCCGTCGCCGGGCAGCCGGGCTGCCAGCTGTTCGGTCTTATCCATACGCCGTCTTCCTTTCCTGACATCATTGGTTGGAATGTGCGAGCAGCGCCTCGACGCCCAGCACATAACTCGTTTTGCCAAAGCCGCTGATCTGGCCGATGCACACCGGCGCGATGACGGAGGTATGGCGGAATTCCTCTCTTGCGTGGATGTTGGAGAGATGCACCTCCACCACCGGAAGCCGGATCGCCGCAATCGCATCCCGGATCGCATAACTGTAATGGGTATAGGCTCCCGCGTTGAGAACGATTCCGTCGTATACGCCCACTGCCCCGTGGAGGAGGTCGATCATCCCCCCCTCGCTGTTCGACTGGGCGAACTGGATCTCCGCCCCCCGCTCTTTGGCCCGCTGCTTGACAAAGCGGCAGATCTCTTCATATCCTTCCGAACCGTAGACCCCCGGTTCCCGCAGGCCCAGGAGGTTGAGATTGGGGCCGTTGAGTACTAAAATTTTCATTGTCATCCCTCGCTTACCTTGTTCTCTTATCCGGATCAGTTCCGGGGAATCCCCCGCCCTGTCTTCCATCGCCTCAATCCATCGGTCGATCCCGCCTGCGACCCGGTTTAAGATTCCTTATCAGGAAACAGCGTATAATACAGAGGTATTGTCAGAAACACCAGCCAGCCCGGATGCCACCAACCGAAACAGCCCAGCAGCAAAAAAATCACCGCCGTCAGGATCGGATAAGGAAAGTGGTGGAAAGATCGCTTATGCATGATGACATCCACCAGCGAATAGTAAAGCGGCACCGTCAGAAACAGAATCCAGGCCGGATGCCACCAGTCCCCCAGGAATCCCAGCAGCAGGAACAAAATGGTGATAAACACCGGGTAGGGAAAGGCCAGCCAGAGACTCATCCCGGAGGATTCCGATGATATCGGGCTGGATTTGAATCCGGGACCGGACGGTGGGCCGGCCGTGAGCGCCGCCTCCGTTTTATTCGGACCTCCGTTCTCGTCCGGTGGAGGCCCCCCGCCGTGAACCGACTCCTCCCGCCGGCAGTCTTCTTTTTTGCCTCCGGCTTCCTCGGAACGGGTTTCGGTCAGGAGCAGATCGTCCAGCGAGACCCCATAGAGACGGGCCAGCGCGATCAGGTTGTCGGTATCGGGCGAAGCTTCCGCCCTTTCCCATTTGGAAACCGACTGGCGGCTGATCCCGATTTTGGCCGCCAGGTCTTCCTGTGAGAACCCATGCTCTTTGCGCAGCCGGAGAAGACGGTTGGCAATTTCGATGTTCATAGGTCAAAACTCCTTTTCGGTGTTATGGCCTCAGTATACCCGGCAATCCAAACAGACGCCACCAATTCCAGCTTGCAGCCTGCGCAACTAGCGGTTGCGGCCGCCAGGTCCGTAGGGTTTCGGCCCCGTCGTCCGGTTCCGGCGTTATAAACCGCGCGCGGCCAGCCAGAGGTCCCGCAGGGCGGCCGCGTCTTCGGCTTGGGTGCCGGCCGATTCGCAGATGACAACCGGTGTCAAAGCCCGCTCCGCGATCAGTTCCATGAGGGGTTCCGGCGGAGGGCCGAATCCCCTGTGTTCCGCAAAAGTCAGGTGCCGCTTTTCCCCTCCCTTGCTGTATTCGATCCGAGAGAAATGGGCATGAAAACGACGGGTCCGGTCCTCCCCGAGCCGGTCCCGGACCGCATCGAGCACAGCCGCAAAATCCTCTTTCGAAGATAATCCGCCCATGGTCCGGGCATTGAGATGCCCAAAGTCGATGCAGGGCAGGAACCGTTCATCAATACCGCAGAAAAACAGCACCTCGTCGAGATCCCCGAGCTGTTGAATCTTTCCCATGGTTTCCGGGCATAAACGGATGCCATACAGCCCCTCTTCGTCCAAAGCCTTCTGAGCCCTGCGCAGGGTATCCGCCGCCAGCACGGCGGCATCCCGGCGGGATAGACCGCCAAGCCCCCCGGGATGTACCACGATTCTCTGTCCGCCCATGGCGCTGACCACCCGGGCGCTGTCCAGAATATACCGCACCGAATTGTCCCGTTTGGCCGGATCGTCCGATGCCAGGGAAATGTAGTAGGGGGCATGCAGCGAAACGGCGATACCATGTTCTTTGGCTTCGGCACCGAATTTCAACGCCGTCTCCTGTTTCACACGCACACCGTGCCCGCACTGGTATTCGTACGCCGTCAGGCCCCTTGCCGCGAGCCAGGCCGGTGCCTCCATCGTGGAAGTATGCCCCTCGGCCGCGAAAGACTCGCTGCTTCCTGCCGGGCCAAAAAGCGGTGCCTCCAAAATCATAGCTTACATCCCCCGTTTCCGGATCTTGCGGTCCCGCCGCTCTTTCAGCCAGCGTTCCAGCCGGCGCTTGACGGCCAGCGTGGGCTTACCTTGCTCCAGTTCGACCGGTTCAAGCTGAATGGAGGGGATGCCGCAGAGATTGGCTCCTACAATGTCGGTGAACACCTGGTCCCCCACCGCGGCGACCTGCCGTTTGGGCAGCCCCAGGCGTTTGACCCCCCGCCAAAAGCCGATGGGAGACGGTTTGCATGAAAAAGCGGTATAGCGCAGGCCAATCTTGCCGGCAAAAGGCGCAACCCGGCTGGGCAGTGCGTTCGAGACCACCGTGAGCCCGATCCCTGCCCTCTGCATTGCGGCGAGCCAGGCCTCAACCTCCGGCGACAGATATTGGCTGCCGTGAGCTGTCAGGGTATTGTCCACGTCCAGCAGCAACCCCCGCACCCCCAAAGTCTGTAAATCGTCAAGGGTAATATCGGTGATGCGCCGGCGGTACAGCGTCGGATAAAATAGCGCCATAGATGCATTCCTTTCGCCGTCATATCCAATATCTCATGCGCCGTTCCCAAAACGGCACCGACGGCCTCCTTAACACCAAAAAGCGGGCATTTCTGCCCGCTTTCTGCACTTTACTTGTATTTTCTTTTGCGCGCAGCCTCGGACTTCTTTTTGCGTCTTACGGAAGGCTTCTCATAATGCTCTCTCTTGCGGACCTCGGCAAGGACGCCGGAACGGGCACACGATTTCTTCCATCTGCGCAGGGCGCTGTCCAGTGTTTCATTGTCTTTGACTCGGATTTCTGACATTCCAATTCCCTCCCTCCGCATGAAGCAGGGGTTTTCTCATAAGGATACAAGGAATATTATATCGCACATGGGTACACACGTCAAGGTTTTTCTCCAAATTGGATAGGAAATCCTAAAAAGGCCACAAGCCCTTTCTGCATTTCCGGATTTTCCGGTGTTTTCCGGTACGGTCAGGTCCCGTCTTCCAAAAAAACGGAAGCGTCCAACGGCCGGCCGTCCTTCCACAGTCTTTCCAGGTCATAAAAGCGGCGGGTTTCTTCCTGAAAAACGTGGACCACCACGGTTCCATAGTCGAGCAGGATCCAGGTAGAGGAATGGTAGCCCTCTTTTCTCATGGGACGTAGGCCCTTCTCCTCCATCTCCTCTTCCACATAATCGGTCAGGGATTTCACCTGGGTGGAACTGGTTCCGGCCGCGATGACAAAATAATCCGCAATCGAGGTTACATCGGTGACCTCGATCACCCGGATGTCCTGTGCTTTGTGTTTATCCAGCGACGTGACAATGCTGCTGACGATGCTTTTAACTTCCAAAATGTCCATTCCTACTTTCTGCTGAAAAGCTGTACCCGTTATTGCCGGAGCCGTCAGGCGGCCGAACTTTCGTCCGATGCCGTCACGCCCGATTGAGACACGGCGATTTCGGACATCGCCTGGGTGCGGGTGTCGCTTGTCCCGTTTACGGCCAGTTCGGTCACTTGAAGGCTGGCTTCTGTGACCGGCATCCCATACGGGTTGAACGACGCGTTGAGCAATGCCGCCAGTTCCGCCCGGTGAATACCGTAATAAGCCACAGAATTGGCTGAGGTGGCTTCTCCGGGGATGATATAAGCCGTGATATTCTCCAGCGTGATCCGGCCCATATCGTGAAGCATGGTCGAAAGGGCCAAAGACAGGTCCATATTCTCCATATCCTTATTGGATGGCTTGATCAGCATGGACCGCATCGCGTCTGTACCCGAATTGCAGCGAATGGGGGTTGAACCGTTCATCAGCGGCCCGATGATATTCTCATCCAGATCCTCAACCTCGCGGGCGGACAGCCTCTGAAATAGCGCCAGCATAACCCGGCGCTGGCGCACAATCCGGGCAATATCCCCCTCGACACCGCCGTCTTTTTGCAGCACATACTCCAACGCGGCCTGTCCCCCAAGCGTCTGGACACCGGCCTCATACGTGATGCCGTCGAGTTTGACGGTGCCGTCGATTTGGACATCCACGCCGTCCACCAGATCGACCAGCTTGACGAGAGCCTCCTGGGGCAATAAAAAGAAGTTGTCCACCGGCATAGCATATTGCTCGTTAAAGATGGCGATCAATCCCCCGCTCGCCGAACCGATCTTTTCCGTGGCCGGCTGACCGCAATAGGTGTGCTTGCCGTCGGCGATCTCTTCGCTGTATATCTGCTTGCCTTCATACTCGCACCAACTCACCGGTTTCGGGTTGCCCCAAACCTCGCTGGCCTTTTTGACAGCAAACAATTCGCTTTCCCCGAGATAGGTGTCCATCGGGATTTCCAGAATACGGATGGACTGAGCCTCCTTGTCGTAACAGACCAGAGACAACAACTCGGTGGGATCGGTAGAAGAGGCCCCCATCAAACCGAAAGCAAAATAGGCCACTTTATCGACATCCGTCTCCGGCGTCGTGTCATAGGAACTCAGGGGCGTGTCCGAACCACTGTCGCTCGGCGAGGCAATTTGCCGGTAGAGATACAAACCCGTAAAAAAGATAAACAGCAGGCTCACCACGATAAGGGCTACTAACAGGATAAGCACCACTTTGCGGCCGCGTGTATTCTTTTTCCGGGTACCCGCCGGCTTCTTGGCGGAAGAGGTGCCGCTCCGGCTCCCGGATTTCGGCGAGGCACCTGTCCGCCCGGCACGGCCGGAGGCGGAAGAAGCACCTGTCCGAGATGCCGGCCTTTTCGCCGATGAACGCGCCGGCGCCTTTTTGGCGGCCGGCCTCGACGCCCCTGTGCGGGAAGAGGAAGGCCTCTTGCTGCTGTCGCGTTTATCCTTTGCCATAGTAAAAGACCAGTCCTTTCTGCGGTCGGGTTTCACGCGCCTCTTCGTGACGGGCGTCCGAGGCGGTTTTCATCAGAGAAGGTGGGATTTCTTCCATTCCGGCAGCCGTTCATCGGGATAGAGGCGAAGGATGACTTCGTTGTAACAGGCCAGGGTATCCGGATGCACCGCGCGGTTTTTTTCAATCAGATCCCGTATGGTATAAGAAAGAGCGTAGGCCATGGCCCGGTCGAGATTTTCGTCCGATAGCCGCCTGAGCACATCTACATCGGGATAATCACGGTCGGACGAGGTAAAATCCGCAAGATAGATGACCGTCTCAAGAAGGTTC
This sequence comes from uncultured Oscillospiraceae bacterium, assembly GCA_902492045.1. Taxonomy (GTDB): domain Bacteria; phylum Bacillota; class Clostridia; order Oscillospirales; family Acutalibacteraceae; genus UMGS1623. The sequence continues at coordinate 50,789 of CABUKB010000009.1, read as the reverse complement.
ATCCCGGCGTGTCCTGTGGTGTGATAACGCACAGCGGACAAAATCTCCGGGTCGGCAACTCCAAGGATCCGTTCGATGAAAACCGCGCCGGCTCTGGCATGCCAGAGTTTTGGCACCTGTCGCTCCACAGTATCTAGTAGTATACCAAAATCCCGAAAGATTTGCAACTGTGCGGCGGGTTTCGCATCTTTCATGATATCGTGAAGCAGGCCGGCTGTGCGGGCCCTGGCCGGGTCAGCCCCCCATCGGCGGGCCAGCTCCACGGCTCTGTCGGCCACCGCCAGGGAATGCTGGAATCGGGAGGGGGTCAGACGCCCCCGGATGATCGCAATATATTGTGCATCGTGATCTGCCTCCCCTTCTTCGGAGGGCGTCCGGTACAGGCCGTGTTCCCGAATATACGCCGCGACGCTCTCCGGAACCAAATCCCCGATCTCCCCTCCTTGCGATACCCGCTTGCGGATTTCGGTGGAGGAAATGTCGGACAGGGGGATATCTTCAATCACGCACCGTGCCCCGGCCTTGGCCAGTTCATCGGCGTAAGCCCGCAGTTGGGCCAGACCCGCTCCGTCCCTCGGTGCGGCACATAAAACCGTATCGGCGGCGATGTCCCCAAAGCGCCACCAGCTGCCGAGGGTCAGAAACATATCCGCCCCCGTAATAAGATACCAGGAAGTGCCGGGATACCGCCCCCGCAAAGTATCGAGCGTGTCGGCCGTAAAGCTGGCGCCGCCCCGGGCGATCTCCAGATCGGAGACCTCCAGGCGCGGATACGCTCCCGCCGCCAGGCGGCACATGGCCAGACGGTCGGCGGGCCCGGCCATGTCACTGCGCAGCTTGTGGGGCGGTACGTACGAAGGGACGAACAAGACCCGGTCCAGATCCAACCGGCGCGCAAATTCCACAGCCAGCCGGATATGCCCATTGTGAATGGGGTCGAAAGCCCCTCCAAACAACGCGATCTTCTGCGGCATTCTCCCATTCTCCTTTGCCCTTTTCTTCATTCTGTTTTGTTCCGCTTCACCCGTTCGGAAGCTGGATTTTCGGTTCCTTCGGATGGCGGCGATACAGGACAAACGTGCGGCCAATCACCTGCACCACTTCGGCGTGAACTGCCTGCGCAATCTGCTCTGCCGCCTCGCGGCTGGAAAGCGGTGCGGTTTCCAGTACCTTGCCCTTGATGAGTTCGCGCGCCGTCAAGGCATCCTCCGCCTGAAGCAGAAGGGACTCGGAAATTCCTCCCTTTCCCACATGAAGGACCGGGGCCTCCGCATTGGCTTTTGAACGCAAAAACGCCCGTTGTTTGCTGGTTAACAAATGAAACATCCTCTCTATCAGGATTCGCCCGGTTGAATCCGTTACCTGTTTAATTTTTCCCGCAGACGGGCCGAAAACATACGCAGGGCATTACCGCGATGGCTGACCGCGTCTTTTTCCTCTCCCGTCAGTTCCGCGAAGGTTTTTCCAGCACCGGGAAGCCCGCCGCCTACGACAAACAGAGGATCGTATCCGAAGCCGTCCTCTCCCCGGGGAGCATGCGCGATGCGGCCGGGGCATTCCCCCCGTGCGGTCACGATGCCGCCGTCCGGGAACGCGCAGCAGATCACCGACACAAACTTCGCGTTGCGCTGTTCATCCGGGATGTCTTTCAAAGCATCCAGCAGCTTGGCGTTTCGATCCGCATCGCTGGCACCCGCCCCGGCATACCGTGCCGAATAAACTCCCGGGGCCCCGTCCAGGGCATCCACCGCCAGGCCGGAATCGTCGGCTACCGCCGGAAGCCCCGTCTCCCGGCAGGCGGATTCCGCCTTGATCCGGGCATTCTCTTCAAAAGTCTCACCGGTTTCATCCGGTTCGCTCAATGCAACGCCGACCTGATCCCCCGTCACCGCCTCGATATCCAGCGCGGACAGAATACGCGAGAGTTCCTCAAGTTTTTTGCGGTTGTGGGTTGCGACAACAAAACGCATGACCGATACCTCCGTATGGTTCATCCTTTCTCATCGGGCGTCCCCGAACAGGCCGTGGGCAAATTCATCGGGATCAAAGGGCATCAGGTCGTCCACACCCTCTCCGACGCCGATAAATTTGACCGGAACATCCAATTCTTCCCGAATGGTGAGAACCACCCCGCCCCGGGCGGTGCCGTCGAGTTTTGTCAGCACGATGCCGGAAATGCCGGCGGCCTTTCGGAATTCCCGAACCTGGCTGACCGCGTTCTGGCCGGTGGTGGCATCGAGAACCAAAAGCACCTCTTTGTCCGCATCGGGCAGTTCCCGGTCTATGACCCGCGTAATTTTTCCCAGTTCATCCATCAGGTTCTTTTTATTATGCAGCCGGCCGGCAGTATCGCAGATCACCATGTCGGCTCCCCTGGCTTTGGCGGCGCACAGGGCGTCGAACACCACGGCGGCCGGATCGGCGCCCTGCGTGTGCTTGACAATGTCGGCACCCGCCCGTTCCGCCCAGATCTCCAGTTGCTCGATGGCGGCGGCGCGGAAGGTATCGGCGGCGCCGAGCACCACCTTCTTGCCTTCGGCTTGGAAGCGGGCGGCGAGTTTGCCGATGGTGGTGGTTTTCCCCACCCCGTTGACCCCGATCACCAGGATCACCGCCGGCTTGGTGTGCAGGTTCATCTCCTGACCGCCCCGCAGCATTTCGGCCACCGTTTCTTCCAGCAGATTCTGGATCCGGCCGGGATCCGTCTCCCCCCGTTCCTTGACTTTGCGGCGCAGTTCCTCGCAGATCCGGGCGGCGGTAGAGGCCCCCACATCCCCCATGATGAGAATCTCCTCAAGTTCCTCGAACAATTCTTCATCAATGCGGGTAAAGGAACGGAGCATCGCATTCATCGACTGCATAAGGGAATCCCGTGTCTTTTTAAGCCCCTCGCCGATCTTGCTGAAAAAGCCCATATGCAAACCTCTTTCTACTCGGATTGGATCCGTTTGTAAGATAGACCGCACGTTCCCCGCAGGAAGGCCGTGAGCTCCTCCAGTGCCCCTTTGAGAAAACGTCTTTTTTCCAGAACATCCGCGCGGGTTTTGCTGTGATAAAGCAAGAGCAGGCCATCGGTTTCTGCCACTTTATACAGCGAAGCGCAGGGGGTATGCCATTCTCCCAGGGCATCGGTCTCGACGTATTCCCCTTCATAAAACCGCAGAGTATAGGGCCGGCCCAAAAAATCGTCGGCCGAGCGGATCGCCGACCGGGCGTTTTGACGGGGCACTGCCTACGCCGCGGGCCCCATGACCATGGAGCAGCCCATCATAGACCGCCATTACGTTGCCTTGTCCATCCGGATGCCGAGCTTTTCCTCGACTTCGCTGGCCCTCAATTCCAGCAGCTTGGATACGCCTTGTTCCTGCATCGTCACACCGTAGAGGACATCGGCCTCTTCCATGGTGCCCCGCCGGTGGGTAATCACGATAAACTGGCTGTTTCCCGACATGCGCCGCAGATACTGGGCATACCGGTCCACGTTCACATCGTCAAGGGCTGCCTCGATTTCGTCCAGCACACAGAAGGGGGAAGGGGTCACCTTGAGAATCGCGAAGAGCAGCGCGATGGCCGCCAAAGCCTTCTCTCCGCCCGAGAGGACATCGAGATTCAGGATCACTTTCCCAGGCGGCTGCACGTGCATTTCGATGCCGGATCCCAATATGTCATCCGGGTCGGTGAGTTTCAGTTCACCTTTGCCCCCGCCGAACATCTCTGTGAAAACGATGCCGTAATTATAGTTGATCTGCCGGAAGCGGTCAATAAAAATTTCCCGCATCTGCACGGTTAGATCACTGATGAGACGATGCAGTTCCTCCTTGGAGGTTTCAACATCCTTAACCTGCGCATTCAAGAACTCGTAGCGTTCACTGACCTCGCGGTATTCCTCGATAGCGTCCACATTGACGCTGCCCAGGGCGCGGATCCGGTTTTTCAGATCCGACAGACGGCGGGTTGCCGCCGGTATATCTTCAGCCGGCTGGACCGTGGCTTCAGCTTCACTGCGGGTGAGTTCGTATTCCTCATACAGCCGCCGTGTCACGTCATCCGCCTCTCGCCCGACTGTGTGGCATTTTTCCTCGATGCGGGCCGCCTCCAGACCTGCTTTCTCCCGTTCGTCGGCCTTATCCCGCGACTGCTGGCGCAGGAGCGCCTGTTCCGCCTCGCCTTTCGCGCGTTCGGCCATCAGTTCCTCAATCCGTCCCTGTGTGCCTGCGGCCTGTGTACGCAGGGATCCGGCCTGTTCTGTCAGGGCGGCGGCACGCTCGTCGAGCGTCTTGTTGGTATCGCGGAGTTCCGCCTCCTGGCGGCGCAAGGAGTCCCGAGCGCCCTCCTCATCCGCAAGGCGGGCGCGCAAATCCGCAATCGCGGCGTGTTCAGCCTCGATCTCCTTCTCGATGGCGAGCGTTTGCAGACGCATCTCCCCGATGCCGGCGGACAGTTCCTCCCGGCGGCGGGACAGTTCCTCCCGATTGCCGCTCAGGGAACGGAGCTCGGTCTCCACCCGTTCCTTTTGCTGTCGGACTTCGGCCGCTTCGTCCTCAGCCTCGATGGATATCCGGCGGTACTCCTCTGCCCGTTCATGCAAAGACGCCTGTTCCGCCTCGCCCTCTTCCAGTTCCCGCTTGGCGGCCGCCGCCTGTTCCGTCAGCCGGCGCACCTCTCCCTCGAGCCGGATCTTCTCCTCTCCCGCGGAAGACAATTCTCCCCTTGCCCCGGTCAGAGCCGCCTCGGCGGCGGCGGTGTCCTGGGACAAACGGGCGACCTCCTCCTGCGCCTGCCGGGCTTTCTCGGCAAGGGACCCGGCCTCCTTTTTCAACCGTTCGATTTCGGCGCGGCGGGAAAGCATCCCCGCGCCCTTAACGCTGGATCCGCCCGTCATCGAGCCCCCGGCGTTCACCACCTGGCCGTCCAGAGACACGATCCGAAAGCGATAGTGGTATTTCTTGGCGATCCGCACCGCAGAATCCAGATCCTCGGCCACGGCGGTGCGCCCCAGAAGGCTGCGCACCACCCCCGCATACCGGGGATCTGCTTCGACTAAAGAGGATGCGAGGCCGATAAAGCCCGTCTCTCCTTCCAGGCCGTTTTCGCTCAACAGATTCCCTTTGACCGACGTCAGGGGCAGAAAGGTCGCGCGCCCTCCCTTTGTCTCCTTGAGATACCGGATGGCCTCCTTGGCATCCTCCTCCCGGTCACAGACCACATTCTGCGCCGCCGCGCCAAGAGCGGTTTCCACCGCCAGCGCATAGGCGGAACCCGCCTGTATCAAACGGGAAACCGGCCCGTGGATGCCGGGAAGTTCTCCCCGCTCGGCCTGCTTCATAACGGCTTTGACGCTCTGGGCAAATCCCTCCAGGTTGCGCTCCATTTCTTCGAGCAGCCGGACCCGGCGGCTCTTTTCTCCCGCGTCCAGATTCCGCTTGTTCGCCTCTTCTTTGGCAGCTTCCAATTTGCTCGCCCGGGACCGATACCGCATCTCGTATCCCGCCAGGGTATTTTGCAGTTCCTCCGCCCGTTCACAGGCGAGTTGCCATTCCTCCCGCCGCTGGGCGAGTTCCTTTTCGGCGGCGGCGTTCTGCCCGGCCCGCAGGGAGATCGACGCGGCCAATTGGGACAGCCGCATGGTGATCTCCCCCAAGGAGGACTCGCTCGTCACCGACCGCACCCGAATATCGGACAGGCGCAGTGCCAGCGCCGACGCCTCTTGGGAAAGCGTTTCGATCCGGCCGGAATAGGTATTATGGCTTTCCACGAGACCCGCGAGTTCTTCCTCGAGCGCACGGCGTTTTTCCTCCGCATCGGCGGCGGTGCCTTTCTTTTCGGCAATCGCTTCCTCCCGCGCGGCAATATCCCGCAGGATTCCTTCGCCTCCCGTCTCGGACTGTTCAAGCTGGGCGCGCAATCGCGTTATGGTCTCGGTATTGTGAAAAATATCGTTGCGCAGCAACCCGGCATCGCTTTCGCACCGGGCAGCCTCCTCCTCAAAGCGGCGGGCGTCCTGCCGCACCTCGTCCATCCGAACCGTCAGGCGTTGGGCATTCTCCGCGATCTCGTCGATGCGCGCATCAATCTCCTCCACAGCATGGCCCGCCGCATCATACTGGGTGCGGGCGAGTTCCAGTTTGGCGCTCAGCTCCCGCAGCGTTTCCCGGCTCTGTTCGATGGTACGCAGCCACAGACCGATTTCAAGTTCTTTTTTTTCTCCGGCCAAAGCCAGGTATTTTCTGGCCTTATCCGCCTGGATTTTCAACGGTCCGACCCGCTCTTCCAACTCCCTCACGATATCCCGCAGCCGAAGCAGGTTATCCTCCGCCGCGTTCAGCCGCCGCTCCGCCTCGTTTTTCCGATAGCGGTACTTGGAAATCCCGGCGGCTTCCTCAAAGATCTCGCGGCGTTCCTCCGATTTGGACGCCACGATATCTCCAATCCGGCCCTGGCCGATGATGGAGTACCCATCCCGGCCGAGGCCGGTATCCATAAACAGCATCTGTATGTCCCTGAGCCGGACAGAAGCGCCGTTTAAAAGATACTCGCTCTCCCCCGAGCGGTAATACCGGCGGGTGACTTTTACGTCGTCGGCATCGAAATCCAGCTTACGGGCGGAATTGTCCACGGTCAGAGACACCTCTGCGAATCCCACGGCCCGGCGGCTGGAGGTGCCGTTAAAAATGACATCCTCCATTTTGGACCCCCGGAGGCTTTTGCTGGATTGTTCGCCGAGTACCCAGCGAATCGCGTCGCTGATATTGGACTTGCCGCTGCCGTTCGGTCCGACGACGGCGGTAATCCCCTGTCCGAATGACAGCACCGTCTTGTCCGGAAAGGATTTGAAGCCCTGTATTTCCAAGGATTTGAGCAGCACCGTTTCACACATCCTTAATTCGTTCGGAACCTGCCGTACGCCGTTCCGGTTTCATTTCACTTCGTTCATAATCCGCGCCGAGTTTTATCTGATACCGGGACAGCGCGGGATCTCCATCAGCATACAGCGTATATCCCCGCTCCTGAAACCACCGGAGATTGCTCTTTCGTTGGCCGATCATGGCGGACAGAAAGCGGGGATGGACGAAAACCCGCACCGAGCCGGGCGGCACACGTCTCTCCTGAAGAAGGGACACCGTGCGGTCCCGATAAATCCGCCCCTCGCACAGTTGCCGGAAAGCGGGATGCCAGGGACCCGCGACCCGGTTCCTCTCCAGGTCGGGGGAGGCATGGAGCCCCAGGCGAATGACCGGGATGCCCTGCTCCTCCTCGAAAAAGAGGAGGAGTTCAGCGCAGAGATCCGCCGCCTCGTCCAGAGAGGACGGAAGGTAAACGCCGGCATGAACCATTTGCTCAAGAGGGGTTCCCCGCAGCACCACCGTCGGATAGATGCGCATCGTATCCGGCCGGAGCGACGCCAGCCGGCGGGCGGTTTTGAGGTCGGAATCCGGTGTGCTGCCCGGCAGTCCGGTCATCATCTGAAGCCCCAGAGAGAATCCCGCCTCTTTGACCAGTTCTGCCGCCCGCTCCACATCGGCGGCGGTATGGCCACGGCCATTTCGGGCAAGGACCGTGTCGTCCATACTTTGAGCGCCGAGTTCCACCGCCGTCACCCCACGAGTCAGCAGATCCGCGAGAACTGGCCTGTCCACACAGTCCGGCCGGGTGGACAGGCGAATCCCCCGAAAAACGCCCCGTTCCACAAAAGGAAAAGCTGCATCCAGAAGGGCACGCATCTCCTCGCGCGGCAAGGCGGTAAAGCTGCCACCGAAAAACGCCAGTTCCGCCTGTTCCCCGGGCAGGGTGATATGGGATTCCGCCAGGCGGCAAGCCGCATCGACTTCGTCCGGCGTCATCCGTCCCTGTGCACCGGCGATAATCCGCTGATCGCAAAAACTGCACCGATGGGGACAGCCCGCATGGGGTACAAACAAGGCGATATTCCCGTGCCGGGCTGTCCCGGCTCCGGCTCTAACTGTCATACCCCATCAGCTTGAGCGCCTCCCGAGCGGCCTGCTGTTCCGCCTCCTTTTTGCTGCGGCCCCGGCCGGTGCCGATCACATTGGAGTGCAGGCGAACCTCCACCTCGAATATCTTGTTGTGATCGGGTCCCGACTCGCCCCTCAAGACATAGTCCAGCCGTTCCTCCGGATTGTGCTGGATAATCTCTTGGAGGGTGGTCTTGTAGTCCTTGAAATGGCGGCGGCGCTGGTTGGAGGCTTCCTGTTCCAGATAGGGCAGAATAAACGCCCGCACCGGCTCCAATCCCCCGTCCAGGTAAATGGCGGCAATCACCGCCTCAAACGCATCGGCCAGAATGGAGGGGCGTTCGGCGCCGCCGGTACGCTGTTCCCCTTTGCCGAGGAGAAGATAGTCTCCCAGCCTCAAAAGCTGTGCATAGGAACACAGGGCTTTTTCACACACCAAAGCCGCCCGCAGTTTGGTCAGCATGCCTTCCGGCCCGTTCTCGCGTTCAAACAGATATCTCGCCGTGACAAATCCCAGCACCGAATCCCCCAGGAATTCCAGACGTTCGTTGCTCTCGAGACCATGATGCCCTTCGTTCGCGTAGGAGGAATGGGTCAGCGCATTCTCCAGCAGGGATGGGTTGCGAAAACGGTATCCGATCTTCTCCATGAAATGCATGGTTTCCTGCCGCATATGGCATCGTCCTCTTTTCAAAGCCCGCCGGAAACCCGGCGGCCTTAATTAAATACGGTCCTCAATATATCCGACAAGATCCTCCACGGTCACAAACGCCGCGAGAGCGTCTTCCGGGATCTCTACGCCATAAAATTCCCCCAGGGTGAAGGCCGCCTCCGCCCGGTCGTCGGAGGTGAGATTCAGGTCGTCAAGCCGGGCGTTCATGGTCACGTCTTCCGCTTCACAGCCGACTTGATCCATCAGCAGAAGGGCCAGCTTTTCCAGCACCACGCCCTATTCCTCCTCCGTGGCTTTCGCCGTTCGAACGGCTGCCGCCATATCTTCAATCACTCCGGCAGCCGCAAAGCCGGCTGCCACGCGGATGGCATTTTTGACCGCCGGGGCCTTGGAATTGCCGTGCGTTTTGATGACGGGTTTGGTCACTCCGAGCAGGGGAGCTCCGCCGTATTCAGAGGTGGAGAGCTTGCGTTTCAAGCCGTACAGTGGTTTCTTAAGCAGCAAGGCGGCCAGCTTGGTGCCAAGACCCGAAAACAGAATCTGTTTGAGATTGCCCATGAGCATGTCGGCGGTGCCCTCCATCGTTTTGAGCAGCACATTGCCGCTGAAGCCGTCGGCCACCAAGACATCCACAATCCCGGCCGGGACATCCCGTGCCTCTACGTTGCCGATATAGTTCAAACCGCTTTGTTTAAGCAGGGCGTGGGCTTCCTGCTGAAGGGAACCGCCCTTGTGGTCCTCGGTCCCTACATTGAGCAGTCCCACCGTCGCCGCCCTGCCGTTGTGCATGACCTTGGTCATATAGAGGCTGGCCATGTGCGCAAACTGCAGCAGCATGTCGGGACGGCATTCGACGTTGGCGCCCGAATCAATGAGCATAAAGGGGCCTTTATCGGATGGAACCAGCGGCGCCAGGGCCGCCCGTGAAATCCCTTTGATCCGCTTGACAAAAAACGTCGCACCCATAATGAGGGCGCCGGTGCTGCCCGCAGAGACGAAAGCATCGCCCTCCCCCTGGGCCAGCAGGCGAAGCCCCAGCGCCATCGAGCAGTCCTTGTGTTCCTTTAGAATGCTTTTCGGCTCGTCGTCCATGGTGATCACGTCCTCTGCGGCGGCGATCTCCATCCCCTTGAGCGAAATGCCGTTCTCCGCCGCCACCCGGCGAATATCCGCTTCCCGGCCCGTTAAAAGAATGGAATGGCCGTACTCTTCCACTGCCAGCGCCGCGCCGCGCAGGATCTCAAGAGGGGCATTGTCTCCGCCGTAGGCGTCAACGATGATCCTCATGTTCAGCTTCTGCCCATTTGTGGTTTCCATGGCTTCGCAACCTTTCTTTTTATAACGCTCGATCCTTGAACTCACAGTCTCCAAACGGTCCTCATAAAGCGCATTGACACCGCTTATGTCCGGACAAGTTGGCAAATGGTCTCCACGTGATACGTAGAGGGAAATAAATCAACACACCCGATTCGTTCCACCCGATATCCTCGTTCCTGGAGAATTTTCAGATCCCTTGCCAGGCTGGTCGGCTTACACGCAATATACACCAGTCTGTCCACACCGAAACCGATAATCCTATCCAATGCCTTCGGGTGTACACCGTCTCGCGGGGGATCCAGCATAATCAGGTCCGGCACTTCCTCAAGTTCCTCGATCACGTTCAGAACGTCCCCGGCCCAGAACGCGCAATTTTCCAAACCATTGCATTTCGCGTTTTCCCTGGCGGCTTCCACGGCCTCTTCCACAATTTCGACACCTATCACCCGCTTCGCCGCCGGCGACAGGATCTGCGCAATCGTTCCGGTCCCGCTGTAGAGGTCGAATACGACTTTGTCCCTTGCATCGCCCATATAGTCTCTGGCCTTTTCGTAGAGAACCTCCGCCCCTAGAGAGTTGGTTTGAAAGAAAGAGAAGGGGGTGATTTTGAACTTCAAGCCCAGCAATTCTTCATAGAAATAGTCTTGCCCATAGATTACCTGGGTTCCTCCATCCTTCACGGTATCCGCGATATTGTCGTTGACCGTATGCAGGATCCCCGCGATTTTTCCGTCCAGCGAAAGCGAGAGAAGCCGGTTGACCCACTTTTTCCAAAATTCTTCAACGGGCCGAGCCGGGATAGGATGGTTTATGTCCTCTCCCGAAGTGGTAATCAAATCAACCAAAATTTCTCCTGTTTTGGCGGCCTTGCGAACCAGAAGATGACGAAAAAACCCCGTGTGCCGTATCCTGTGATAATAGGGCAATCCGCTTTCTCGTGCCGTTTCCAAAGTGCAGGTCAGGATTTGCCGATAATCCGCATCCACAATCCGGCAGTTGGGAACGCTTACAATATCGTGGAAACTTCCCCGCTTGTGCATGCCAAGCGCCAACGGGCCGTCTTTGCACTCATCACCAAAAGTGAATTCCATCTTGTTGCGGTACCCGTTGATCGCGGGACTTGGACGAATCCCCTCCCAGACATACGCCCCGTCTACCGCGCGATCCATCATGTCCTTTACCTGCTCCATTTTCATCTGAAGCTGCCGGTCATAGGACAGATTCTGATAAGTACAACCCCCGCAGGAACCAAAATGTGGACAGGCGGAAGGGATCTCTCCCGGTGCTTTTTCAAGGACTTCCAGAACCCTTCCCTCCGGCTGTTCCCTGCGGTTTTTTTGGATAAGAACCCGCACTTTCTGCCCGGCTATTGCATCTTTCACAATAACAGTCTTATCCTCTTCCGGGATCTCCACCATGCCTTTGTTTGGGAATGCGATCTTTTTGACCATCCCTTCTACTATCTGCCCTTTTTTCATGTCCACTCCTTCATGAGAACCCGGGTGAAATGGGCCATAATACGCGCCCGTCTTCATACGGCCACCAACCGGCCCTGCAGAGATGCCTGAAGCGGCCATAGATAAACACCGCCATACCGGGTGCTGGGCATCTTACAGGCCACGGCATCATCCATCGCCCGCCGGTCCGTCCGGTTTCTTTTCCTCTGTTTTCGGATCGGCCTCTTTTTCAAAGCCGCAGCCCTCGGTCATACAGAACAGACCGGCGTTGCGCCCCTTTTTCTTGAACAGGGTCTTGCCGCACTTCGGGCACGTCTCCGCCGTGGGTTCGTTCCAAGTGACGAAATCGCACTGAGGATAATGGGAACAGCCGAAAAACTTCCGGTTTTTTTTGGATTTTTTCGCCACGATGGCGCCGCCGCATTTCGGGCAGACGCCGGGGGTTTCTTCGACAATCCGTTTGGTGTTTTTACACTCGGGATACCCCGGGCAGGCCAGGAACTTCCCATACCGGCCCGATTTGACCACCATTTTCCGGCCGCAGAGTTCACAGGTGACATCGCTCTCCACCTCGGGGACCTTGATCCGCTCCCCGGAGGTGGCTTCCTCCGCTTTATGCAGGGTCTTGGAGAACCCGTCGTAAAAAAGGTCGAGAGTTTCCACCCAATCGGCTTTGCCCGACTCCACCCCGTCGAGCTGCCGCTCCATATTGGCGGTGAAATCCACATCCACGATTTCGGGGAATTGCTCCTCCATCAGTTCCGTGGTCACTTCTCCCAATGCCGTGGGCTTCAGAGCCTTTCCGTCCCGCTCCACGTATTCCCGGGCAAGGATGGTGCTGATGGTGGGGGCGTAGGTGGATGGACGGCCGATGCCGTTTTCCTCCAATGTTTTGATGAGGGTCGCTTCGGTGTAGCGGGGAGGCGGCTGGGTAAAATGCTGGTTCCCCTTCAAATCCCGCAGAACGAGGGGCATCCCCTCTTCCAGTGGCGGCAAAGCTCCCCCTGCCTCGGTCTCCTCATCCTTGCCCTCGACATAAAGCACGGTGTAGCCATCGAACTTCACGGTATAACCCGATGCCTTGAACAGATATTTGCCGGCGGCAATATCCGCCTGGCAGGTATCCTGCACACAGTTGGCCATCAGGCTGGCGATGAACCGCTCCCAGATCAGCTTATAAAGCCGGTACTGGTCGGAACTCAGGGATCCCTTGACCCGCTCGGGGGTAAGGGAAGGAACCGAGGGGCGGATCGCCTCGTGGGCGTCCTGGGCATTGCCCCGGGATTTAAAAATACGGGGTTTTTCGGGCAGATACCGGGCGCCGTACCGTTCCTGAATATAGGCATTGCCCTCTTTTCGCGCGTCATCCGAAATGCGCAGCGAATCGGTTCGCATATAGGTAATCAGGCCGATGGCGCCGATCCCCTCCACTTCCACGCCTTCATACAGTTCCTGGGCCGCCTTCATGGTACGCCGGGCGGCAAAGCCCAGCTTGCGGCTGGCCTCCTGCTGCATGGTGGAGGTAATGAACGGAGGCGCGGGCGATATCTGCCGCACACCCCGCTTGACCTTGTCGACCGTGAAAGCCGCGTTTTGCAGCTCCGCCAAAATGGCGTCGGCCTTTTCCTTGTTTTCGATCTTGATTTTGCCCTTTCGATCCCCGTGGAACCGGGCGGGAAACGGACGGCTTTCCGGCTTGTCGGACAGCAGGGCATCCAAACTCCAGTATTCCTCGCTGACAAAAGCGCGGATCTCTTTCTCACGGTCCACGATAATCCGCACGGCGGCGGACTGGACCCGTCCGGCGGACAAACCTTTGCGGATCTTCTTCCACAGGAAAGGACTGAGCTTGTACCCCACAATCCGATCAAGGATCCGCCGCGCCTGCTGGGCGTTGACCAGATCCATGTCCAGTTTCCGGGGATGTGCCATTCCCTGAGACACCCCGGTTTTCGTGATTTCATTAAACGTAACGCGGTTGTCGGCAGCCGTATCGGTTCCAAGCAGGCCGGCAAGGTGCCAGGAAATAGCCTCGCCTTCCCGGTCCGGGTCAGTGGCGAGTATGACACCGTCGCTCTGAGCCGCCATGGACTTGAGTTGACGGATCAAGGCCGACTTTCCGGGAATGTCCACATAACGCGGCTTGAATCCGTGTTCAATATCGACCCCGAGCAGAGTCTTGGGCAGATCCCGGATATGCCCCATAGACGCGACGACCTCATATCCGGGTCCGAGATACTTTTGAATGGTTTTCGCCTTAGCGGGCGACTCCACAATCACCAACTTTGACATGATGCGGTCCACCTGTTCTTCTAGATTGATAAACACCTTCAGGGCCGGGGTTTTAGAGCAAACTGCCGGCCCGGAAAATTCCGCGCACAGCCCGCGATTTCGAGTTCCGTCAGGCCGGCAAGGGCATCGGGAAAGGATAATCCGGCCTTCTGCGCCAGGGTTTCGGCCGCGAGAGGCTCGGAAGTCAGCATTTGGTAAAGAAGGACCGCCCTGGCCGACGCATCGGAAGGGCAGGCATAAAAAGCATCCGCAGGCGATTCGGCTTCTGACGCCGCCTTTTTCGCCGGCCGGACGGATCCTTTAGCCGGAGCAGAACGGGCTGGCACACGGCGGTCTCCTCTGTGTTCATAGGCAGCCTGTGCGGCGTCGGCCGCCCGCCGGTCCAGAATATCTGGAAACCGCAGGCTATAATCCCGCAGGATTTCACTCGCCTTTGTGACAAGGGCGGCGCCATCTTTAATCAGATCATTGGAACCACTGCTGTTTTTGGACGTAATCTCCCCCGGCACGACATAGACATCCCGTCCCTGGTTACGGGCCAGCCGGGCGGTGATGAGGGAACCGCTGTGTTCCGGCGCCTCAACGACACATACGGCCATAGACATGCCGGCGAGCAGGCGGTTGCGCACCGGAAAATGCTCCCGCAGTGGCGGCGACCCCGGCGGGTACTCCGTCACAATAACCCCGTCGGCGGCTACAATCTGCTCTCGCAGGGTACGATTGGACCGGGGATAATCCACGTCGAGCCCGCATCCCTGCACAGCTATCGTCAAGCCTCCGCCCGCGAGCGCACCCCGGTGAGAGGCCGCGTCAATCCCCACCGCCCCGCCACTGATAACGGCACAGCCGCCTGCCGCCAAACCGGCGGCCAGGCTTCCGGCAGCCCGGATACCGTAATCGGATGCCTTGCGGGTGCCTACCATAGCCACGGCGGGAAGGCGGTCGAGCGGCGGCAACTCCCCTTTGCCGTATAATACCAGGGGCGGCATATAAGTTTGGCGCAGGCAATCCGGATAGGCTTCGTCATCCATGGTGAGGACAAATGTCCCCTGCCTGAGACTGTCTTCGAGGATCCGGGCAGCCGGATCCAGGGATTTGCGGCACAGGCGTTCGAGAAGGGCCCCGGTGAAACCAGCCCGCATCAGTTCGGACCGGGAGGCTCGATAGGCCGCTTCAGGCGATGCAAACACCGAGAGCGCCAGCGCGGTTTTCGTGCCGCCGGGTTCCAGCGCCTGTTGCAGCCAAATCCAGTACAGCCGGTTGTCCCTCAATGCCGATCCCCTCCCGTCTCTGCGCCGCCGGCCGGCGGACGCCCACCAGTTTGAAGAGCATTTATGACCGCCTGCTCATCTCCCACAGCACGAGCGCGGCGGCAATGGAGGCGTTGAGCGATTCTGCACGCCCCTCCATCGGAATGGTGATTCGCCGGTCGCATAAAGCAACGGTTTCTGGCCGCAGCCCCGCTCCCTCGTTGCCGATCAGACAAACACAGCCTTTTCCGAGCCCGGCCTCCTGCACCGGCAGCGCCTGGGCATCGGCTACGCAGGCGAAAGAGGCGAGCCCCTTTTCCCGCAGATGGGCGAGCAGCCCGGGCACATCCTCCACCCGGCTGGCGGCAAGGCGAAAAACGCCCCCCATACTGCCCCGCAGCACCTTGGGATTGTACAGGTCGCAGCATCCGGGGGTGAGGAACAGACCGTCTATGCCCAACGCCTCGGCGGTGCGCACGATGCTGCCCATGTTCCCGGGATCCTGTACGTCTTCCAGCAAAAGATAACGCCCGTATCTCTCTATTTTACCCAAAGAAAGGTGGTTGTCAAGCCGCCGGCAGATACAAAATATTCCTTGGGGAGCCTGCGTATCCGACAGACGGCCGGCGAGCGGCAGGGCGATCTCGCGGCGGTCGGCGCAGGCCGAAAAAAGGGAATCGAGGTAGGAGCCGTATTGCCCCGCCGCTCGAACCGTATAGAGAACCGTACGGATCTCCACGCCCGACGCAGCGGCGTCTGCGCACAGCCGGGCGCCCTCAAGGGCAAAGAGACCGCTCTCCTGGCGGTACGACGCGTCCCTCATCAGGCGGGTATAGTCTTTTATTAGAGGATTATCCCGGCTGGTAATTGCCCCGCCGGAACGTGCCGCCCGGAAATCCATCCGGTTTTGTCCCATAAAAGGAGCTCCTTTCCGACGGTTTTAAGACGTTCCGAACCCGTGGAAACAAAAAACCTCCGGCCCACCGAACACAACGAAGCGCCCGCTGGCGGGGCCGGCGGGCGCAGTTCAAGCTTATTTGAGGGCGGCTTTGGCCTTTTCCGCCAGGCCTGCAAACGCGGCGGCGTCGGAGACGGCCAGTTCAGCAAGCATTTTACGGTTGAGGGGGATGCCGGCCTTCTTCATGCCGTTCATAAAGGTGGAATAGTTCATGCCGTTGATCTTGGCCGCAGCGGAAATACGGGTGATCCAAATACGACGAAAATCGCGCTTTTTCTGCCGGCGGCCGATATAGGCGTATTGGCCGGATTTCATAACCGCTTCCTTCGCGGTGCGGAACAGCTTGGATTTAGCGCCATAATACCCTTTGGCGAGTTTGAGTACCTTTTTCCTTCTCTTGCGCGTCATCAGCGCACCCTTTACACGTGCCATTTCTCTATATCCTCCGTTTCTGAACGATTATTTATAGGGGATGAGGCGTTTGATCTGCGCCACATTGGTCACATCGGCCACCGTGGTTTTCCGCAGGTTGCGTTTGCGCTTGGTGGTTTTTTTGTTCAGAATATGGGATTTATAGGCATGAGCGCGCAGTACCTTCCCGTTTTTAGTCAGCTTGAAACGTTTTTTCGCGCCGGAGTGGGTCTTGATCTTAGGCATTGTCAGTTTCCTCCTTCATATTGTCCGTCATTCGGCCGCCCTGCGCAGGCAAGCGCCGCCGAGCGACGGGCGGAACGTCATTTTGCGGGCTTCGGTGCCAGGAACATCAGCATATTGCGGCCTTCCATTTTGGCGGGTTTTTCCACGGCCGCGATCTCTGAACAGACTTCTGCAAAGCGTTTCATGGTCTCTAGTCCGATTTCCGGATGCCCCATCTCACGGCCACGGAAACGAATGGAGACTTTAACCTTGTTGCCCTCCTGCAAAAAGCGCAGGGCATGCTTGGCTTTGGTATTGAAATCCGCCACGTCGATGTTTAGCGAAAGACGGACCTCCTTGAGTTCCACGACACGCTGATTTTTCCGCGCTTCCTTCTCCCGCTTCGACTGCTCGAAGCGGTACTTGCCGTAATCCATAATCCGGCAGACCGGCGGCGTGGCCGTCGGCGCGATCTTGACCAGATCGAGTTCTTTTTCATCGGCGAGCCGCTGCGCTTCGCGCGTCGGGACCACGCCGATCTGTTCCCCATCGGGGCCGATCAGGCGTACTTCGTTATCCCGGATCTGTTCATTGATCTGCAGTTCCTTGGTGGCGATGGGTAAGCACCTCCATACACACTCAAAATGATGAATAAACGCGGGCAGAATCTGCCCGCGTGTTACACGATCTGAACCCCCGAGAAACGGGGAGAACCGTATCGACCCGTCAGGAACGGCATCCGCGGGTGAGAGCGGGCAAACGCTCTGCTTTGTTTTATGCAGACATCAGTATAGCATCCGCCGCCGGGATTGTCAAGAGTTGTTTCGAGTTGTTTGCCCTTAACCCAACGGTCCTGTATCAGGACATGCCATCCATATGATCTAACAGGCCGACGACGCCGGATGTTATATATTCTTTTCTACAAAATGCGTATCGTAAAGCTCCCAGTATTTTGTATAGAGCCTGTCTTCCTGCCCGTCAAGATTGTATTGGTACATCCTGAATGTAACCGGAATATTCTTTGGCTGCCATTGTTCAACATAAGAATAACCGTATTTCATGCCGATCTGCCGCATTACACCGCCGCTTCTCGGATTGTGAATATCGTGCGTTGCCGTGATATAAGGGATGTTCTCTTTTTTTAAGAGAGCGACAAGGGCCTTACTTGCCTCCGTGACAATCCCTTTATGCCAGAACTCTTTGCGAAGCGCGTATCCAAAATCATGGCTATCGTCCATCTCCGCTTTCACATAACCAATCGGATCCGCCTTTTCTTTCAAACAGATCGCTAAACCATACTCCATATTGTGGAAACGTTTTTCATAAAAATCCTTTGTTTCCTCCATGTCTTTTACGGGAAACCACGGCAGGAAAGTATTCACGTCTTTATCACTCAGCAGCCAATAGAGCGCCTCCAAATCGTCCATTCCAAATTTTCGCAAAATCAGCCTATCCGTTTCCAGTCTTACATCATTCATGTCGTCTCCTCCTCAAAAGGGCTTTCTGTCAAGCAGCCGTCGGAGTCCAGATAGCGGCTTTTTTCCTGTTGATGAAAGACCTTTTCAAACGGCGGTGGCCTGCTCCATCAGACGTGCGAGGGCTTTGATCGCTATATCGGCAGACGCATCCGCATCCGTATCCGTGGCCCGCACATTCGGCAGCCCGGCCTTTTCCCGCTCCTGATTCCAGAGAACCTGGAGTACACAGCCCGCCCGAAGCCCCTTTGCCGCCGCCACCACGAAAAGCGCGGCCGACTCCATCTCGGAAGCCAGGCATCCCCCTTTTATCCAGGCGTACCAGGCATTCTCCAGTTGCCGGGCCACCGGCGAATCCTCCGGACTGTGCTGGCCGTAAAAAGAATCTTTACACTGCACCACGCCGATATGAACCGTCTCTCCCCGCTCCCTCGCCGCCGCCGCAAGTGCCTGCGTCACCGTGAAATCCGCCACGGCCGGGAACTCCACCGGCAGATATTCCCGGGAAGTCCCCTCCATCCGGATCGCTCCCGTCGCCACCACGACATCGCCGCCCTGTACCGGCAGCGCCATACCGCCGCATGTCCCCACCCGGATCAAGGTTTTAACCCCGCAGCGCGCGAGTTCCTCCACACAGATAGCGGTCGATGGGCCGCCAATTCCATGTGAGGTCACCAGCACTTTTTCGGTTCCGATCCGACCCGACCAAGTGGTGAACTCCCGGTTCTGCGCCTCAAAACAGGCGCCGTCCAATTTCCGCGCAATGGATTCCACCCGGCCCGGATCGCCGGTAATCACAGCGTAAGCCGCCCCTTGTTCCGGTGTCAGTCCAATATGAAACAGTTTGTCTCGATTGAAATCCATCATGGTGTGTGTTCCCTCTTTCCGTTTCCGCGTTCGCATTCAGTATATCACACACCGGCATCAGAGACAAACCCAACCGGCGGATAACAAAAAGAAATGGATTTCGGCAATCATCCCGCCGGAGCCTGGCACGGCTCCGGCGGGATGAAACCGCCTCCAGTATCTCCCATTTCGCTTGTGGTCTGTGAATCAAACTCACGTTATGTCGAACGGCTTTGCCAGAAAGTTTCCGATAGAATCCTACTTATATAGGAATTAAAAATTCTTCCCTTTCCGATTGCCTGATACCCTTTTACTGGCCTATACATGCAAAAATCAAGCCTGATCCCGATATCGCGGATCTTATAGACAGCGATCTCTTGGATCAATTAAAATGAAATACCCCTTGTCATTCAAAAAAATGTGTGATATAATTTCACACGTTAAAATTGGTTTTTTCGACCAAATTCCCTATTCCCAGTCCTGTCTGCCCCGCTGGATATCGCGGACCAAGGCACCGATTTCTTCGATCGTGCCGGCATAGCGAATTCCCAGCCTTTGGTAGGGAACCTCGATGCCGAACAGTTCCTCGAGCGCCACGATAAGGCGGATACAGTTGAGGCTGTTTAGCCCGAACCTGCGCAGATCCTCCCCGGCCGGGACCGTCTCCCAGTCGTAGGGACCCACGATCTCGCCCAGCAGCCTGCGCACCTGCGCTTCCACATCCATGTCCTTCATCGACTCCTGTCCCGCAGCAACTTGCCCGAGGCGTTTCTCGGCAAAGTTTCCACCAATTCAAATTCGTCGGGATACTGATAAGGGGATAACCGCTTCTGACAAAGCTCCCAAAGCTCCTTTTTCGTCAAGCCGGGGGCCACCACCATCAGATGGATGCGTTGGCCCGCCGTTACATCCGGTTTTCCATAGGCCATCACATCCACGATCCCGCTGTCCATCCGCAGTGCGTTTTCAATCTCCTGGGGATAGATATTGATGCCGGCCCGAATGATCAGGTCATCCCGCCGGGACCGGATATACAGGCGTCCTTCGGCATCGGTTTGCGCTACATCTCCGGTATGCAGCCATCCGTTCCTGAGAACCCTTTCGGTTTCCTCGGGGCATCGGTAATATCCCTTCATTTGGCTTTTTCCACGGAGAAGAAGCTCCCCTTCTACGACGGTGTATTCCCAGCAAGAAAGGGGCACCCCCACCGAATCCGGCATTTGGTCGAACAGAGGAGGAGGCAGGTAACTCACCCTCGGTCCCGCCTCTGTCAGCCCGTATACATGGTAGATTGCGGTATCCGGCATGGCCTGGCGCATCCGGGCGGCTATGCTCGGGGTCAGGCACTCCCCACTGACCGCCGCGCTTTTCAGAGGCAGCACCCGGCCACGGCGGGCCGCCGCCCCGCATAATTGGTAGAAGAGAGTCGGGGTGGCGCACAGCACCGTTGTCCCCTCCTCCTGGACAGCCTCGAGCAGGCGAACGGGGTGAAACGCACCGCCGTCGAACACGATGTCCACCCCTTTGACAAGGGAAAGGAGGAACTCGCCCACCAGTACCGCGCAATGATACAACGGCCGGACGATCCGCATCTGCCCTTGGATGTCGAAATACCCCTCCACCGCACATAAGTTCACCAACAGTCCCGCATCGGTGAGCATCGCGCCCTTAGGCACCCCTGTGGTTCCAGAGCTGTACAAAATCAGCCGGATTCCATCCAGCGTCTTTTCATCGGGCAACGGCTTTCCCACCGCGAGCGGGCCTTTTTCTGTCAGGATGCAGGAGAAGCCTGCCGCCTGTCGAATTCTTGCGATATGAGCCTCGCCGTAACGGGCCGATAGGGGAACGGCGGTTTTCCCCGCCGCCATGCAGGCCAGCAGCAGTCGGGCCGTATCGAGATCCGATCGGCATAGGATGCCGTACAGCCGCCCCGTCAGCGTTCGACCGATTTCTTCCGCCTGCCGGAACAGTTCTGCAAAGGTCAGCCTCTGCGTCTCATCCCGTACCGTTCGGTCAGGGTGCTCTCCGGCCCGTTCGCGCAGATAGGTATACAAACTCATTTTCGGCATCCCCTTTCCCGTGTGGTTTAAGAGGTTCCGTTGTCAGTCCCCGGTTTCCCGATGCCTCTCTACGAGCGCATATAAGTCGTCCACTTTTTGAAACAATTCCGGAGCCAGCTCATCTTCTGTCAGGGTGATGCCGAAGGTTTCCTCCACCGCCACAAGTATTTCCACCAGCCTCAGGCTGTCGATACCGAGATCCTCCCG
The DNA here is from genome assembly GCA_902492045.1 of uncultured Oscillospiraceae bacterium. GTDB lineage: Bacteria > Bacillota > Clostridia > Oscillospirales > Acutalibacteraceae > UMGS1623. The sequence goes on along the minus strand of CABUKB010000009.1, from coordinate 29,645 downwards.
GAGCCGCTGTCCTCTCTCCGGAGAGTCGCACCAAGTATGGTCTCGAAGCACACCATTGATTCGTTCTTCCCTTGTTTTCATCTTTATCCTCCTAACCGCGACCGCAGCTCGGTCATGAGCGCATTGTCGATGCGCGCCAATTCCTGCAAAAGGCCATAAAACTGAGAAGGGGGGATCCCGCGTTTGAGGTGATAGTATTCCGACAAGGCATAAAGGCGCTCGATCTCCGGCTGTCTGTCCCGCATAAACGCCATGTCGAATCCCCCATTCTCGTAATAAGCCACGGTGCGGCAGCGCAGCTGTTTGTATATACCAACCATATCCCGCAGGCGGCTTCCCACATCGGAGACTCCGTCGAGATCCTGTTCATAGAACCAAAAAGGCGTGTGATTTTCCGGTTTAAACAGCCGGCTGTTCCAGTATTGCCGCCGGTCCTCCCGGGTCAGCGGCCGACACAAACGAAAAGAAAATCCTTCCCCCGCGTACGCGTTCTGGAGTTCCCCGGCCGTGAGCGTCATCGTTTTGTCCGGGATATCGTTGGCGATGACCCAGTTCCCTTCTGCCCAGAACAGCCGGACGTAATGATCGTCGCGAAACCCCCGCGCCATCAAAACATGTTTGGTAAACTCCGGAGAAACCAGAATCAGGACGGCTTCTGTTTTCGTTTGCTCCTTCAATGCTTCCAGCCATACCGTAAGCGCCTGTTTCCGTTTTTCAAATGCCAGCACGCCCCGTTCTTTCAAATCGTCCTGGATTCTTTTCACCCGGTCGAAATAGGCGGGGCGCATTCCCTGGATCACCATAAAAAAGAAGAGTTCCTTGAGCGGAACGGTGCTGTTGTAATACAGCGGCGCCACCTCAATCCCCTGCTGCCGCAGAAACGCCAACACCTGATTTTCCACACAGGACAACCCGTACAGTCCTTCAAACATAGCGCAATACCCCAGCCACCGCTTTTTTCACCCGGTCGAAACTCTCCTCTTCCGCAAGGTGAGTGGGAATCCGAATGCCGTCGTTTTCCGCAGCGATCTCCTGATATTCCCTGCGCAGACGGTACTGAAGCGGCAGGTCGATAAACCGGTCCCGTTCATTCGCGCGGGACCGAACCCTCCGGACGGCGGTATCCACGTCCACATCCAGAAAGAACGCGAGATCGGGTTTCGGAATGCTGGCGGATACCTCGTAAATCCACTTATCCTCCTCATAGCCTCTGGCCCTCAGATTCGCCAGACAGGAATAAAAATACCGGTCGCTGATCACAATCTGTCCCCGCTCAAGGCGAGGGCGGATCACCCGGTTGGAATGCTGTACGCGATCGCTGGCACAAAACAGGGACAGAGCCCGGTAGTCGTAAGCGTCGTGAACCGGCGAATCCATATACGTTCGGAACATGTCCGACCGCCGGACCGTATCGGTCGGCTGCTTTGTCAGATATACCGGTAGTTCCTGCTCCTCCAAATACCGTGCCAGTCTGCGGATGAGGGTGCTTTTGCCGCATCCGTCCAGCCCGCAGAAAGTGATCAAAACACCGGGGGCATTATGCGGTTGCATGGGCAGCGTCATATAATTTCTCCTTTCGGCAGCCGCAGAAAATCCACTCGTCAAAAGCCATGTCGTGGCGGAACATCCGGCCGTCCGCAGGACGATAGATCCATCCCAGCCGGTCCATATCCCAGGGCTTCAGCTTTTCGAGAATCTCGTCCAAGACCGGATGACGTATGGAAAAAAGCTCCCGCGTATGGTAAAAGGCATACGCGCACTCTCCCCGAAGGCCACAGGCTTCGGCTCTTTCCAGGATCTCTTTGGCCAGATGGCCGTCCAAGTCCCCTCTAAGCAGCAGATACAGATCGCTGAATTTATACAGGGACAGATCCCGGCCCATCTCCACCCAGTTATAGATACTGGCCTCTTTATACAGGTGCGCGCACAAATGCAGCAGAAAATCCGCCGGGGCCAGGGTGTAAAGTGGCGCCTCCTCCGTGTCAATCCGGGCCTGCCGTTTTTCCAGCAGCCGCGCAACGGCGCCGGAATCCTTGGCCTGGTAGTCCAGGGTAAAGTTGATGTCTATTTCCCAATACGGCATTCCCGGAAGATCCACTTTCCGGACGAACGGGACGGTTTCCCCACGGTTCATCCGCGAGGAAATGATCTCCCGCCTCGTGGCCGGACGGAACTGTCCACCTCGCAGGTATCCCTGCACAAACCCATTCTCCCGCAGCCGTTCGGATAAGGCGGGGATATCCCCGGCTTGTATGAGGATATCCATATCGTTCGAGGTCCGCAGTCCGTCCGGATACCGGCTGACCAGCAGGCCGCCTTTGAGCAGGGCATAGGGAAAGGGCGCCTGGCTCAACATAGCCCCCAGCTGGTTGAGCAGGCGGCGGTAGCTGCCGGTCCGCAGCCGGTTTTGTTCATAAACCGCTTCCAGCGCACTGCGGAACTCTCGATTCAGCGAAGAGAGAAGGCCCGCGTTTTGCAGGGTGTAATAAGCCACTGCACCCATCCGGTTGAAAAGGAGGTGCCCCAAAATATACGGATAGTTCAGTCCTTCTTCCATCCATTCCCGGAGCCGCTCCGGATCGGCATCTTGAAAACGGCAGAGTTCCAGGATATACGCGTTTTCCCTTTTCATTCCGATCTCCCTTCGTCCATGGCCAGCTTTCGGTAAAAAGCGTTGCGTGCGTAAAGTTCCGCATGGGTCCCCTCGTCGAGGATCTGCCCATCGTCCATGACCACAATCCGGTTTGCCCGCACAACGGCGGACGGCTTATGGGAGATCACCAAAAGCGTAGCCTGTTCTGCGGCCGCACGGACCGATTCGTTGACCCGGTCCTCCGACATTTTATCCAGAGAACTGGTCGCCTCGTCAAACACAAGCAGGCGGGGCTGGCGCAGTATCGCCCGGGCTATGGCCAAACGCTGGCGCTGTCCGCCCGACAGGCGGACGCCCCGTTCCCCAATCTCCGTATCCAGCCCTTGCGGAAGGCCGATCACGAATTCCCGGATATTGGCCTTTGCGCAGGCATCGAGCAGTTCCTCCTCGGTGGCATCCTCTTTGGCAATGAGGAGATTATCCCGGATACTCATGTCAAACAGGTAACTGTCCTGCATGACCATACCGATCTGCCGGTACAGCGAGCGGCGCCGGAATATCGACGCCTCCTGCCCATCATAACGGATGGAACCCGTATCCGGGCGATAGAGAAGCAGCAGGAGTTTGGCGAGCGTTGTCTTGCCGCAGCCACTGTGCCCTACCAGGGCGGTATAGCCGCCCGCCTCGATCTGCAAAGAGACCTCCCGTAAAACCGGTTCCTCCCGTTGGTAGCCATAGCCGACGGCCCTGGCCTCGACCTCTCCCACGAGCGGCTGTTCCATCTCCCCATCCGTCTCTTTCTCCAGCGAAAGAGTTTCGAACACCCGGCTGTAAAACGGCGCATTGGTCCGAAGCTGCGCGTTCTTGCCGCTGACCGCATCCAGCGAGGTAAACAACAGGGAAAAATACTCCCCGAACAAGATCAACTGTCCCACCGTAATCTGGTCCCGGATAACAAAGAACGATCCGATGATATACACCAGCACCTTGGTCAGATAGTTGGCTTTAAAATCGTTGAATATTTCTGCGTAAAGCCAATACCGGATCCATCGGTATCCCAGATCCGCCAGGCGTTTGCGGTACATCCGGTAACGGCCGATGAACGTCTCCTCTGCGTGTTGGATTTTGATTTCTTTCCAATACTGCAGCGAATCGTGGGTAAAAGAGGCGTAATTTTGGCTGACATTTCGGATATCCTCGTTGACCTTCCCTGTGCCCCGCCCGATCCAAGCGTTGAGAAGAAACACCAGTGGAACCGTCAGGGAACAAATCAGGGTCATCAGCCAGCTCATCCGCAACGTAAGTACCAGCGTAACCGCCATCATGACGATATGATACAGATAATCGACCACCTGATCCTTGATAAAGCTGCCCAGGCTGTCCACGTCATCCATCAGCCGCATTTTCCAGTCGCCGGGCTTTTCTTTCTCAAAAGTGGCCAGTGGCAGCCGCTGATAGGCCTTCCAAATATCGGTGCGCAGCGAGAGGGAGAAACGGTTGAGCAACTGGTTGCTCACGCCCAGCGACGCGGCATCCAGCAGCAGGCGGCACAGATAGACCGCAACCAGTCCCAGAACCACCTGATAGAACACAGCTATCTGTTTTTCCCGCATCACATCGTCAACCAGGATCTGGAAAAACACCGGATTGATCAAAGACAGGGGGATCGCCGCCGCGCTGCACAGAAGCATCATCACGATCAGCCACCGGCATTCACGGGTATAGGGCTTTATCCGGCGGAAGATTTCCAAACGGCCAAGTCTCATGCTGCTCCCCCCTTCCCAAAAAGGCGGCGGTAGGTAGCCGACTGCGCCTGCATTTCCTCGTGAGATCCCATGGCCTCGATTTCCCCGCCATTGACGACGATGACCTTGCTGCAGCCCCGGATGGCTGAAAAACGGTGGGACACGATCACCACGGTGATGTCCTCATCCAGCTTCATGAGTTCCTCCGCCACCTGTTCTTCCATATCCACATCGAGCGCGGAGGTCGCTTCATCGAGCAAAATCAGAGAGACATGCCGCAGCAGCAGGCGTGCGATCATCAGACGTTGCTGCTGTCCTCCAGACAGGCCCCGGGCGTTTCCGCCGATTCTTTCATCGAGACCGGCCGGCATACAGCGTACCAGTTCCTCCAGTCCCACCCGCCGCAAAGACTCCCAAAGCGCTTCGTCCTCCCCCGGGCGTCCAAGGAGCAGATTTTCTCGTACCGTCCCGTCGAACAGGCGGATATCCTGTGACACCACACCGATCCGGCTGCGCAGATCCCCCAGGGAAAACACGCCGGCATCTTCCCCATTGATCCGCACGGAGCCGGACCATGGGGTATATAAACGCAGAAACAGATCCATGATGGTGGTCTTCCCGGCTCCGCTCGCCCCGACAACCGCCACCTTATCTCCCTTGCGGATGGTAAAGGACACGTCCTGCAGCACCGGCTTATCCTCATACCCGAAGGTGACATGGTCAAACGCCACCTGTTCCACGGCGGGAAGCGGGCGCCCGCCCGATTCCTCCTCCTCGGTATTCAGCACTTCATTGACCCGGTCCACACTCACCCGCCGCAGATACCAGTCAAGATAGATCCGCAGCATCCAGTTGAACTTCTTGTGCATCAGCGCCACGTAATCAATAACGGCCAGGAACTGCCCCACCGTCATGCTCCCACTGTAAATCAGCCTGGCCGAATAGCCGTAAATGATAAGGGAGGTAATCAGATTGACAAGATAGATACCCTTGTTGACCAGAAAATCCATCCATCGGACACGGTTTCCCAGGGTGATGAGGGTGCGCAGCGGCTTAATCACCTGACTGGATGCCCACCGCTCGGCGCACAGAAGCCGGATTTCCCGAAATCCTTTTAGAATCTCGAACAGCCGGCCGGTGAACGCCCCGGTGACTTCGCGCTGGCTGCGGCCAAACCGTTCGGTCAGCCGGCCGCAAAGGCGGGTCATGACGATGGGAAGGGCCGCCGCGACAATCAGCATGCCTGCAATCACCGCGCTGATTCGGCCCACCATCACCACAATGCCGGCGCACAACAGGATGGAGTTGACGAAATGAAACAAATTCCGCTGGATGACATGCAGGAACTGCTCACTGTCGCCGTCAATGCGGCTCATCATATCGCCGCTGTTCATATGAGAAAGAAAGGAGGCTCTGGCATGGATGGCCTTTTCGTATACGGCGTTTTTCACGTCCACCACAAACCGGTTTTGGAGCGTCTGCCACGTGTACGCATAAATCAGGTTGAAAACCATCGCCGTCCCAAACAGCACCGCATAGTTGCGGATGACCGAACCCAGCAGCTCATATTCGCCGCCGATGAGTACCCGGTCGGTTAAGTTGAGCAGGTTCTGCGGCAGCAAAAGCGAAACCGCATAGGTCACGAGAATACAGAGTTCCGCCACCAAAAACAGGAAGGTATAGGGCTTTGCAAATTCCCAAACCCGCTTTAGACGCCGCGGATGTTGATTTTTCAACCTATTCACCCCTGACTTTGCGCCCGATATTGGTGATTTCGCCGAATGCGCGTTTATTTTAGCGCAAAAAGTCGATGCAATGGTTTCTATTCGTGTCAAAAATGTTTCTAAAAGCGACATTCGGACGGCCTATGGGGAAACCGCCCGAAAGGATATTTTGGGGGAAAGCAGTATGATGAAATCCATACCGGTATGGCCAGCGCCCGACAACCTGATGGTTCTGCCCATCGAAAGGGCCGATCAATTCGTCGAGCCGCAGCGGCTGTTCCGTCTTCTGATCCTCTCACAGGGGAAACTGATCGCCGAACTGGATGGAATGCCGTTGGAACTCAACGCGCCCTGTGTGCTGTGTCTGCATGAGAAACGTCGTCTTATCTGCCTGCGGCTGGTCCATGGCGAAGGCTGCGTGATCCTGTTCCGCCCCTCCTTCCTCAACCGGAGCTTTACGCTCGAGACCCTCCGCCATCCGCGTTTTCAATCCCTTGCCGAGAAGCACGCCTTCTTTCAGCTTCATCCTTTTTTGTCTGACGATATTGCCTGCAACCAGATCGCGGTCAGCGAAGACCTCATGCACTTGCTGACGCAATGCGCCGCCAAATGCTCTTACGAGATCGCCAACCGGTCCGATTGGTATTGGTCCTGCCGCACCCGCTCTTATTTCATGGACATCATCCGGATATTGGAGAATCTGTATTACGAGTACGGCATGCAGTCTCCTGAGATGCAAAGGCAGCACCGTCCCCGCCAGGAAAGCGAGGAACTACAACGTATATTGGAATATATTGAAATCCATCTCGACAGCGACCTCACGCTCGATGAAATCTGCATGCATTTCCGCACCTATAAAAAGCAGGTGGAACGCTGGTTTCATGCCTATAAGGGGATGACGTATTATCAATATGTCAAGGAACTGCGGCTGAAAAAGGTCTGCTTCTATCTGCGTTTCACCGAACTGCAAATGAAGGAGATTGCCGCGCGGGTCGGCTTCTCCAGCGCCCAGAATCTCGCCAGATTCTTTAACAGGGAGAAACGGATCTCCATGTCCGATTTTCGCCGGCAGTCGGTGCTGGAACGAAAAAACGACCGGGAACTTCAGTCCGTCCGCCGGGGAGATTCGGCCTGATAGCACAGTAAAATCGACGATTCCCATCCAAAATTGGACGGATTTTCTCTTGATTTTCTTCCGCCCGGAGCTTACGATAGAATTGTTTGTATTCCACATGCCGCCCGGCGGGAGAAAAGAGGGTCCTGTTTGAATATTCATTTTTTTCTTGATTTGGCCGTCATCATCCTTGCGGCCAAATCTCTGGGGCTGTTGGTGCGCAAAATTCATGTTCCCCAAGTTGTCGGCGAGATTCTCGCTGGTCTTCTCATCGGTCCTAACGTGCTGCATCTGGTCGATCAAAGCGAATTTTTATCTCAAATGGCGGAACTGGGCGTCATCATGCTCATGTTTGTCGCCGGGCTGGAGACCGACCTGAAAGAGATGAAGCAAACCGGCCCCGCCGCCTTGTTGGTTGCGGCGATGGGGGTGGCCGTGCCCCTCGCCGGCGGTTTTCTGCTGTATTCCTGTCTATACGGCTTCGGCGCCGTGGGTTCCGATGCGTTCTTTGAAGCCGTGTTCATCGGCACCATCCTGACCGCCACCTCGGTGAGCATCACGGTGGAGACCCTCCGGGAGATGGGCAGGCTCAAGGGCAAGGTGGGCACAACTATACTCAGCGCCGCGATCATCGACGATGTGCTGGGGATTTTGCTGCTGACCTTTGTCATCGGGTGTAAAAGCGCAGAAGTCCAGCCGCTGACCGTGGTGGCCAATACCGGTCTTTTCTTTCTCGCGGCGATTGGGGCCGGTATTCTGCTTTACTGGCTCTTCAAATGGCTGGACAAACGGTATCCCCATCGCCGCCGCATCCCGATCTTCGGGCTGGCGGTCTGCCTCCTGTTTTCCTTTGCCGCGGAGCATTTTTTTGGGATCGCGGATATCACCGGCGCTTACGTGGCCGGCATCATCTTCTGCAACATCCGCGACTCGGATTACATCGCACGGAAAATCGACGTCGGCTCCTATATGCTTTTTAGCCCGATTTTCTTTGCCAGTATCGGCCTCAAAACCGACATACAGGGGCTCGATGCCTCCCTGTTGATTTTCAGCGTTCTATTCGTCTTCGTGGCACTCGCCACCAAGATCATCGGCTGCGGTTTGGCGGCCAGGATCTGCCGTTTTTGCTGGAAGGACTCCCTGCGCATAGGCGTGGGTATGATGACCCGGGGGGAAGTGGCCCTGATCGTGGCGCAAAAAGGGCTGGCCGTCGGCCTGATTCCGCCGGTCTATTTTACCTGTGTGATCCTGCTCATCATGGTCTCTTCCATCGTCACTCCGATTGTCCTCAAGCTCCTTTATCGAAAAGAGGATCCGGCGCCGCTTCCTCCGGGACCGGTGACGGCCTCTGCATAAAACATAGCCGTTCCCGTCCGGTATCGCTGTGTTTCCTCTGGGTACGCGAGGCCCTCGTTCTTCAACAGGAGTTTGTCCGAAAGCACGGACAAACTCCTGTTTTTCTTTTTATATTGACCGTATTTCCCGCTTTGGCCCGCGAATCGGCGTCACCCTTTTATCCGCCACTCATATGATGACAATGAAGGGGAACCGCTCAACGGCTGAGTTCTTCTATCAACACACAGGAGGATTTCTTATGCCAGATAACAAGTACATCCATGATGCCGGCTGCAAAGAAGCCGTATGCGTCGATGCCGGGCGCGTTTACGACTCTTGCTCCGAACAGGACGATGCGCCTTGGAAGAATCGGTCCAACCTGTCATAACCGCCTGTAAATTAGGTATCCGGATACTTTGAGGCAAGGCGGATCTGCTCATAAGGTTAATCGTGGGGGGAATCCGCATGTTATCCAGACAAATTGGCCGCAATATCCGCTGGCGCCGCAAAAAGGCCCGGCTCTCACTTGAAGAACTGGCGTATCGGGCCAGTTTGGATACATCGCACATCGGGAAAATCGAACGGGGCTGCTGGAATCCGAACCTGCAGACCATCGCCCGCATCGCGGAGGCGCTTCAGGTCTCTCCCCGTTCTCTGTTCAACTGCGGTACGCTGGACGAACCGGACTACGCCCGTCTGATCGGCTTTGCCCATTCCACTATCCCGTATTACGAGTTTTTCAGCGTGTACGATCCCCTTTTTCTCGGGGAGTTTCTCGGCAGTTTTTTAATGGAGCGCATTACGGTGGAGGAAATCGACATGATCGCGGATCAATATCTGTCCGAGATCGTGTATGAAGCGGTGGCCGAACCGGTGGAAACAGAGGATGGCCGTTATGAGAGTTATGGGATCGCTGCCGTCCATCCGGGAAAAGAAAAAGACGTTCGCCTGGCGCTGTTTCGCGACGTTACAACCGATCGCCGGTTGGCTCATAAAATCGCCGATATACTGACGAATAACCGCATTCCCTATGACCAATTTCGATACATTGCCCGGGACCTTGCCATATCTAATTTTGTCTGACATAAGTAAACACAGAGCCGTCTCCGCCTTCACCCGGCGGGGACGGCTTTTTTGCCTCTTTCATTTCTTTGGCAGGCAGTCTCCCCGGCGGGCCAGCTCCGCCGCCACTTCTCCGGCAGCCCGCATAAACAAACGCCTGTTTTCCTCCTGTTGTTCCGGCGCGATATCCTCCTCAAAAGCGACGACGCCGGCATTCCCGTTGGAAAAGCCGTCCCGTACCGACACCGGCCGCGCTCCGTCGGGAATGCGGTTGTGCCGGATATCCTCCCATGTCAAATCTTTGCACGCCAATTGGATCCCCTCCGGGGTAAGCCTATGCGGCAGGGCCTGTACAACATGCCTGCACCTGCCGGTCTTTCCTCCCGGCGTGCGGCATATAGATGGAGGAGAAAGGCGGTGAGACCCCTTGTGATACGCAACACGGCCCTTTATCTTCGGAAGTCCCGCGCGGATGAAGCGGATGAACACATCGGGGATACGCTCCGAAGACACAAAGAAACCCTGCTCGCTTTTGCGGCGGAACAGGGACTGGTCATCGAGGCCATATACGAGGAAGTGGTCAGCGGCGACAGCCTCTATACCCGGCCGCAGATGCTCCGCCTGCTGGAGGAGGTGGAACAAGGCCGGTTCGGCGCGGTCCTATGCATGGATTTGGACCGGCTGGGCCGTGGGGGTATGAGCGACCAGGGCATCATTTTGGAAACCCTAAAAAATGCGGATACCAAAATCGTCACCCCTCGGAAAACCTATGATCTTCGAAACGAACTGGACGAGGAATACACCGAATTCGAGACATTTCTCGCCAGACGGGAACTCAAACTCATCAAGCGCCGTCTCCAGCGCGGGATCCGCAAAACCGTGGAAGATGGCGGCTATCTCGCCAACGCCCCGTATGGCTATGAAAAAGCCACCGTGCAAAAACAACCGTCGCTCAAAATTCGGGAAGAGGAAGCCGCATTTGTCCGGCTGGCGTTTGATCTCTATAATACCGAAAAGCACGGATGCCAGGCGATTGCCGACGAACTGAACCGCCTGGGCGCAAAACCGCGGCGCGCACCGTCCTTCAACCGTTCCGGGATTCTGCGGATCCTGAAAAATCCGGTTTACTGCGGCAAAGTGGCCTGGAACCGTCAAAGCCGGGTCCGAACCGGAAACCAAGGCGGCTCCCGCGTCGTCGCCAATCCAAAAGAGAGCTGGACGGTTGTGGACGGCCTTCACCCCGCCATCATCGACGAAGCCGTTTTTGACCGTGCGCAGGCCATCTTGCAAAGCCGCTCACAAACCTCCCACTTCGACGGCACGGTTAAAAATCCCCTGGCCGGCCTTCTTTACTGTGCGAAATGCGGCCGTCCGTTGCAACGCCGCCCGTTTTCCGGACGGGATGAGCCGGATTGGCTTGTGTGTCCAACAAGAGGCTGCTGCGCCGCCTCCCGCCTGGACATCGTGGAACAGGCGGTTTTGGAAACCGTGCGGGATCGCTGGGACGCCCTGTGTCCCGAACCCGTCCTTCCGCCGCATTCCACTGTCGATCTGACCCCCGCCATCGCCGCGTGCGAGCGAGAGAGAGACAGACTGCGCTTGCAGCAGAGCCGGCTCCACGATCTGCTGGAGCAGGGAGTCTACGATACGGATACCTTTCGGTCCCGGATGACCGACTTAAAAAGGCAGGAAACGGAAGCGGACAACGCCCTGCAGCGCCTGCAAGACCGGCAAATTCAAGCCGGACAGGATAAAGAAGGCGCCTCCCGCGCCCCATTATCCGTATCCGATGTATACGCTCTGGCCGGTCCGGACGGCCGTAACCGCCTGCTCAAAGCGGCCCTCATCCGCGGGCATTACTGGAAAGAAAAGGGATGGGGGCCGCGCCAGTTTCGTCTCTTTCTCGAACTCCGGCCCATCGGCCGGCAGACCTGATAAGGCGCTCCGTCCTCCGACAAAGACTGTCTGGAAGATCTGCAGGTCTATTTTACCGACCGGGATCAGATGGTCATCGACCACGCAGTCAGTGTCCGTGCCAAAAAGGCGGAAGTCATCACCACGTATATCGACGTGGAAGCCCTGCCCTTCAATCGCGGGTATTATTCCTGTGACCTGACCTTCTTCTTCGAGGTTCAGCTCGAGGTCTATTCCGGTCACGGCGTTCCCTGCACGACGGTTTGCGGCGTAGCCGTCTTCCAGAAAAAGGTCATTCTGTTCGGCAGCGAAGGGAACGTCAAGGTATTCTGCAGCGAGTTTGTCCCCAATCAGCACGATCAGCAGGAGATGCCTGCCCGCAATATGCCGCGCTGCTGCGTCCAGGTCGCCGAGCCCATCATCCTGTCTGCCCGCGTTGTCGATGCATGCGACTGCGGATGCAAATGCGAATGCTGCTGCAGCTGCTGCAATATCCCCGACTGCATCTGCCAACGGTACGGCGGCACCTTTACCGATGGACGGGACGGCAAAGTTGTCCTCGTCACGCTCGGAATTTTCACCATTGTCCAGCTTGTGCGCAATGTGCAGATGCTTGTTCCGGTTTACGATTTCTGCATGCCTTCCAAGGAATGCTGCCCGACGAGCGACAATCCCTGCGATCTGTTCAAAAAGATGTGTTTCCCGGTGGACGAGTTCTTCCCGCCCAAGATGGACGACAAGAGCAACACCTGCGGCTGCGGCTGCAAGTAATAGCATCTGCTCAAAATATGGGGTACGGCAACCCCCGGGCCATTCGGCCCGGGGGCTTCCCCATATATATATCGGCTAGGCGCCGGCCTGTGTACGGTCGTCCCCCAGATACTTCCGTCCCGCCCAGAGGAGGATCCCGCCGATCCCGAACAAAATCAGCAGGCTGATAATCCCAATGGAGGCCCGTCCGGTCGCCATATAGAACAAGGAATACAGCATCGGCCCGACTACCGAGGCAAACTTGCCGAAAATGTCGTAAAATCCAAAATACTCATTGGAGCGTTCCGGCGGCACCAGCTTGCCGAAATAGGAGCGGGAGAGGGCTTGAATCCCCCCCTGCACCGTCCCCACAAGGAAAGCGAGAATCCAAAACAACAGCGACGACAGGCGAAGGGCATCTGCATAAGCGGCTTGCTTGCCACTGTCCGCTATCAAGGGGGTGAGTTCCGCCCGGATCTGGGAAACCGATGCGGCGGCCCATTCCCGAACATCCGGAGAGGAAAACGCGTACCGGCCGTCGTCATGTTGAAGGCTTGTCACCACGTCCCCGAATACTCCGGATACCCCGTTTTCCCCTTCCGACCAGAACGCGGCCTGCCGGTCTCCGGCGGACAGGGCGTCCTTGCCGTTTTCCTTTATATCTGACACAACCGTATCCCACGCTTCCCGATCAGAGGCCGTCAAATCGGATACGCTCACCCCGGCTGCGGCGCTGTCCACCGCATCCGCGTATTCCATCTGATAAGGTTCCACGTTAAGCCCCATGAAAAACCCAACGCCGCAAATAACGATATACACCCCGATAGCCGCAGCGATCATCCGCAGCGCGCCTATTCTGGAAGCCAGACGGCTGAACAGGATGGAAAACGGCACCGCGACCAACTGCGTCACCAAAAGGGCCAGGATCATCCCCGTCGAGCCGAGCCCCAGCGTCGCGCCGTAGTTTGTAGCCAGATTGATGACCGTCCCGACCCCGTCGATATAGAAAAAGTAGGCAATGAGGTAAAACAACAGCCCTTTATCCCGCACAATGTCCTGCATGGTACGCCACAGATTGTGCATGGCGGCCGAGGCCAGCCTGGACGGAGGTGTATCCACATAATGCGTTTGTTTGACGTTTCTCAGCAGTGGAATGGAAAACACCGCCCACCAAATGCAGGTCAGCAGAATGGAAAATTTCACCGCTGCAACACTGAAATCCGTCAGGAGCAGGAGGATGATGCAAGCGACAAAGGGAATGGTACTTCCTCCCAGGTATCCCATCGCATAGCCCCAGGCGGAAACGCGGTCCATGCGGTCACGGGTGGTCACATCGGTCAGAAAAGAATCGTAAAACACATTGGCGCCGGAGTATCCGATATGGGACACCACATACCCGATCAGCATCAGCTTCCAGTTATCCGTAAAAGCGGTCGCCGCCGTGAAGAGGAGGCCCAGCAGGAGACAGGCGCCGAGGAGCTTCTTTTTCATCCCCCGGAAATCGCCGATGGAACCGAATACCGGCGACAGTACGGCGACGATCAGGGAGGCGGCGGACACGCCGATTCCCCACCATTTATCTCCGGTATCCCCTGCAATATTCGCATAATAAATCGGAAAAATGGCCGCCATCATATTGGTGGCATAGACGGAATTGGCCCAGTCATACAAAATCCAGCTTCTTTCCGGCCGGGTAAACCGGCGAGATGGATCCTTCGGGCAACGGCCGGACGCCTGTATATGCATGTTGTATCCCTCCTGCCGATAGTTTTTTCCAAAAACAGTATGGCATTCCCAAAAGTTTTTGTCAATTCCCGTTCGGTTAAGGGAAGATTAAAAATCAAGTTCCCCTTCTCTAGAATGCCGCCCCATACACCGCATAAACCTTTCGTGATCGCATGGCGTTATTTGTTTCCTCAACCGTTATGGCTTTAATTGCTCCAAATGGTTTATCAGTTCATTCCATTTGTGAATGTGGCAGTGTTCAAGCGTACCGTATTCCTCTGTCGGAATCCCAACCGGGTTCGTATAAAAGCGTATGGCCATAATCAAACACAATCATTTTAGGGGATCGCATATAAACCCCTCCTCTTTACTTTTCAGACGCGGTTTAGTCGTATCTTGTGAACAGACGATATCCGTCGTCAAGAGTAAACAGGAAAGAAAAAAGACGGGCAGGAAGCCGTTGCTTCTCACCCGTCTTTCTCCATATCCTGTAAAACCGTTTTCTTATTCCGTTCTTCCCTTTAACACACAAACGGTTTGCCGAGCAACTGCCTATTTTACTTGAGCAGTTCCTTGACTTTAGCCGCTTTACCCACGCGGTCACGCAGATAATAGAGCTTGCTGCGGCGCACCTTTCCCTGGCGAACCACCTTCACAGCGGCGACGTTCGGGGAATGCAGTGGGAACACACGCTCCACACCGACACCATAGGAGATGCGGCGCACAGTGAAAGTCTCCCCCACACCGCTGCCCTTTTTGGCAATGACGGTGCCTTCATAAGCCTGAATTCTCTCCCGTTCGCCTTCGCGGATCTTGACGTCCACCCGGACCGTGTCGCCGATCGAGAACTCCGGCACCGTCTCCTTCAGGGTGCCCTCCGTGATCTGTTTCAAAGCATCCATGACTCGTTCCTCCCTCAAATTCAGACATTCTTGCCTCGTCGGAGCGAAACTCCGGGGCAGAGGACTGTCCGCCTAATGTCCTGCTTTTCGCATGGCATTAACCCCATACCGGGCCGGAAACCCGATACGGATACCAAATACCGAAACAGTGTATCATAAATCGCAGTGAAATGCAAGTGTTTTTTATTTTCAGCGAAAGGGGCTTCCATCCGGTGTATAAACTTCCAGTCTTCGGATCCGACAAGGCATTTCTGTTTTCCCGCTCTCCCTTTTCAGCGCATCGGCCAGCAGACCGGGATTGACCGATTCACTGCCGCAGGGCAGGGTCAGTTCCAGGCGGCTGTTGGCCCCGTCCGCCCAGAGCTCCCACGCGGAAGCGTCCAGAACGGGCTTCAGGTCCACCGTCTTCAAGGTTTTTTTCTTGGTGCGTTTTTCCACCGGAATCCTCTCTTGAGCCAGCAAAGCCCGGACGGTCGCAGAGGGGCAGCCGACCACCATCTCATAACGGGCGTAGGCCACCTCCCCCGGCCTGCGCACTGCCTGGGCGGCAGAGATTGCCCTCAGCCCTTCGGGCAGCACGGCGTTGAGCCGGGAAACGAGCTCATCCATCGGCGTCCCCCCCTCCAGCCGAAAGTCCATCGTCTCATGCAACCCCTCATACCCGAGCGACAGCGGCGCCGCAAAAGTCACATAGGGATGCCGGTTGAAGCCTTCCGTATACCAGACCGGCAATTTGGCCCGGCGCAGAGCCCGGATCATGGTGCGATTGAGATCAAGGTGTGAAATGTAGCGGGTTTTCCCCGTCTTGGAAAACACCAAACGGATGGTGACAAAATCCTTAACGTCGTTCAACGCAGATCCCTCCTTGGAAGCAGGCAGCCCCGCAGGCAGAACAGGAATCCCGGCAGTTCGGGGTCGTAACGCTCTTCCAGGCCCTTCGGTTTTCCCGAATCAGGAACGCTTTCGAAACCCCGAAATCCAGATGATCCCACGGCAGCACCTCGTCAAAGGGACGACGCCGGTTGGCATAAAAAGCGGGATCCACCCCGCAGGCGGAAAAGGCATCCCGCCACCGTTGCACGCTCAGGTGCTCTGACCAGGCATCCAGATGGCCCCCCTGCCGCCAGACCTCCTCCAGCACCCGGCCGAGACGCCGGTCCCCCCGGGCGAGTACCGCTTCCAGAAAACTGACCTCGGCATCATGCCAATTCAAGGAAATCTTACGGGTGGTAACCGATTCCCGCAACCGTTGCTGCTTGCGTCTGAGTTCTTCGACCGTGTCCTGCGGTTCCCACTGGAAGGGCGTGAATGGCTTGGGGACAAAACAGGAGACGCTGATTGACACATTCACGCTCTTGCCTTTGGGCTTGTCCGGGTTGCGGTAATAGCTGTCGACGATCTCTTGCCCCAAACGGGCGATTCCCACGATATCTTCGTCGGTTTCGGTGGGTAAACCGTTCATGAAATACAGTTTCACCGCGGTCCAGCCGGCACCGAAGGCCTCCTGAACCGTACGGAAAATCTCCTCTTCGGTCAGATTTTTGTTGATTGCGTCCCGCAGCCGCTGGGTGCCCGCTTCAGGGGCAAAGGTCAAACCACTGCGCCGCAGCACATTCAGCCTGGCGGCCAAATCTCCCGAAAAGCCATCCACCCGCAGAGAGGGCAGCGATATATTGGTATGGGCCTCCTCCGCCCAGCTGAGAAGCCGGGAAAGCAGTTCGGGCAGATGGGTATAGTCGCTGGTGGACAAAGAAGATAAGGAGAATTCCTCATATCCGGTAGACTCGCACAAGGCGCGGCTCTGCCGGTCGATGGTGTCCACCGACTTTTCCCTTACCGGGCGGTAGAGAAATCCGGCTTGACAAAACCGGCATCCCCGAATACATCCTCGAAAAATTTCGCTCATCGCCCGGTCATGAACAATGTCGAGAAAAGGAACAACAACGTTTTCCGGATAATACGCCGTGTCGAGATTCCGGAGTATCCGTTTGCGCACCCTGGCGGGCGCCCCGTCCCGCGGTTTTACCTGCGCGACGGCACCGGATTCCAAATACGCCACCTCGTAAAGAGAAGGCACATACACCCCCTCGATATCTGCGGCCGCCCGCAAAAAAGCCTGCTTGGAAAAATGCGGCCCCTGCATGGACCGGTAGAGGGCCAATAGTTCGACGTTGACCTCTTCCCCCTCCCCCAGGGTAAACAGATCAATAAAATCGGCCAAAGGCTCTGGATTGCAGGCACAGGGGCCGCCTGCGACCACAATCGGACCGGCATCGCCGCGCTCGGACGCGCGAAGGGGCAAGCCGGCGAGGTCCAGCATGTTCAGCACGGCGGTATAGCTCATTTCGTATTGCAGGGTAAACCCGATAAAATCGAAATCTCGGATCGCGTCCCCGCTCTCTAAGCCAAAAAGGAGGACACCTTGTTCCCGCATGAGGGCCTCCATGTCGGTATCGGGCGCAAAAACCCGTTCGCACCAAACATCCTCCATGGCATTGAAAAGGCCGTAAAGAATTTTCATCCCCAAGTGGGACATGCCCACCTCGTAAAGATCGGGAAAACAGAATGCGAACCGGATGCGGACGGCTTCTCTGTCCTTGACAACACTGTGGAGTTCCCCGCCGGAATACCGCCCGGGTTTTTGCACCTGCGCCAACAGGGTTTCAATTGACGAGTTCATGAGTTCCTCCTATCGCCGCGCCACGCGGCAGTTCCTCCGGAAACCCGGAAGTTCGGCATGAAGCCATTATACCCGACACACCTCAATTTTTCAATGGGGCGCCCGCGCCGGATGAGACCGAGGAAGTACTTCTTATCCTACTTTTTCTTATGCCCTCCATATACAAACAGATCATCGGGCTGCTTGATGTTTTTCAGACTCTGCCAGGTGAATGGGAATGGAAAACATAATTTTTAATTTCTTTTCATAGAATGATGTAGGACGAGGGAAGGAGGAGCCGGCGTGAAAGAGGAAACTTCAAAGGCCGTACCGATCATGCCCCACCATCTGGTGCTGGAAGACCGGCGGGCGCTGACGGTTTCAGGCGTTTCGGATGTGGACAGCTTTGATGAGCTGACCGTCATTATCTATACCGATCTCGGTGAGCTGACGGTTAAAGGGGAGGGGCTGCATATCAACCGCCTGAATGTGGAGACGGGTGAACTGACACTGGAAGGTTCGATTCAGTCCCTGAGCTATGCGGATGTCCATTCGCGGTCGGGCGGCTTTTTCGGCCGGTTGTTTAAGTAAAGGAGCCTTCGCCCATGGGGATTACGAATAACGGCCAGCTGCAGGAACTCTTTTTGGCCGGGGGCTTGGGTTTTCTGCTGGGAGCGTTTTACGACGTGTTTCGGGTGATCCGTTTAATGATGAGGTCCTCTGCCAAGGTGATTTTCTTTCAAGATCTCCTGTTTTTTGCTCTCAGCAGTGTCATCACCTTTCTTTTTGCCTTGGCGGTAACAGGGGGCGAACTGCGCTTTTATTTATTTTTGGGTCTCGTCACCGGCTTTTCGGCATACTATTTCACCGTTGGACGGGCTGTAGTGCGCTGTGCAAAAGGCGTGATCTCGGCTATATTGTGGTTATGGAACGCTCTGTGGAAGGCGCTCTTATTCCCCTTTCGTCTCCTTTGGAAGGTATTAAAACGCCCATTTGCCGCGTTGGGCCGTCTTATTCGGAAATGGGGGCACCCACTCGCCGGTTTTCTCAAAAAAAAGCGGGAAAATCTGAAAAAAGTCTTGCAACGGCCCCTGTCCTTATTGTATAATCAAAAAGAATAGAACGTGACCATGAACGGCCTTTACATAGAAGGGAATCATATCGTATGAGAGCCGTGAAAAAGAAGAAAAAAAGCATTTTTCTTCGAATCGCGCTGCTCGCGTTTTCTGTATATGTGATCGTCATGCTGATTCAGCTTCAGTTGCAGATCAACGAGAGTCAGAAAGACCTTGACGGGATCAATCAGCAAATCGCGGCTTATCAGCGCGTGGAAGAGGATTTGCAGAATAAAAGCGACAATTATGAAAAATATCAGGAGCAGCAGGCCCGCAAGCAAGGGTTGACCAGACCGGATGAGATCATCCTGATTGAGGTGCCGGGCGACTGACGTTCGATAATCATAATTTAAATCAATATTTTTAAGTAGGGGGATAACGCATACATATGGCACTGGAAGTCGGAGCGGTTATTGAGGGCAAGGTTACGGGAATCACGAAATTCGGGGCGTTTGTGGATTTGTCCGGCGGCAAAACCGGTATGGTTCACATTTCCGAGGTGGCTCCTACCTATGTCAAGGAGATACGGGATTATGTGACCGAGGGCCAGACGGTGAAGGTCAAAATCCTGAATATCGGCGAGGACGGAAAAATCAGCCTCTCGATCAAAAAGGCTTTGGATCCGGCTCCCCGCGCCGCTCGTGCGGTATCTCCCGGCCGCCCCGGGGGATTTGAATGGAAGCCCTCCCGGCAGGAAAGCGCCAGTTTCGAGGATATGATGTCCCGGTTCAAGCAGACCAGCGACGAAAAAATGTTGGATCTCAAACGTTCCGTGGATGGAAAACACGGCGGATTCTCCCGCCGTTCCAAATAAACAAAGCCAGACAGACAGGCAGGGCGAGCAGGAGAAATTCCCGCGTGTCCTGCCCTTTCTATGAAAGAAGGCAGATGGATGCGTATCATTCATGCGCGGGTATTCCCGATGGACGCCCCGGTGATCGAAGACGGTTATGTGGAAATCAGAGACGGGCGGATCGCCGCGCTCGGCCGTATGAGGGACAAGCCCGCAGACGGCATGGACGAATGGGATGCCGGGAAAGGCTGGCTTCTCCCCGGCCTGGTCGACGCCCATTCCCATATCGGGATGTGGGAGGACGGCCTGGGTTTTGAAGGAGACGACGGAAATGAGGATACCGACCCGTCCACTCCCCAGATGCGGGCCATCGACGCCATCAATCCGCAGGACCGTTGTTTCCGGGAGGCGCTGGAGGCGGGCGTGACGACGGTCGTCACCGGACCGGGCAGCGCCAATCCCATCGGCGGACAGACGGTAGCCATGAAAACCTATGGCTGCCGGATAGACGACATGGTGATTCGCACTCCCCTGTCGATGAAAATGGCGCTCGGTGAGAACCCCAAGACCACCTATCACGGCAAGAACCAGGCCCCGGTCACCCGCATGGCCACGGCAGCCGTCATCCGGGAACAGCTTTTGGCCGCCAACCGCTACAGGCAGGATAAAGACCGGGCAGCCGGCGACCCGGACGCGGAAGAACCGGAATACGACGCTAAATGCGAGGCCCTGCTGCCGGTTCTCCGGGGCGAACTGCCGGTGCACTTTCATGCACACCGGCTCGACGACATATTCACCGCCATTCGGCTGTCCAAGGAATTTCATCTGCATGCCGTAATCGTCCATGGGACCGAGGGACACCGCGCCGCAGACATTCTGGCCGCCGAAGGCGTTCCGGTACTCTGCGGCCCCCTGCTCTGCGACCGGAGCAAACCGGAACTCCGCGGCCTGACCCCCGAGAATCCCGGGATTTTATACCGGGCGGGAGTGGACATTGCGCTGATTAATGACCATCCGGTGATTCCTCAGCAATATCTCGCCTTATGCGCGGGGCTCGCTGTGCGCGAAGGCCTGCCGCATGAGGCGGCGTTGAAAGCCGTGACGCTGTGGCCCGCCCTGATCTGCGGCATCGACGACCGGGCCGGCTCCATTACTCCGGGCAAAGATGCGGATCTCGCGCTGTTTCCCGGGGATCCCTTGACCCTGACGGCTAAACCCAGGGCGGTGTTTGCCGCTGGAAACCGAATCTTATGAAAATCAGTGGTAGGCGCCCAAACCAGGGCGGCGACAAAGGAGAAGAACGATGCGGGATATAAACGTCACCGTCATTGAACAGACGGTACGGGATTTGTGTATCGAAGCGAACCGGCATCTGCCGGCGGATATCTGCCGCGCGGTCGGCCAGGCGGCGAAACGGGAGAACGCGCCTCTGGCCCGGGAAATCATGCGGGATCTGGAAGCGAATCTGGACGCCGCCGAGGAACTCAGCCTTCCCGTCTGCCAGGATACCGGGATGGCGGTGGTGTTCGCCCGGGTGGGCCAGGAGGTGCATATCACCGGGGGACTGCTGCGGGATGCTGTGAACCGAGGGGTGGCAAGAGGATATACCGAAGGACTGCTGCGCTGCTCCGTCGTGGAGGATCCGCTCCGCCGGACGAACACCGGGAATAATGCCCCGGCGGTGCTGCATACCGAACTGACGCAGGGAGACCGCCTGGAACTCACCGTCGCCCCAAAGGGGTTCGGCAGCGAAAATATGAGCCGAATATTCATGCTCACCCCGGCGGCGGACCGGGATCGGGTACTCGACTGTATCGTACAGGCCGCTCGGAAGGCCGGGAGCAATCCCTGCCCGCCCATGGTATTGGGAGTGGGGATCGGCGGTGATTTCGAGATGTGCGCATTCTTGGCCAAAAAAGCTTTGTGCCGTCCTCTCGACCGCCCAAACAGCGATCCGTATTATGCTGAACTGGAACGGGATGCACTGGAAGCCGTCAACGCTCTGGGCATCGGCCCTCAGGGATTCGGCGGGAACACGACCGCCCTGGGCGTGTCGGTCGAAACCTATCCCACCCATATCGCCGGCCTGCCGGTGGCCGTCAACGTGGGTTGTCATGTGACCAGACACGCCTCGGCTGTTCTGTAAAGTCCGCCCGGCTTCAAACGTTCACAATTCCTTGTTTATTTTTATGGGAAAAGCTGGTATACTCACATTGGGGCGTATCCCCGGCGGATTTGTCGGCCGTGGGCTCCCCGAACCCATGAAAAAGGATTGGAGTGAATGGTATGAAGGTAACGATGACCGGCAGGAAATGTTCTCTTCGCCCGTCCTTTGTGGAACGCACGGAGACGAAGCTGTCCAAACTGGACAAGTTTTTCGAATCCGACGCCAGAGCGGATGTCACCGTCACGAGTGAACGCAACCTCATGCGGGTGGAAATCACCATTCGCTATAACGGCATGGTGATTCGTGCAGAAGATGCGGCAGAGGAACCAAACGAAGCCGTTGATCGCCTGATGGATGTGTTGCTCCGGCAGATCCGGAAAAATAAGACCCGATTGGAAAAACGGCTGCGGGTGCATGCTTTTGACGATTTGGAGGCCGGAGGCACGGAAGAGGATGAAGACGAGTTTCATGTGGTCAAATCCAAATCCTTCCCCGTCAAACCCCTGGACATTGAGGAAGCCATATTGCAGATGAATCTGATCGGGCATCAGTTTTATATGTTTCGCAATGGAGAGACCGGTGAGATCAATGTGGTGTACCGCCGCCGGGACGGCAATTACGGTTTGCTCGAGCCCGGCGGGGAATGATCGTCTATCGCAGAGGACGGCCGCGGCGGCGCGGCCGTCTCCTTTTCATTGAAAACTTTCGGCGGCAACACTTCGGGTGAACCCCATAGCCCGCACAGGGCCAATGCCTGGAAAGGATAGGAATCGGAATGGAAAAGTGGGAATACGCGGCGCCCTGCCTGTTCGGTATAGAAGGGATCCTGGGAGATGAGCTCAAACGGATGGAGGCGCAGGATGTCCGGGTGCAAAACGGACGGGTACTTTTCAGCGGAGGACCGGAAATGCTGGCCAGGGCCAACATCGGCTCCCGTTATGCCGAGAGAATCCAGATTCATATAGGCCGCTTTCATGCGTCCAGCTTTGAGGCCCTGTTTGAAGGGGTCCGTTCCCTGCCATGGGAACATTGGATCGGAAAGAAAGACGCGTTTCCCGTCAAAGGCTGGTCTTTGAGTTCCACCCTTCACAGTGTCCCCGACTGCCAGGCGATCATCAAAAAGGCGATTGTGGAACGGCTGAAAAGCGTTTATCGGCTTTCCTGGTTTGAGGAGAGCGGCGCGCCGGTGCAGGTGCAGTTCACTCTGCTCAAAGACGAGGCGTCTCTGCTTCTCGATACCAGTGGCCCGGGACTGCACAAACGAGGCTACCGGCAAAACGCGGGAGGCGCCCCTTTAAAGGAAACCCTGGCTGCCGCCATGGTGGATCTGGCCAGGGCAAGGCTGGCCGAACGGGTGGTGGATCCCTGCTGCGGCTCCGGTACGCTGCTGATCGAGGCGGCACTCGCGGCCAGACGCATCGCGCCGGGGCTGCGGCGCCGGTTTGCCGCGATGCGGTGGGGTTCCGTTCCGCCTGATATCTGGGAGCAAGAGCGCAGCCGGGCAAAGACTCAGATCCGAAAGGACGGCCCCTTCCAGGCATCAGGCGGCGATACCGATCCCGAGGCGGTCCGTTTGACACTGGAAAACGCCGGCAAGGCAGGGGTGGGAGATTGTGTCGCCGCTGCTGTACGGGATCTGGGGACGTTTGTTCCCGAGGGGGAAAACGGCGTACTCCTCTGCAACCCGCCGTATGGGGAACGCCTGCTGGACGTTCGGTCCGCAGAGGAGCTTTACCGGACCATGGGCCGGGTGTTTCAGCCTAAAAAAGGCTGGACATATGGAATCATCAGCCCCCATGAAAATTTTGAAACCTTATTTGGCCGAAAAGCGGACAAACGCCGCAAGCTATATAACGGCATGCTCAAATGCCAACTCTATCTGTATTACCGGTCTTAATCCGTCAGGTGCCGTATTCGCCGCACCCGAGCCGCCATTGAGAGGGCGCGGCCTTGTATCACCGGCATTCCAAGGCCCCGCTCCTGATAGGAATTGTAAAAAAATTATGAAATCTTGTAAAAATGCGGTTTACCCTCTTGATTTTTCCAGCTTTCAGGCTAAAATAGATTTAGCACTCAAAACATCGGAGTGCTAAATCTAGTACATGACTCTAAGGAGGATGAAAGTTATGACGATGAAACCTCTGGCGGACAGAGTGGTCATCAAAATGGTGGAAGCCGAGGAGACGACAAAGAGCGGCATTATTCTGGCCGGCTCCGCAAAAGAGAAACCCCAGGTGGCCGAAGTCGTGGCGGTTGGGCCTGGCGGCAACGTAGACGGCAAGGATGTGACCATGTATGTCAAAGCCGGCGACAAGGTCATCACCAGCAAGTATTCCGGCACCGAGGTTAAAATTGACGGCGTGGAATACACCATTGTCCGGCAAAGCGACATTCTGGCTGTTGTCGAGTAATTAGATTGTAGGAGGTAAACCGTTATGGCTAAACAAATTCTGTTCGGGGAAGATGCCCGCAAGGCTCTCCAATCCGGTGTCGACCAACTGGCGGATACCGTAAAAATCACCCTCGGTCCGCGCGGCCGCAACGTCGTACTGGATAAAAAATTCGGCGCTCCGCTCATCACCAACGACGGCGTGACCATCGCCAAGGAAATCGAACTCGAAGACGCGTTTGAAAACATGGGGGCCCAGCTCGTCAAGGAAGTCTCCACCAAGACCAACGATGTGGCCGGTGATGGCACCACCACCGCCACTCTGCTCGCCCAGGCTCTTATCCGCGAGGGAATGAAGAATGTCGCGGCCGGTGCCAATCCCATGGGCGTCAAGAAGGGCATCCAATCCGCTGTAGACGCGGTGGTGGAAGAAGTCAAGAAGAACTCCAAAAAGGTCAGCGGTTCGGAAGATATCGCCTCCGCCGCGACCATTTCGGCCGGCGACGCCGTCATCGGCAAGCTGATCGCGGAAGCCATGGAAAAGGTCTCCGCCGACGGCGTGATCACCGTCGAGGAATCCAAGACGGCGGAAACCTACACCGAAGTGGTGGAAGGCATGCAGTTCGACCGCGGCTATATCACCCCCTATATGGTCACCGATACCGAGAAGATGGAAGCTGTCATCGATGACGCCTATCTCCTGATTACCGATAAGAAGATTTCCAATATCCAGGACATCCTGCCTCTGCTCGAGCAGATTCTGCAGGCGGGTAAAAAGCTGGTCATCATCGCTGAGGATGTTGAGGGCGAGGCGCTGTCCACCCTGATTGTCAACAAGCTGCGCGGAACCTTTACCTGTGTCGCGGTCAAGGCCCCCGGCTTTGGCGACCGCCGCAAGGAAATGCTGCAGGATATCGCCATCCTCACCGGCGGACAGGTGATTTCAGAAGAACTCGGTCTCGATCTCAAGGAGACCACCATGGATATGCTGGGCCGTGCCCGCCAGGTGAAAGTACAGAAGGAAAACACCATCATCGTGGATGGCTTGGGCGACAGCGAACAGATCAAAAACCGTGTCGCGCAGATCCGTGCCCAGATCGAAACCACCACTTCCGATTTCGACCGGGAGAAGCTGCAGGAACGGCTGGCTAAACTGGCCGGCGGCGTGGCGGTCATCAAGGTCGGTGCCGCGACCGAGGTCGAGATGAAGGAGAAGAAGCTGCGGATCGAGGATGCGCTGTCCGCGACCAAAGCGGCTGTCGAGGAAGGCCTGGTTGCCGGCGGCGGCGTGGCGCTGATCAGCGCCTCCAAAGTCCTGGACGATATGGTCGCCAAATCCGAAGGGGACGAGAAGACCGGAATCAAAATCGTCAAAAAAGCTCTGGAGGAACCCCTGCGCCAGATCGCGGCCAACGCCGGTCTGGAAGGCAGTGTCATCATCGACAAGATTGTGACCGCCGACAAGATCAACTATGGTTTTGACTTTGCCAAGGAAGAGTATGTCGATATGTTCTCTGCCGGCATTGTTGATCCGACCAAGGTCTGCCGTTCCGCGCTCCAAAATGCCGCTTCGGTGGCCGCCATGGTGCTGACGACCGAATCCCTGGTGGCGGATAAGAAGGAACCCACTCCCCCGGCTCCGGCTGCTCCCGGCGGCATGGACGGGATGTATTAAGAAAAACGGAGATGACCGATTCCGGAACATGGAACCGGCATTCCACGCCCCCATGACATTCGTCCGATAAAAAGCGCGACTAAGGCTTATAACCTTGGTCGCGCTTTTTCATCTCTTGTGAGCTCATATACCGCAGTTCTCTTACTTTTGAACTTGTCCCTCACCGGGTATCGGCATCGTTAATGGCACCGCTCCCGTTGGCGAGGGATAAAATCCTTTATTCTCGAATTTGATAGATCCGTTCTCCCAATTGTAACAAAACTGTTATTATGAAATATCGAATTTTGTCTTGATTTTCTCCCTTTACCGCCATATTATGATAGTAGCACTATAGGATTCCTCATCTGCACGCGTCATCTGCATGAGGAAAGGGGAAAAGTGCCAACAACATAAGGAGTGGAAAGAGAATGAGCAAAAGGGGAAAAATCATGATGAATTCAAACGGGTTAAACTGTCTGCATGGGAAATTGCCAAAATCGCTCATACTCATAACTTCTTGTTTGGTATTACTCGCTGGATGTTCAGCCAAGCCTGCAGCATCCGTATCCCCTGACGAAGATAAAGCGCAGACAGCCTATTCAAATCTGCTCTCGGGAGATATCTCCCTGTTGGGGGACACTCAGCTGGGTCAGGAATGGGCGGACCTTATTCTTCCAAACAGCGAATTGGAATATACCACGATGGATTTAGATGGAGATGGCGTCAGCGAATTGCTGGTTCAATGGAAGGAGAATCCAGGCAACTATAACGCCGTGTTTCATTATGAGGATGGGCAGTTGATTTGTTGGAATCATGACACGGTGGAAATGACCCGTCGGGATTACCCTCTTCAGGATGGTACGATCGTACAACAATACGATTATGCCGGCTGCCGCTACTATACCCTATTTCGCTATCAATCCAGTGGGGAAAAAGAGGAAGTAGCCAGCTTATTTGCCCGCGACGAACCGATGGTTGAGAATGATCCGAATCCCTGCCCCTATTATGAAGTGGACGGAAAAGAAGTAGATGAAGCCGCTTTCAATGCGAAGTTGAAGGAAGCGATTGATGATAAACTTCTAACCCGTTCGGCATGGACAGCCGTATAAATCCGGATTTAGGCTGTAAATCACTCCTCGGCCATTTCCCTTCGGTCCCGTCTGTCGCAAGCTTGGGCTGAATGTGACGAATTGATGACTAAGATCGCGGTTAAATTCCAAAAAAGACCGGCACCCATCTTTCACCGGGTGCCGGTCTTTTGGCATTCATAACGCCATCGCTTCGATCAAGCGGTTGACCATTTATCGCATAATTTCGGCATTGCCTCATTTCCTCATTTCATATAGGAGATCCCATTACACCACCAGATTACAGAGTTTGTTGGGTACAACGATCACTTTGCGGACCGGGCGGCCCTCCAGCAATGCCTCTACCTTGGGATCCCGCATAACGCGGTCTTGGATCTCTTCACGGGGTAAATCCCTCGGCAAAACCATTTTGAGCTTAACCTTGCCGTTGAGCTGCACCACCATCTCGATCTCGTCCCGTACCAGTTTGGCCGGATCATATACCGTCCATTGCTCATGAAAGACGGAGGCGTCGTGTCCCAGCTTTTCCCACAGCTCTTCTCCGAAGTGGGGGGCAAAACAGGCGAGAAGCCGTACAAAATCGTCCAGTACGCCTTGCAAAAACTCTTTGTTCACCGGACCGTTTTTATAGGCTGCCATGGCGTTATACAGTTCCATCAAACGGGCAATGCAGGTGTTGAACTGAAAGATCTCGACGTCGTTGGCCACGCTTTTCAGCGTGTTATGCCGCACAAAATCCAGTTCCTTCTCCCTTTCTCCATACGTCTCTGCCGTTCCAGGCTCCTGTACGAACGCATCGACAAACGCCTCGGTCCGGCCGACAAACTTGGAGATCGCCTTGATCCCATCATCGTTCCAGGGACCGCCGTCCACAAAGGAAAATCCAAAGGCCAGATACATCCGGAATACGTCCGAACCGTACCGCTCAATATAATCGTCTGGATTGATGGTGTTGCCCTTGGACTTGCTCATTTTGTTACCGTCGGGTCCTAAGATGGTCCCTTGATGCACCAGCCGCAGGAAAGGCTCGTCGAAATCAATCAGGCCCATATCGTGCAGCACTTTGGTGATAAACCGGGAGTAAAGCAGATGCATGGCAGCGTGTTCGGCACCACCGACATACATATCCACCGGCAACAGACGGTTGATAAGGGCGCTGTCGAACGGCTTTTGAGGATTATGGTTATCGGGATAACGCAGGAAATACCAGGAAGAATCCACAAAAGTGTCCAAGGTATCCGATTCCCGTCGGGCTGGACGGCCGCATTTGGGGCAGACCGTATTCATGAAGGACGGGCATTGGGCCAAAGGAGAATCCCCGTCGGGGCGAAATTCCACATCATAGGGCAACTTGACCGGCAGATCCGCTTCCGGAACCGGCACCTCGCCGCAATGATCGCAGTAAAGAATCGGAATAGGGGCGCCCCAATACCGCTGTCTGGAAACCAGCCAATCCCGCAGTCTATAGCAAACCTTGTGTTCCCCCATCCCCTTGGATTCCAGGAAATCGGCGATTTTCTCCCGTGCTTCCTCACTGCTCAATCCGGTATAATCCCCGCTGTTGATCAGGCGGCCGTAAGCACAAAACGGCAATTTCTGCTCTCCGTCCGAGGAGGCGATGACCTGGCGGATGGGCAGATGATACCGTGTGGCAAAATCGAAATCCCGTTCATCATGCGCCGGCACAGCCATAACGCAACCGGTCCCATAGGTATCCAAAACATAGTCGGCGATATAAATCGGGATTTCTTCCCCATTGACGGGATTCACTGCATAGGAACCGGTAAATACCCCTGTGCGTTCACGAACCGTGGAGAGGCGCTCAATTTCGCTGATTTTCTTCGTCTGCTCGATGTAACGGACCACCTCGTCCTTTTGCGCCGGGGTCACTATATCCATCACGCCCTCTCGTTCAGGGGCAAGTACCACAAAGGACACGCCGTATATGGTGTCCACACGGGTGGTAAAGGCCGGCAAAACAATCTCCCGGTCCTTAACCTGAAACAGGACCTCAGCACCGGTGGATTTTCCAATCCAGTTTGTTTGGATTTTTTTGGTCTTTTCCGGCCATTGAAGGCCCTCCAAACCGTCTAGCAGACGTTGGGCATAGTCTGTAATCTTAAAAAACCACTGCGTCCGATGTTCCTTTTTCACTTCGGTGTGGCAGCGTTCGCAGCACCCCTCCACCACCTGTTCGTTGGCCAGCACCGTCTTGCAGGAGGGGCACCAGTTGACCGGCGCTTTGGCTCGATAGGCCAACCCACGTTCATACAACTTGAGAAATAGCCACTGCGTCCATTTATAGTATTCCTCGTCGCAGGTTACCACCATATAGTTGAAATCATAGGAAGCGCCCATTTTCACGAGCTGTTCCTTCATACACTCGATGTTGCGGTAGGTGGAATCTTTCGGATGAATCCCGGTCTTAATCGCATAGTTTTCTGCGGGCAGGCCAAACGCATCAAATCCCTGGGGATGGAAAAGATTGTACCCCTGCATCTTTTTAGCACGGGCCCAGATATCCGCCAATCCATAATTATACCAATGCCCCACGTGAAGCTGCGCACCAGAAGGATAGGAAAACATCTCCAGGCAATACAGTTTGTTATCCTTATCCGGATCAAAACGATAAAGATGTTCCTTCTCCCACCGCTTCTGCCATTTTTCGTCCGTATGCTTACCGTAACCCATTGTCATTCTCTCCCAGCATCTTGAATTCCGCCGGCTCAAATCAATACAAATCCATCTGTAAATTTGAGCGGGAGGGCCGTTGCCTTGTATGTATCATACACCATTTTTTAAAAAAAGTGAACAGAGAAAAGGAAAAAGGGAGTAGAAAAGGAGGGAGGACATAAAAGGCGCCCATGGAATCGGAAAAAAGAGAACCCCCAACCGGTCATAAAAACCGATTGGGGG